>BQIV01000002.1 GCA_021604005.1 Nitrospirales bacterium | reverse complement strand
TTTGCCCGTAGCCTCCAGGGCAATCAACTCCACCTGAAAGCTGCGACACAGCCGAATGAGTTTGCGGATGCCGGTGGGTGTGTTCGGTAATTGCAGTCTGAGGTTCACTGGATGCAGAAATACATCCAGGCTAGCCTTACTCACATCAATGCCGAGAAATACGGGAACTGCTGGTTGCCCTTTCTGTTCTTGCATGCGGGACATGAGGTCACTCCCTTCCATCTGTTCAGAACCATAACCAGGTGTGACCCGATCCAGCTTGCGGACGGCCCATACTGCCTAAGATGTGTCGATCCAGATCACACACTGCATTACCCATGCAGCCACCGTATTCTGACAAATCTTCCTGTTTAACGCAGTATGCAAGATGTGTGTTGCTGACATCTGGCCAGCCTGATACTTCTCCTTCTATCTTTCGAATATAGCTCACGCGTGCTTGCCAATTCCGAAGTGCTGTTGTCCATGGCAAGCAGTTGATTCCGCATAACCTGATACCATGAAGTAACGTGGCTGTGATGAGGGGGGACGACGAATCACGCAGCGGGCGATCTTCTATAACTAATTCACCGAGACGGCGTTGTCTGCATGTCCGCACGGCTAAACGGTGTTCGTCCCAATCAACGAATTCGATTTCCTTAAACAGATCAGGGCATTGCTCCTCGAGTTCGTCGAGTTTTACTGGAGCGGCAAGAACAATATGCGCATGCGGTTGTGTTCCGTTCAATGTGGCACACACGACATACTCTTCTGTCGTCAGTGATTCTGTGCGACGGAACACGGCGCTTTTGCCGTTAGACAGTCGATATTGACCGTCTTGGTGCGATTGACGTTGTGCAATGCGATCGGGATAGGCGAAAGCCAGGAGAAGACCAATGGAATAAGTGTGAGAATAAGAGGGATGCTTGTTTGTCGGGAGTTGAAGTTGAGTTTGTAACTGTTCAATCGATTGTAGGATACGTTGGTAGTTGGCTCGATCAATTGTTTGGGCATGTCGGGTCATGGCTGATGGTTGGAGTAGGTCGAGCCGAAGTCGTAGATCGGCGTTGGGTTTGCCGTCATGTGACTGAAGTATGTCGCGTTCGTTGAGAACCGTGGCGACTTCTGCCGCAAGAATTTCCATTCCTAATTCTTGAGATTTTAAGATCATATGTGCAAGACGTGGATGGACGGGGAGCATCGCCATGTGTTTGCCGTGTGGGGTGATGCGATGGTGATCATCGATTGCTCCCAATCGTGTCAAGAGCTGTTGGGCTTGAGCGAAGGCACCTACTGGCGGAGCGTCAAGCCAAGAAAGCGTATGAGGGTCGGTAATTCCCCAGGCTGCGAGTTCGAGTGCGAAAGACGACAGATCGGCTCCGACTATTTCTGGAGAAGTTCGTGGCCGCAATCGTGTTTGTTCATTGGCCGCCCAAAGGCGATAGCAGGCTCCAGGTTCCAGGTGTCCGGCTCTTCCACGCCGTTGATCCGACGAGTCTTGTGACACGGATATTGTGACCAATCGAGTCATGCCGCCGTGAGGATCAAACCTCGAGATTCGCATGAGCCCTGTATCGATCACCACGCGAATGCCGTCGATGGTCAAACTGGTTTCGGCAATTGAAGTGGACAGTACAACTTTACGAAGTCCGGGAGGAACCGGTTGTATCGCCTGGTCTTGTTCTTGTTGCGACAGGTTTCCATACAGTGGTGCGATAATAATATTCTTGCCCAGGTTGGTCGTGAGCAGCATTCGTTGGACTCGATGAATTTCTCCGGCACCAGGGAGAAAGACGAGCACACTCCCTGTTTCAAGGCGTAGCACGTGCTGAATGCAGTTTGTGATGGCTGTCTCGATGTTCGAATTGCGGGGCGGCGGGAGGTAGTGCGTCTCCACCGGAAAAAGCTTTCCTTCGCAGGTGATGATCGGTGCGTGATGTAAAAGATTTGATATAGCGTTCGTGTCCAATGTCGCCGACATCACGAGGATGCGGAGATCTTCCCGTAATACGTCTTGCGTTTGCAGGCAAAGGGCCAGCCCCAAATCGGCGTGAAGACTACGTTCATGATATTCGTCAAAGATCACGAGGTTATATGGTGTGAGTGACGGATCAGTTTGTAGGAGCCGTGTGAGAATCCCTTCGGTCACGACTTCCAGGCGAGTGTGTGGTCCGATCTGCGTGTCCAACCGAGTGCGATATCCGATTGTCTGTCCAACCAGTTCGCCTATTTGTGTAGCCATATACCGTGCTGCAGAACGGGCCGCGACACGACGTGGTTCAAGCATGAGGATTCGTTGTTGCTGCATCCAGGGTTCATTGAGTAAGGCCAGTGGGATGCGAGTCGTTTTCCCTGCGCCCGGCAATGCACTCAACACGATATTTCGATGAGTGAGAAACCTGTGCTGCAACGTGGGAATGATCGTATCAATTGGCAGGTGAGGCATATGTTGGTTTCATGTTCGTTGGACGCCTTGCGTTCTAGCTGATACGGCTACACATGAGAGAATGCAACGATGTATTGAGGAGACCATGAAAAAATGCACAAAAGAGGAGATGGTTGATTCATAAGCGAACAAGGTTTTCGAGAGTATACCGTGACGACCCGCGCAAGTAGTGGGAATGAGAAAATGGTACAACGAATAATGTCTCAAGCCTGTCATGAAACACATGAGCCGATTGTTGAGTCCGTCTACCGAGGTTCTTTCAAGAGTGAGAGCATCGTGGATATCGACTGAGGATGTTGGGTTGAGGTAACGGTGAAGCGTTGGAAATGTGTTTGTGCTCGCGCGTGAAACTGTGGCATGGCCTCTTCTTGAATCTCGAGTAAGCTACCCAATGCCGTCAGGTATTCGCCTTCTCCCTGAGCCATGTTTTGTTGCAGATTGTGATAATTCGTTGCAATAAATGCATTGACTTTTTCCTCTGGTTTGAGAAGGCCATCGGCGGTAAACCAGGCTCCTGGAGTCGTCGAGGAGAGAATATTTGTGGTGGTGTCAGTCAATGATTCGGTGGTGGCTTTTAAGGTACAGCCGGATCCCAACAGCAGTCCAACGCTTAGCACGATATTTCTGGTTATACGACATACGTCATTGTTCATAGTTGTTTCTCCTTTTTCCTGCAACTGACATTCTATTGGTATGGTGACCGTAGCGTGGGGCTTGAGTCAAGTACGGTCGGAATTTGTAGATCTGCAAATAGGTAACGCCTGACATACGTTCAATATTCCGAAATAATTTGTGAGCCAATTCATAATCACTTTGCTATTTCCAGGGGTAACGGTTAAGCCGAACCTTCAACGTTCCGATGATGATTGAGAGGTGTATGCGCGGTCTTTTGACATTGGATGAGTAAAGCCATCCCCCAACGGCATTGTGAGCTATGAAATCATTCATACCAGCATTTAGTCTAAGTGCAACGCATACCTTCAACGGAGTCTTACGCGTGCTGATCGCCGATTCGTGTATGCCTGACCAGATGAAACTTGGAAATTTTTTTGGGGATCATGGTGTGACGGTTGTTTCCTGTCGCCAGGGTGCAGAAGCTCTTCAGTTGGTGCAAGAGCATGCATTTGATTTTATTTGCGTGAGCTTTCCTTTAGACCAGAGCACGGAAAAACGGTTTTTCGGCGGTTTGAAACTGTCTGAATGTAATCAGCGAACGCCGGTCTTTGTTTTTACGTCACATCGATCTCACGCTGAAAGCGCGGATGTACATGATGGATTAGTTCAAGTATTTTCGAAGCAAGATCTGAATGGATTTTTTACGTACACCACGGGCCTCATCGGATTAATTCAAAAAAATTGTTTCTTGAAGGGACGGCTTCTGTATGTTGATGGCCATACGTCTGCTGCGAAGTCCATGAACGATGCGTTTCAACGTATGGGACTGACCGTAGTGCAATACGTATCCCCGCGCATGGCCTTTGAGGCCTTTGAACAAGAAGACTTTGATCTTGTCGTTGTGGCGATAGGGGAGAAAAGCCCATCACGAGATTTTGACTTGATTCACGCGATTCGGTCGAGTCAAGGCGCAAAGGCTCAACGTCCGATTTTGGTCATCGGCGGGTCAAAAAAACTTTCATCCGTGCCGGAGGCGCTGAAAAAAGGGGCGAATGATTGTGTCGGAAAACTTGTCGTTGAAGAGGAATTGCAATGCCGTGTGAAAAATCTTCTCCTCATTAAAAACCTTGCGGATAAGATCGAATCGCAGGAGCAAGAGCTTCGTCAATTAGTCATGACGGATGCGTTGACCTCGTTGTACAGCAAGCCTTACCTTCTCAACGCTGGAAGTCAGCGAGCCAATGAAGCCTATCGGCATGGCTATGCCTTTAGTCTTGTCGTGTTTGGCCTTGATCATTTTCATCTGATTAATGAGCGATACGGGCAAAGCATTGGAGATATGGTCTTGCAAGAAGTCGCCAAAATACTCAAGACTTTTTCTCGGAATGAAGATATCGTTGCGAGGACCAATGACGATGAATTTGCGTTGGCTTTGCCTCACTGTAATGAGAGTGATGCACGGGAGAAAGTCAACCGCTTACGCAGTGTTGTGGAATCCGCAACCCCAAGCGGTATTCCAGTGACCGCCAGTTTTGGGGTTGTCAGTCTTCCCTTCAACTTTCCTTGTGATTTTGAGGATTTATTTTCTGCCGCCGATCGCGCGATGGCTCAGGCTAAACAAGATGGACGAAACCGTGCCGTGAAAAGTGAATTAGTGCCTTCGGAGTCTGGGCTTCTTAAAGTCGTGCTGAATCAACTGGTTTCGTCGTAATTCTTCCCCGTATTTTCGGCAATCTTTTTTTAGAGATGCCCTTCAGTCTACTCATGTACGCCTATTCATAAAGTCTGGTTCCTTCATGCCTGAGACGAGTTGTGGCTTGTGCATACTGCGCTCGCTATGAACCAAACTCAAACACCTTGATCAGGGGTTTTTCTTCTCGCTGAATGTGATCAAAATCGGTCGGAGCTCCAGGTCGATATTTGGGGAACAGTTCAATCTTCGAACGAGGGGATGTGGTCGAAGGTTGGGTGGATGGGGGCGTGCGCCAGCCTAATTCAGGGCGAGGCGGAGTTCTCCAAGGGAATTCTGTCGGCGGCGGTTTTCGCCATTCCAAAGACTCGAGAATCGTCTCGGAGAAATTGGAACGATAGGAGTCCTCATCAGGAAGGATGACATGTTGGCCTGATTGTTCAGTGATACCTGCTGCAAAGAGAAGAGGGATTACGAACATGAGGACGCAGAGGTATGGTGAGGACCATTGCGCATGGCCATCAAAGCGATCTGTCATTGTTTCACTCCAGCATCTTTTCTCCACTCTAATGACTTAAACCAATATTTATGGGCCGATGCCAACCATGTGTCGGCTTCCCGGGCGATGATCCACGCATTCAAGAAATTAACAAAATCAGCATCGCCTTTGTTGATCGCGAACCCCGCTTTTGTTGTCAGGAGTGGTTTTGATAATGGAGTGTCTACCTTGTCCGGATGATCAAGGGCGAGAAACGTGGGGAGCGGGTTGTGCTCAATATAGCCATGGACTTTCCCGGCCGTGATAGCAAGAATGGCTTTTTGGCTCGTGAGAAACGTCTGAATCGAAGCATTCGGGAATACCCGACGAGCTAGGTTTTCCGCTACGGTGTCCGTGACAACGGCAATCGTACTGTCAGGTTGATTCAAATCCTTGAGGCTGGTAAAGGATTTGGTCCGTTGGTGATTGGTAGCGAGCCCTATGCCAGACTCAACATACGGATGACTGAAATTCACCTTCAAGGCTCTTTGTGGAGTAATCACCATGCCTGCGATGATAATGTCGATATCCTTATTGAGTAGTGCCGAGAGGATGTCATGCCAGGCCAGTACGTGGAATTTTGGTTTAACCCCCATATCTTTGGCCAACTTCTTAGCGATATCTATCTCAAAGCCCACAAGCTCTCCCTGCGCATTCTTTAACGTCCAAGGAGTAAACAGCGAAACGCCGATGTCTAATTGACCTTTTTTGAGAATAGTATTAAAGGTACTGAGCTTTTCAGGGTGCGCATTATTGGCCTCGGCCATGCTTGCCGCACTCATGGAACTGATCAATATAAGGATTAAAAAGAAAGTGCCTAATACGTGTCCCGATTGTTGGTGAATCTTCATAGTTCCGCCGTCATGGTGAAATGATTAATAGTGAACGATAGTTGAATGTACCATAAACGTTTTGAAGGTAATAGTAGAGCTTCCACGAAAGTCGAAATTCGACTTGGAGGAGGCAGGACGCATTGGAAGGAACCCAAGAAGTATGAGTAATGATGGCCCTAGGGTACACACGAAGGCAATAGCCGTGCTTGGTACGGGATCGGATGTCGGAAAGAGTCTCATCACGGCTGGGTTGTGTCGATTGCTATACCGATGTGGGTTCAAGGTTGCGCCGTTTAAAGCGCAAAATATGTCACTCAATTCCTATGTCACGCTTGATGGTGGGGAGATGGGACGCGCGCAAGTCCTTCAAGCCCAAGCCTGTGGCCTGTCACCTCATGTGGATATGAATCCAATTTTACTCAAACCTCAGACGGATCAACAATCACAAGTGATCGTGCAGGGAAACGTATGGAACACGCAAGAAGCCAAAGAATACTTTGCTCATAAGGCGACCTTATTTGAAATCGTGAAAGCCAGTTATGATCGTCTTGCTCAACAATATGAGGTAATCGTGATTGAAGGAGCCGGGAGTGCGGCGGAAATGAATCTACGCGATCGGGACATTGTGAACTGGCCGGTCGCGGAAATGGCCGATGCCCCTGTGGTGTTAGTGGCGGATATTGACAGAGGAGGCGTGTTTGCCCAAGTCATCGGGACCATGGATTTGCTTACCTCCAATGAACGGAAACGGGTGCTTGGGATCATCATTAATAAGTTTCGGGGTGATGCGAGGCTATTCGAAGATGGAGTGAAGATGATTGAAGCACGAACTGGCGTTCCGGTCTTAGGCGTGCTTCCCTATCTTCCTCATCTTGAGCTAGACCAGGAAGATAGTGTCGACGTTGATCGATTTCGAACAACCTCTTTTCTTTCGACGACGATTAACATGGCAGTGTTGCTGTTGCCGCATATGAGTAACTTTACGGATTTCAATCACTTGGGAGCTGAATCCGATGTTGCCCTGCGGTATGTGAGAAGTCCCAAGGAATTAGATGGCGCCGATGCCGTGATCATTCCTGGCAGCAAAACTACGATTGCGGACTTGAAATACTTGAGGGACGAAGGGTTTGAGCAGGCATTGTCGCGGCAGTTGGAGCACGGTGTTGAAATTATCGGAATTTGTGGCGGGTTTCAAATGTTGGGTCGTCGCATTGCTGATCCGCACCGGATCGAAGGGGGAGGGGAAATAGATGGCTTGGGTCTGCTGGAGATGATCACGATATTGACTGCCGAAAAGAAGACTGTGCAGGTGAAAGCTCATCCTTTACTGTATGATTCGTTCTTCGATCATGTTGTTCAAGGCTATGAGATTCATATGGGCGAGACAACAGGGAAGGACTTGCAACCATGCTTTCAAATCATGTCAGGCTCGGAGCTTGCCTTCGATGGCGGCTGTCGTGAAGACAGGAACGTTTGGGGAACCTACATCCATGGCGTCTTCGATCAACCGGTTTTTCGCCGTATGTGGCTGAACCGAATCCGTGAACGCAAAGGACTTGTGGCGGTTGACGTATCGGTGTCGAAGACGGTTTCTCAACGATTGTCGAATGCACTCGATCGATGGGCCGACCACGTAGAGAAGCATGTGAATTTCATGCCTGTCTTGCATCTTCTTGGGCTCGAGGTCAACTCAAACACCAATAAGTCTGGAGCGTAGCTACACTGATACCCTTCACTTTTTGACATTCGTATCCGTCCTTTCATCCATGTATCTGAATCGATACCAATTGTATCGGTTACGACACACCTCAATGCTTCAGCTCGTTCTCGGTATTAGATAACTTCTTGAAATCTTAATGTTATGACTCACTTACTCGAGAGTGGCGAGCTCCTTGCTTTGGGATAGCTTAGTTGTTCGTAAACCTATTACACCCAACAGAAGGAGGAAAGCACTATGAATAACAAACGAAAAGCAGCTATTGATATCGATAAGGTCATGGACAGTCCATTACGAGAGTTAAACGCGGCGGAATTCGTAGAAGTCTTGAATCATCCAAAGGTCAAAGGCAAGCATTCTTGGATTATCACCGACAAGAAAAAATATGAACTGTGGATTGAAGAAACCGAAATCGTCAATATTACGGTTGGTGAGCTGATCGAAAAACTTCGTGGAGAAAAAAAGAAGGTTGAACTCGAGCCGTTTATTGACATAGGACACAGAGTGTTTCCAGGAGAGCTCATTCGTGAGTCTGACGTACAATTCTCTCGACTTGTCGAGGATGTCGCGCGGCGAGTCGAGGAGCGTTTAGGTAAAAAATGAACAAGTCTGTTTCCCCTGTCGCCATCGTGGTTGATCAAGGAGTGGATGGTGTTGGCAAGGGAGTCGCTGAGTGGCTACGTGAGCGAAAACGACCCACGCAGTACATTCTTGCCGAGCGATTGGCATTGTGTCGTTTGGAAGTGACTCCTACACGTGCTATATGTGATGGGCAAGTGGTAGGATCGGTGTTCTTTCATTGTCATACGCATGCCAATTACGGGGCGGACTTCGAAGAACCAGATCAAGGCTTTGCGAGTGATGAAGTTCGTGCGACCTGGCTTTCAATTCTGCAGATCCCTTCCGTCCTGACGATCAATCAAGTCGATGCCGAGTTGTGGTATACGAGTGCCGAATGGGCGGTGTGGCGCAAGCGTCTACAACAGGCAGGTGTGCCACTGGCGAATGTTGCTGTCGGCGATAGCAAGGTCTTTTCAACTTGGAGTTGGTTGCCTTGGGGTGGAGGCATACTTGGTGTGCCAGGCTGTCATGTTCGGCGTGCCTTTGCTCCCGCTCTTACGGAAGGGAATGCATTTCAACAAAGCCTGTGGTGCGAAGGCCAGGTCTTTAGTGGTCCGAGCGGGAAGCATGTCGCAGTCGCAGGAAAGGTAATGGCATCGTATGGGCTACATTTGGGGAGTATTCTCACGAATCAACGAGAGGAAGTGGTGTCCTGTACGACAGCCTGTACGGTTCCTGACTCACTCACTCTCGAGATAGCCACCAGGATTGCAGAGGTGATCAATGCGCATTTGTGTCGTTGGTGATCCTGAAGATCTATCCGCCGCATATCTAATCTGGTTAGCCAAGAGGCGTGGTGCGGAAGTCATCGTCCTTTCCGAGAATGACCTCGGGTTGAATTGGCGCTTTCAGGTCCCTCGTCATCCTGAGAAGAGCACGATCACGATGCATGATCGAGTCTTCTCAGTCCATGATATTCATGGCGCATTCGTGAGATTAAATCCTAAGCCAGTCGTCCACGATAGGCTTGGCGTACCTCCGGAAGCCGAACATATTTATGTCATGGAGCGTCGATATGGGTTGCATTGGCTTTTAAATGAAGTGCCATTCCCCGTCATCAATCGACCCTGTGCCGGTCGATCGAACAGCTCAAAGCCTTATCAAATGATGCTGTTGGAAAGACATGAGTTTGCTGTGCCGCGTTGGCGCGTGACCAATGACCCAAAAGTAATGGCTGATTTTCTTGCAGAATGTCAAAATGGGGCTATTTATAAAGCCAGTTCAGGATTACGATCACGAGTTCGTCGTGTTGATGAGACGCTGTTTACATTAATGGCAGAGGGGACTTCTCCTGCAGTAGTCCAACAGTACATCCCGGGGTTCGACGTTCGTATTCATGTCATCGGGAGGACGACCTTTGCCACACAAATTCGATCGCACGGAATTGATTATCGATTCGAGAGTGAAGGAGTTGAGTATTCTCGCATTGAGGTGCCGCCTTTGATTCAGTCGCTTTGCATAAAGACGGCTGCTTCAGAAGGGCTGATTCTCGCCGGCTTTGATTTTCGTAAGACGGTACAGGATGAATGGTGGTGTCTCGAAATGAATCCTGTTCCGACCTTTTTACCCTATGAAGCTTCGACCGGACATCCGATTGGTGACACGATTCTGGACTATTTCGGGGATATGCCCAGTCCGGGGCAATGTGTTTCACCGCTTGTTGACCTCGTAGAACAGCCTAGTTAACGAGATTAGGGATTCGACAGATGTTTGCGCAAGGAACTAAGAGAAAATGACTGTCTTCGCACTACAAGGAATGCAATGGCTAAATTTGAGATTCTTTCAGGCCTGACTTTCGTTGACCGTCAAGGCTGGGGCGCCAAAACTGCGTTTCCGCGTCAGGGTCATCGTGTTCCACGGAGCAAGCGCACGCATGTAATTATGCATCATACCGTCGTGTCCGATACGAGCGATTCATCTCCGTCTGTGTGGGAAACCTTGTCGGAGGTGTACCTCAATATGCGCAGGTTACAAACGATTCGTCCAGATTTGGGCAATGACGTGCCGTATAATTTCGTGGTGTATTTAATGTCCAAGAACGATGGAATTGTTGTGTGTGAAGGTCGTGGCGAAGATCGTTCCGGCGCGCATACGAAAGGGCATAATACGGAGGGAATTGGGATCGCGTTTGCGGGAAATTTTGACGACGAGACGGTGGAAGGAATCGACGTGGCCAAACGAATGTATTTGCTTTCGGGTTTTCTAGGTTGGCTCAAGCATGATCCCAGTCATCCGAGCTATGGAACGTTTCGGGCCATGAAACATCTAGGCTCCATGCGTCCGGCCGATCGAGCAGTCTATGTTCATCGGGATTTTAAGAGCACGGCATGTCCGGGGAAACGTGCAATTCCGCATCTCTCTCAACTGGCATTTATTAACCCGAATGACTATTAAGGGCACCTCTAAAAACCGTCTTTTTTCGCGATGGCGGCGTCAGTCGCGTGCTCAAATCATCATGTTTTGGCTACCTACGATCAAAATAGCAAGAGTTCGCTCCCCTCACACAATGGAGGGTTCATTAGTGTTGAGGGTCGTTCCCTATCGTAGCCAAGGCTCAGGGCAGTGGCCTTGGGCACGATGGGCCAGAGGGCAGACGGTCCTGCCATCTTTCCTGTGTTGGGATGGATTCTCCTTTCCGCGAGAACGATATCAGGTGCCCAAGTTCCGCGCGCGCCTTCCTTGCCCTCACACAAAAATCCTGGTTTTTAGAGATGCCCTTCAATCTGTTTCATGTACTTTGTGTTTGTTGTCTGTGTGTCTGCTTGTGATGTGGTGTGCTGTGGCTGCTGCCGAGGCCGACGGTCCGGATTATTGGGCCGTGCATGGTCTGTCGCACGGGGCTGTGCTCAATCTACGAAAAGGGCCGACGACTCAGTTTCCCGTCTTGACTCGGATTCCTGCAGGCTATGCGCATTTAGAAAACCTGGGCTGTAGTCCGGAGTTCACGATGGAGGAATGGTCACGTTTCATCGAACGGGAGCGCGACTTGGCGGTTTCGTTACGATGGTGCCGGGTGAGATATGAAAAGCAGACGGGATGGGTGAAAGGCATGTACCTTCAAGAGGGCAGGCCCCCAGAGGAATAAGTTGACCTACCACACGAGAGTTCGTCGATGACAGTGATCTGATTGTCAATCCTATTTTCCTGTGTTCTGCGCGACGGGGACATTCTTCGCGAGTGCCGCGATCGCTTCCTCTTCCGTCGGATAACAGGGAAAGACCTGATCGAGCCGTGTCATTCTTAGGAGAGTCTGAACATTCTTTCTGACTTCGCATAGGGCAAACTCGCCTTGTTTTTTGCAAGCTTTGTACACGAGGGCGAATACCCCGAGTGCACTACTGTCGATTATACTGACTTCTTTCATATTCAACAGTAAATGCGGGGGGGCGGTTTTGAGGAGTTCGAAGACTTGCTTCTTCAATTCATCCGCGATGACTGCGTCTATTCTGGTTTCTTCAATTGTCACAATACGAACCTGCTCAACTGTTTTCTCTTGCAGTTGCATAGCGCTCCTCAGGATTGATGATGAGAGGGAAGATGTTTATTCCGTACCATTATGAAATCGGTTATTGTCATGCGAGACTTAAGGGCGCGATGTGGAGAAAAGGGTCTGAAAATTTCCTTGTAAAGTGACGTATCGGCCTGTGAAGTCACTAGTGAAATCAGATGTGTGCGGAGGGCAAGCGAAGACGCGAGGTGCCCTTGATGAGATTGCCCCTGATTTTTCCCCCCTTGCAATCGTGTGTTTACTGAGAACGTTTCAAGAATTTCGCTGGCGTTCAAATGTCATCAAGAATGGAAGGGATAGATGATGGTCCAATGAATGAAGCCATGGAAAAAGAGGGTCTGGAGTTGTTAAGCGATGGTAAGTTGACAACCCTTGAACGACTCGCCTACAGTCGATGGCAACATATGCAGAATGGATGAAGGGAAGTGGGTGAAAGTCCCACGTGGTCCCGCCGCTGTAACTGGATGCAAATCCAGAAGCCAGAATACTTCTCCATTCAAGACCTTCTTTCCCTCGTGGGCTGGGGAATGGGTGAGGATGATGAAACGGGTGCAATCCTCAGGGTCTTTCAGGCCTTGGGGATTTTTTATTTTCGTGATTCGCTATGAAATTCGGCATATTCTCGCAGGGCTGTTGTGTTGTGTCATGGTGTGGGGAGCGAGCGTGTCGTCGGCTCTGGCTGCGGATGACTCATTGATGAAAAGACGTCAACAAGGCATATTAACTGGGATGCCGTTCATGGCGAACTTAGCACCCCGGACCTTTATTGATGATATGGGGCGGAAATTATTTCTGGCCAAGCATCCCACACGGATTATTTCACTGGCTCCGAGTATTACCGAGATTCTCTTTGCGATTGGTCTCAACGAGGAAATTGTGGGTGTGACGGAATTTTGTGATTATCCTCCTCAAGCCAAAGATAAGACGGTCGTTGGGTATGCGCAACCCAATATCGAGTCCATTGTCGCGCTGAAACCCGATCTCGTCTTAGCCCCGAAATCGTTTATGCGGGCCGATCTGCTCAGAAAACTCGAGCAGTTGAAAATTCCCACATTTATCTTAGAGCCCCACACCGTTGAAGAAATTATGGCGCACATCAAATTACTTGGACGGATGGTGGGACGCTCCGACGCAGCGAATGAGCAAACGACTTCACTGCGAAAGCAAATTGCCCAGCTGTCGGACCAACTGAAAGGTCGTGCGCGTCCGAGTTTGTTGTATATCTTAAATTCCGAACCACTCATCACGGTCGGACCAGGAAGTTTTATTCATCATTTGATTGAGCTAGCTGGTGGACGGAATGCGGCTGAAGCAGCGACGACGCCCTATCCGCGCCTGACCATGGAAGAAGTCTTGCGGCAAAACCCCGATATTTTACTGTTTCCCGTTGGCCGGTTTGAAGGGATCCCGCAAGCCGAACAAGACCGCTGGAAACGCTGGGAGACGCTCACGGCTGTGAAAAAGAATTACCTATTCCAAGTGCAAAGCGATTTGCTCAATCGCCCAGGGCCTCGGATTATTGAGGGGCTCAAGCAACTTGTTCGATTCCTTCACCCCGAAGTGCTGCAGAATGAGACTATGAACCAACGTGATGATTAGTCTAAGGTCTAAGTTTTTTAGAGGTGCCCTTTAGACCTTAAACGTAAAAACCTTTCTCATGATGATATTGTGAAGCCCACATTAGAGATTCCACCCTTACCGTCCTCGCAGTCTTCAGTCGATGTCGCTGCGCCTGTTCGTCCGGAGGTTCACAGAAAGCCGGTTGTCTCGAATTTTCGTTCACTCACACTCCATCGTTGGTGTGTCTGGGTTAGTGCCTTTCTTGTGTTCGCCATGTTGGCTTTGATGGTCTGTCTGCGGTATGGAACGCAAGTCATCGAACTCCCACGCATATTCAATATTCTCGTGCAGGCCATGACGGCGGTATCTCAAGGTGGTTCGGGGGAGGACCCAACACATGTGATCCTTCTCCAAGTCCGGTTGCCACGTCTTCTCTTGGCGTTCTTGGTTGGTGCCAGTTTGGCTGCGGTTGGCGTATCGCTTCAGGCACTGTTGCGTAATCCTTTGGCAGACCCATTCGTCCTCGGGATTTCCAGTGGCGCTGCGCTTGGGGCTGCTATCGCACTTTTATTTGGAGTCGGTGTGTCGATGTGGAGTTTATCGGCGTTGCCAATGTGTGCGTTTCTTGGAGCTATTATTTCATTATTGATTATTTACCGGATCGCCGCAACGCAATACGGATTTTCCATCTATACCCTGCTTTTGGCCGGGGTGGTGTTGAGCGCGGTGCTCATGGCGCTCATTACGTTTCTAACTAGTGTCGCTGACCCTAATAGAGTGTTTGGCATGCTTGCCTGGTTGATGGGATCACTGACTGGACCCGATTACCCGACGTTGGGAATTTTGGCAGTGTATCTTGGCATTGGGCTGTTGATCTTGGGCTCTCAGGCGCAGTCGCTCAATGTGTTGACGTTAGGCGAAGAGGCGGCGCGATCTCTTGGCGTGGAAGTGGAGCGAGTCAAAAAATTGGTGTTCTTTGCCACAGCCTTGGTGACGGGAGCCGTTGTGGCGTTTAGCGGTTTGATCGGGTTTGTGGGGCTCATCGTTCCGCATGCGGTTCGTTTGGCATTGGGAGCGGATCATCGTCTTTTATTGCCGATTGCTGGGTTAACCGGCGGCATCTTTTTGATGGTGGCCGATACGGTGGCAAGAACGCTCTTCAGTCCGGCTGAGATACCTGTCGGAGTCGTAACGGCAATCGTCGGGGGGCCAGTTTTTCTTTACCTCTTAATGAATCGCCGAGCTCAGGTGGTGACGTGATGAAACTGGAAAATTCCCGTACGCCCCCTGCATTGTCTGTGCGAGGGATGACCTACCGTTATCGGTCCCGCTTTGCGAAAAACTCCGAGGCGGTCTTAACGGATGTAAACTGTTCGATTGATGCGGGATCAATTCTCGGGATACTTGGACCCAATGGATCCGGGAAAAGTACCTTGCTCAAACTCTTGGCGGGAGTATTCTCCATTCAAGAAGGACGTCTTGAGTTCTACGGGCAAGATATGCAGCGGCTCTCGCAAGCAGCCATTGCCAAAGCCGTGGCATTCGTTCCACAAGAAACGCAGCAAATTTTTCCGTTTACCATTGGCGAAATGGTCTTGATGGGTCGTTACCCACATCATACCGGTTTGGGGGGCTGGCACTGGGAAGATTTCGAGGATCTTGTGATTGCGGAACGTGCGATGCAAGATCTCGATGTCGCTCATCTGGCTGATCGACTCATTACAGATGTCTCGGGAGGTGAACGACAACGTGCGATCATTGCGAGGGCGCTCGCTCAAGATCCTAAAGTATTACTGTTAGATGAACCTACGGCATTTCTGGATTTGCATCATCAGTTGGATATTGCCAGAATTCTCAGGCGGTTGAATCAAGAACGTGGACTCACAGTCATTCTGGTTTCGCATGATCTGAATTTAGCGAGTCAATATTGCGACCGGTTGCTGCTCTTGGATCATGGTCACATTGTACACACAGGGACACCTGAAGAGGTGATCAGGCCTGATGTTTTAGAACAGGTCTATGGATGCGCGGTGTTAGTTGATCGGCACCCGCAGTCGGGGATGCCGAGAGTTTCGTTGCCAGTATAGAAAAAGTTTAAGGTCTAATGTTGAAAGTTTAAAGTAACAAGAAAATTTTATTCTTCATTTTACACCTGGAACGTTAGACTTTGGACGCTTTATCAATTACGTAACAAAAGGAGAAGAGGCATTTAAACAATCGCGTTGGCAGTGAAGGGGAAGCTGGTGGAAATCCAGCACGGTGCCGCCACTGTAAGCGGGAAGCAACTCTACAAACAGGCCACTGTTTTTTCGCGTGAAACGGAAAACGTGAAACGAAAGACGTTACGGTTTCTTATTTCCTCTCGTCTTCCGTCTATCGTTTCTCGTCGCACGTATGGGATGGGAAGGCGTAGAGGCGCGACGATCCGCAAGTCAGGAGACCCAACTGTCCAATTTTTTCCATAACACCCTTCGTGCGAAAGGGAGGTGGGTTCATGTTTTTTAGTTATCATCGATCGATTATTCGTGTTTTCGTGTTTCTGTTTTGGAGTCTCGCCGTTGTTGTTCCCTCGATTTTGTTGGCTCAAGAGAAGGCGACGTCAGAAGACGTTCAGCAGTTAGAGCCTGTCATCGTCAGTGCCACCAAAACCCCTGTGCCGCTCAGCCATATCACGAGTGCAGTTGAAGTTATTACAGCAGAAGATTTTCAGCGCCGAAACGATAGAACCGTTGTTGAAACATTGGGGCTTAGCCAGGGCACAGCGATTTTTTCGACTGGTGGACCAGGGACGACTGCATCTCTTCGCATTCGCGGTGGACAATCCGGGCAGACATTGGTACTCATCGATGGCGCCATTATTAATAGTGCGACGTTAGGAGACGCGAATTTAGGAACATTGACGACGGACAATATCGAGTCAATTACGGTCCTACGAGGTGCCCAGAGTATGTTATGGGGTTCGGATGCGATGGGTGGGGTTGTGGATATTCGAACGAAGCGTGGAAAAGGTACGCCTGTCGCAAGAATGTTCGCGGAGTATGGTTCCTTCAATTCGATTCGAGAAGGTGGAAGTTTGGCTGGACAGGTTGGATCTGTGGATTTTTCGGTGGCGTTGTCTCGTTTCGATATGAGTAAGTTTTCTTCGATTAATTTTCGTCGAGGGGCCGGAGAGCGTGACGCGACGCGAAACTGGCAAGGGTCGTCGTTGATCGGTGTGAATACGCCATGGGATGGACGGTTAGAGCTTGCGTTTCGGTGGATTAATAATGACGTTGATATTGATAATCCGAGTACCTTTGGTGGGCCGTTTGATGTCTTGAAGGCGAAGTCAACGAGTCGGCAGTATATCTATAGCGGGACGTATCATCAGCCAATCACCGATTGGTGGGACCAAAAGATTACCGTATCACATGCTCGGGAAACGGGCATCACGCAAGCCGGGACGAATCAGCTGAGTCTCGCGACAGGACTCTTGAGTGTCCCCCCAGAATTTGGGAATTCAGATATTCGAACGAAAAGTAATCGGCTTGAATGGCAAAGTAATGTTTACATTGGTAAGCCTGTCATTGTGACTGTAGGGTATCAATTTCGAGAACAACTTGGAAAAAACAAAGGCAGTTTTGCTGAAAAAGTTATTTCAAGTCATGCGGGGTTCGCACAGGCTCAACTGAATCTGTTTGATCGATTCTTTGCCACGGCCGGAGTCCGCCAAGATGCGCATAACACGGCGGGGGATAAGACTACGTATCGAGTAACCGGCGGATATCTTCTGAAAGAAACAGGTACAAAAGTACGAGCAAGTTATGCGACCGGATTTCGGACACCGGATATCAACGAACTCTTTTTTCCGAATTTCGGAAACCCAACATTAGTTCCGGAGACCAGTCAACACTGGGATGTGGCGATTGATCAGACGCTCTTTCAACAACGTCTCAAGATGAGTGTGGGATATTTTTGGAGCCGGTATCGGCAATTGATTGTTACGGCGTTTGATCCTGTTGGTTGCGCTCCCTTTACGATTTTTGGCTTTTGTGCACAGAATATTGGCAGCGCACGAGTCAAAGGCGTGGAGACGAGTTTGAATGTGGTTGTGGCGGAAGACTTGCCAGGTATGAAGCGCATGAGTGTGGATGGACAGTATACGTATACGTCCACAAGAGACTTGCTGACTGGTACACGCTTAGCGCGGTGGCCTGTTCATCAAGGGAGCGCGTCTCTTACCTATCAACCCATTGATTCTTTTAGCCTGACCGGAATCTTTCGGTATGTCGGGTCGCGGTTTAGTACAACGGGGAATCAACGGCCGCTTCCAGACTTCTATCTCTTTAATGTTGCCGGAACCTATGATGTCACGAAGAGTCTTCAGGTTTATGCACGAGTTGAAAATCTTGCGGATCGAAAATATGAAGAGGTGTTATTCTTTGGAACTCCTGGCCGTTCAGTTTGGGCTGGTGTGCGTGTAAATTTTGAACTTCCTGTTTTCTCTGAATCTTCAACAGACGAGTAAATGATGACCTGTACTGGATGATTGATCGCAGATACGTGGGGCAGAATTAGCATAACGATGGTGACGTGGAGCTTATTCAGAGTCCTCATACAAGCATGCATCTAAGATAGCCAGGACTTCATGGAGAATTGCCTGAGGCGCTTTTTCGACAAACTTAATTTTCCGGCTCGTGAAATCGATGGATTTAATCTGTTCTACCATGATGAACCCATTGACTGATGAGTGATCTGGGAGTCTGATATGGAAGGGATGATGGCGATTGGTGTTCGTGATAGGACACACCATGGTCAAGCCAGTGTGTTGATTGAATAATCGAAGACTGACAACCATGGCTGGGCGCCGGCCTTTTTGTTCATGTCTGGATTGAGGGTCAAAGTTGACAATGACCAAATCTCCTTGGTGGGGGATATATGAAGGCATTTACCAGATTTCTTTTCCCTTTGGTTCTCCCCACTCCATTTCCTTGACTTTCGTGTGCTTGGGGATCATGGAGACTAACTTTTTTAACTGATATTTACCTCGGATTTTCGTCAGGGGTTCGATGACAATTTTTCGACCATGAACAGAGACTTGAACCTCATCGCCCATCTTGACCTCCGCATCTTCAAGAAGGCGTTTGGGAACGCGAAGGCCTTGGCTATTCCCCCATTTTTGAACTTTCGTGATCATGAGTGGCTCCTGATAATTGAAATAGAAGGATATACAAAGTATAGCCTAATAACGATAATAGCTCAAGCAAAAGAAAGATGTTCTATATGCAGTGGTGGTGTCCATGCCAATATTGCACTCCTTTAACCATTGATTCATCGTCTAGTGGGTAAATGATGACCTATCCTCGATTATTAATTGCTGGTACGCATAGTGGTGTGGGCAAGACAACCGTGACATTGGCGCTGTTGTCTGCGTTTCGAGCCAAGGGTCGTCGGGTACAACCGTTTAAGGTTGGTCCGGACTTTATCGATCCGGGACATCATCACATGGCTAGTGGCCGCGACTCTCGAAATCTTGATGGGTGGATGCTCGACCATGAGACTAATCGAACAACATTTCTCACGGCGGCTCGCGATGCGGATCTTTCCATTGTAGAAGGCATGATGGGCCTTTTTGACGGGAGTTCTCCGGTCAGTGAACGAGGCAGTGCCGTTGAACAGGCCAAACAACTAGGGCTTCCTATCCTCTTGGTCGTCGATGCTAGCGCCATGGCTCGTTCGGCCGCAGCCATGGTGCATGGCTATGCGATGTTTGATCCGGCCCTTCATATCAATGGTGTCCTCTTTAATCGAATTAAAAGTGACGGCCATTTTCGACTCTTAAAGGATGCGGTTGAAAATGAAACGAAAGTGAAGGTTGTTGGCTACGTCCGGCCTGATCCTGGACTCACGATACCCGATCGGCATTTGGGTCTTCAAACAGCAATCGAAGGAAAGAATGGGAGTTTTTATGAAAGTTTAGGACAGTCAATTTCAGAAACCGTCGATCTGGATTTGATCGAACAGCTTGCGCAGTCAGCGCCTGAACTGACGAGTACGGAAGAGAGTAAACCTCTAGATGTTTCGAGTCGAAAGATGCCCCCCACGATCAAAGTGGGTGTGGCCTACGATCCCGCTTTTTGTTTTTACTATCAAGACAATCTTGAAATGCTCGAGGCGGAAGGTGCAGAGCTTGTGAAATTTTCTCCGCTCCATGATCGTGAACTACCTCCCGTCGATTTGCTCTATATTGGTGGTGGCTATCCAGAAGTCCATGCCGCGCAATTGGAAAAGAATGTGTCGATGCGAAAGGCGATTCAGGACTTTGCCGCTCTAGGAAGGTCGATCTATGCGGAATGCGGCGGTTTGATGTATCTGACTTCTACTCTTATAGATTTTCATGGGCGTTCATACGAAATGGTTGGGGTGATTCCTGGGGAAGCAGCTATGAGTCGAACGAAGATGGTCCTTGGGTATCGCGAATTGACCTTAACGTGTTCTGGAATGCTAGGGGCGCAGGGCATAAAAGTGCGTGGTCATGAGTTTCACTATTCATGCCTTCAAGCCAAAGGTGATCTGGAGTATGGCGGAAGCCTTGCCGATTCACAGGGACGAGATCGAGGCAGTGATGGGATTACGGTCAAAAACGTGATGGCTTTGTATACGCATTTACATTTTTCCAGTAATCCTCACCTGGTATCTGCTCTGCTTCAGACTGCAAGGGATTGCCAATCAAGATGACACGTGTCGGGCATCGAATGATGGTTGTTTCTTGCACCGCAAGGTTCTTTCGTGTGTTGTGTGGCATGCTGTTCATGCTCATTCTGACGACGAATGTGAGTTTTGGAAAAACGCTTCTGGCTATTGTCTCGGATCGTTCGGCTGCCGATCTTGCGGCTGGGGCGGATTTCTTTCATGAACGGCATCAATCTCATCAATTTGTGTTTCGAACGACTTCCCAAATTTCTACGATGAGTGATGCGGAAGTTCAAACACTCCTCAACCAGAGTGATGTGTTCTTGGCCGTCGCGATATTTGGCGATCACGCAGCACGACTTCAACGTTTACTAAAAAATTACGGTTCAAAGCCCGTATTCGCTGTCAGTTCGTCCCCGTCACTGGTTACGCAGTCGCGAGATCATATGGGGCTGGTCTTTCGTGGCATGAGCGCCGATGCGATTACGGCAATTGGCGAAGCTCCACGAAAGAATCAGAGCGCTTTAGAGTGGATCAAGGAACGTTCCACGAAGTTTCCCCGTCAAAAGAGTTGGATAGAAGTCAAAGCCTATTGGCATGCTCGTGGTCAAGAAAATCTTGCGAACATGATTGCTCTGATATTCAAGACGGCAGGGGTCGACATGGGAATCGATGTTGTCCGTTCTCGAGATAATGTTCGCATCTATCACCAGCATGCCATGAAGCCATTGGATGAAATTGCGTTAAAACCCGAAACGCCATGGATTGCCATCATCGATCACGATCGAGGAGATAGTAAGGGCAATATTGATCTGATTAATCAAATATGTGCATCAGCCCGAAACGAAGCATTGGATTGTCTTGCCGTCTTTGCGATATGGGGGGAAAGTAGTACGCAAGCATTGACGCTGATCGAAAGATTGCAAACAAAGGCTCCACTGGCCGGCATTATTTCATTGCAGGATTTCGTGATTGGTGGCGGGGAGGGGCGTGAAATAGCCACCCAGATTTTGTCGCGTCTCAACGTGCCGGTCCTCAAAGGACTTCGTCTGACTGATCGTACACATTATCAGTGGGAACTATCAGGTGACGGACTTCCTTGGAATTCTGTCCATTATCGTATTGCGATGCCTGAAGTTCAGGGTGTCAGTCAGCCTCTCGTACTAGCAACCGTCACGAAATCTTGGATCCATCAATTGACCGGTCTGCGTCTCAGTATCACCCAACCTCTTCCAGAACAAACGAACCGGATCGTCAAGCGGGTGAGTCGGTGGTATCGGTTAGTTAAGATCTCAAATGCGGAAAAGCGAGTGGCCATTGTGTATTACAATCATCCACCAGGTCGACACAACGTTGGGGCTGACAATCTCGATGTCCCTGCAAGTCTTTGGCATTTGCTTACGGAGATGAAGGCGCAGGGGTATGAGACGGGAAAGCTGCCACCTGATCCCCAAGCATTATTGGACCTTATTCAGGAGCGCGGCGTGAACTTGCCGGAACAGGCAGATTCTCTACGTCGCATGTCCAAGCTGATTGCCACGGTGTCTCCGAATAACTATCGAAGCTGGTTCACTCAACTCCCGGCTCCCTTGCAAGCGGAAATGGAGTACGGTCCGTTAGGGTATCTTCACGAAAATGTGCACAGTGCAGTTGAGGCTACTGAGGGAACGCTTGCGGTGAAATTATTGGAGTCAGTCCTGGAGAACGTACGATTTGTTCTTGATGGGGCAGCGCATGCCAGTCGAGACCGTGCCCACGACCTTTTAGCGCAACTGGAAGAGGAATATCGTAGGCTGATAAACGGTGGGACAGACTGGAGTCAGGCTCAAACGTTGAGTCAAGCGATTCGTGACACTGAAATAGAAGGCTTGAGTGGATGGGGGCCGAGCCCTGGGCGTGTAATGGTGCAAGACCAGCAACTGCTCATTCCCGGTATACGTTTTGGAAATGTGTTCATTGGTCCTCAGCCACCACGAGGGTGGGAATTGAACGAAGAACTGTTGCATGCCAATACGACGTTTCCTCCCACGCATCAATACCTGGCATTTTATTCTTGGCTTCGCGAAGAGTTTCAGGCCGATGCCATCATTCATTTAGGGCGGCATTCAACCTACGAGTTTCTTCCACGTCATAGTGCTGGTGTTGGTCTGTTGGACTACTCTTGGCATATCGCAGGAGACACGCCTGGCATCTACCCCTACATTGTTGATGGTGTGGGGGAGGGGATTCAGGCCAAACGCCGTGGTCTTGCGGTGATGATTAGCCATCTAACCCCACCGTTGAGTACGACAGAATTGTACGATGATCTTTTGGGTCTTCGACAATTGGTCGAAACATTTGAGGCCGCAGATCCTGACCCTGCTTCACCTGCACGCATTCGTTCCGTGGCGGCCATTCGCGAGCGGATTGACGGACTGAATTTACGAGATGAGCTTGCCGTCAGCATGGCCGATGAATTGAGCATTCGTGGTATACGTTTTGAAGATGTTGATGATGACCTTCTCGTGCATGAAACCGGACATTATCTCACGAAGCTACAGGAAAACTATATGCCACTGGGCCTCCATGTTTTTGGTAAAGATTGGACCCCGCAGGCTCTGGATACCATGATAACCTCCATGGGAGGAAAGAGTGAAAAAACATCAGAAGCTGGGTCACGACGACAGGATCTCGCAAACTCGCCGAAGGAAGAGCTGCGATCGCTGTTTAATGCTCTAGCTGGTGGCTTTGTTCAGCCGGGAAAAGGCAATGATCCGATCCGCACTCCCGAAGTCTTGCCAACAGGGCGAAACTTTCATGCGCTTGATGGCAGTCTGCTGCCCACACGCTTAGGGTTTGCCTTGGGAAAGGAACTGGCGACCAAAGCACGAGTGGAGACCCCGGCATCAAAAGATGGCAAAGAGGCCGTGATTCTCTGGGCATCCGATGCGGTGCGTGACGAAGGAGCGATGATGGCGTTTGGGTTGAACATGTTGGGCATTGAGCCGGTATGGAACAGCCGAGGCATCTTAACATCGATTCGCCGCGAATTGTTGACGGACAAGAGTGAACGCCGTGATGTTGTCTTTATAACATCTGGTTTGTTTCGAGATTTATATGGGGCGCAGTTGGAGTGGTTGGACAAAGCTGTGTTGTTAGCGCTCGATGGGGCGAGCCAGACAATTCGACGTCAGTATCCATCGCTTCGCTCGGCACTCGAGGCTGCGTTGGAACTGTTAGGACCATTGGCCAATGCTGGAGAAGAATCTCTTCGGCAAAACCGAGTGGCTGCCCAATGGGTAAAGGAAGCGACGGCTTTACTTGCAACGGGTGTGCTGGCGCAAGTTGCTGGACGAGAAGCCAGTCTGAGAATCTTTGGAACAGCCCCGGGGTCGTATGGGGCTGGCGTCAACACCTTAGTCGAACGTTCTGGTGCATGGGAAGACAGAAAAGAAATTGCTCAGGCCTATCTGAACCGCATGGGACATGCATACGGGGTGGATTATCGTGGAGAACGTATGCAAGCGCGATTTCAATCCAACTTACAACAGGTAGCCCATACGTACTTAGGCCGAGCCAGTAATCTGTACGGACTGTTGGATAATAATGATGCCTTTGATTACCTCGGAGGATTAAGTCTTGCCGTTGAAAGTCTCACAGGGATACCGCCGAAGGCGCGTATTGTGCGGCATGCGGACCCCAAGCAGGCCAAGTTGGTCAATTTAGATGAAGCGCTGATGATGGAGCTTCGTGGGCAATTCCTCAATCCTATCTGGTTAGGCGCATTGATGAAGCATGATTATGCTGGTGCACGCACGATGGGGAGTGAGTTTCTTGAGTATTTGTGGGGCTGGCAAGTGACGAACCCCGAAATCATCTCAAGTGCGATGTGGGATGAGGTGAAATCAGTGTACCTGGATGATCATTATGATCTTGGTCTCGACGCATTTCTTGAACAAGGGCATAACGTTCATGTCAAAACGAATATGCTGACGGTGATGCTCGTGGCCGTACAAAAGGGGTTTTGGGAAGCTGACGACCGCACATTGAATGAGCTGAGTGGGCAACTCGCGCAATTACTTATTCAGCATGGATTGCCGGGGAGTGGTCATACACGACCCGATCATCCAGTATTCGATTGGATGGCGAATCGTCTTGCCCCCGATCAATTGAAGGGGTTGCATGAGGTGTTAGCCCGAGAGCAGATGCCGGATGTTGCTCAAGAGGAGAGCACGACAGCGATTGCCGAGATTGAGACGGATGAGGTTACGACGAACACTGCTGTTTCTCAATCTGATTCGGACAGTAGTATGATCGAAACGGCGGTGTCACATGCTTGGCTCCTTCTTAGCCTTGCGTTCCTACTCCTTTATCTCGGTATTCGTACCGGCCGCGGTAAACCTTGGGAGAAGACCTGATGTTTAATGGCGTCATAATTACGATCATGCATGACTTTGTGTTAATTCTTTTATATCCCATTATTCTGGGTTTGGGACTCATGTTGGTGTTGGCGGTGTGGGAAATCGGTATCGCGATCGGTGAACGGTTTTGGGGATTGAAGGAAATTTTAACAGCCAGTGATCGCATGCATTTCGAAAAAGTTGCACGATGGCGAACCGAACGGACTGATATCTTAACCCGCGTGTCTCCAATGTTGGGGTTGATGGGAACCTTGATTCCCTTAGGGCCAGGTCTATCGGGATTAGGTCAGGGAGATCTGTCTATTCTGACAACCGCAGTCACCGTAGCATTCGATACCACAGTGTTGGGTCTATTAACGGGTATCATTGGTTTTGTGCTTGGACGAGTTCGTCGGCGTTGGTATGAAGAGGTATTGAGCGTGATGGAGGAATGAAGAAGATATGCTTGTGAAGCGATCTACCTGGCGATCAAGTCGCTTTGATATACAGGAAGATGAGCCGTTGGGGCCACTCGCGAATTTGGTGGATATCATGCTTGTCTTTGCGTGTGGTCTCATTGCAGCGCTTGCGGCCTTAAGCCCGGAATTGATTGAACGATTGACTCAACCTCAAGTTGTCGAAAAGGGCCAAGAGCTCCCGCAGATTCCAGCAGGAATTCAAAGTATGGGGGATGGCTATGAGTCCATGGGCCAGGTTTTTCGGGATCCCAAAACAGGGAAACTCTATCTGATCGAAAGGAGTTCGAAAAAATAATGATGACTAACTAACGCTCGCATAAACATTCTCCATCTGGTTGAGGGAAGATTGGTGGAAGTCCAACACTGTCCCGCAGCTGTGAAGGGAACGAAAGCTACAAAATACCACTGTCAAGTTTGACGGGAAGGTGTGGTGAGTAGGAGGCCCTGAGTCAGAAAACCTGGCCAGATTAAAGAAGGAAATCCTCGTGGAAAGGGATAAGGATGAAACGAGCAATCGAGATGTGTCTGGCTGTCATGATCATGGCCGGGACGCTTTCAGACGTGTGGGGCGAGCAACGCTTGAGCGAAAAAACAGAACAGTCGGATGAACCCATTCGATTAGATGAAGTGGTTGTCATGGGACAAGATCTTCGCTTCAAAGATTCTCCGTCAACGAGTAGTCGCCTCGAGTTGACACCATTACAGACGCCTGCATCTATTCATAGTATTGATAATGTGCAATTAAAAAAGAATGGATATCAATCTGTCGCACAGTCTGTTGAGATGGTTCCTGGGGTGCTGTGGGGAGACCCTCCTGGGCAACCTTTTAGTTTTTCAATGCGGGGATTTACCGTTAATCAAATCACGGTGTTACGCGATGGAATTTGGCTTGGCCCGGCCTCGATGGCCGGTCGTCCGCAAAATGGATTTAATTTGGATCGGATTGAGTTATTGAAAGGTCCTGCCTCAGTCTTGCATGGACAAGGTGCCATTGCAGGAACATTGAACATGGTCACGAAGCGCCCCCTAACGAATGATCAAAATTCCTGGGAAGCCTTAATGTCTTATGGTCGTTACGACACGATAAAATTAGGCGGCGGAGCCGGTGGTTCTTTAGGTGAAACACTGTCCTATCGTATAGACCTTAGTCATACGTCGACGGATGGCTACGTTGAGACTGCTGACTCACGATCGTTGAATGGCACAGGCTCCCTTCTCTGGAAGCCTGTGGACGAATTAGAGATCATTCTTGGTTACGATTACATGGAAGACTCTTTGCCAAACTATTGGGGGACTCCGCTGGTTTCTGGGGCCTTTGGCAGCAAGCCTCTCAAGGGTGTGGTCGAAACGACAGATGGGCGAACTCTCGACAAACGGATGCGGTTCTTGAATTACAATGTTTCGAATGAGAAGGCGAATTCACATCAATACTTCACGCATCTCGACGTGATATGGAAATTGAATCCTTCATTTTCGCTACGCAATACGGTGTATTACTTTGTGGCTGATCGTGAGTGGCGCAATGCTGAAACGTATACCTTCAATGCCACGACAGGTCTTATTGATCGTGATAGGTTTTTTGTCTCTCATGACCAACATACTGTCGGTAATCGAATCAATGCGACCGTGAAGTCTCCGCTTGCTACCTTGCCCAACAGGGTATTACTAGGGATGGATTTCAGTTATGTTGATTTTACACGGAGAAGTCGGTTCTTTGGGAATGTGGATAGTGTTGATCCTTTCAATCCTAGACCTGGGTTGTTTGTAGATCCTGGACAATCATTTCTGAATCCCACAAAAATCACAACGATTGCGGTGTACTTCGAAGACTCTCTGGAGGTGACTTCTCATTTGCGATTGGTCACGGCACTTCGTCAGGATTTTATTCGACTCAATCGTGACAGCTTTAATTTGGATGGTAATGTTAACTCCGACAATGCATTTGAACGAACGTTTCGACCCCTGAGTTGGCGACTTGGAGTCGTATATGATTTCACTCACTCAATTGTGACCTACGGCCAATGGACCTCAGGAGCCGATCCTGTCGGATCAAATATTTTTCTGGTTAATGGTAATCAGGACTTTGACTTGACCAATGCAGATCAATGGGAAATCGGAATGAAGTCTCAATTTTTGAATGGACGTCTGGAGGTGCTGTTGGCTGGATACTACATTGAACGTAAAAATATTCTTGTACCTATCGGAGGTGGTGGGCTTGTTGATAATGTTGGGCGGCAACGATCCAGTGGCTTTGAATTAGAAAGCGCAATGCGAGCAACTTCTCAGTGGAGCTTGGGTGCGAATGCGGCCTTTACAGTGGCTGAATTTGAATCTTTTGGAGCCAATTCTGGCAATAGGCCTCCGAATGTTCCCAATTGGGTCGTGAATGCATGGACACGGTATCGTAATGTTCCTGGCCTTCCTTTTGAAGTTGGGGGTCGATTCCGTTATGTCAGCGATCGATTTAACAATAATGCGAATACGGTAACATTAAAAAATTATGAACGTGTTGATGTTCATGTTGCTTATGACAACGGACCTGTACGGATTCTAGCGAGGATTACCAATATCTTTGATACGGTGTATGCGTATTGGGGAGATACGTTTTACCCGGATCAAGTTCTGCTGGGATCGCCTCGATCATATGAATTGAATATGCAAATTGACTTTTAGATTTTTGTAATGACTGTTTTCAGTCTTATGTTTCGTGTAGAGCATAAGTTTTTTCTTTGTTTTTTAGGAAATCAGTCATACGGAAGACTAGGTTGTATAGTTTATTCGAATACAGGCATGATTATTTGAGTGTATGCGAAAAAAGGCTCAAAGTTGGATTGGATCACGAAGAGGGGGTGCCATCGCCGATTTTGAATATTCTGTTATAAATGTCGGAACCTCAATTGAAGGTGTTTTGTGAGAATATCTCGTAATACGGTGCTCGTATGTTGCGCCATAGAACCTACATAATCTGCTCAGGTGATACTTTCTGGAAAGGACCTAGGGTATAGAAGTATTGTGTTAAACGTTAATATTCGGAAAGCCACAGCAAACGATGCAGGTTCTATTTCAGCTATGGTTAATGATCTGCTTCAAGAAGTCATGCGAGAAACAAATGTGCCTTCTTTCGATGTGAATGTAGACCTGATGAAGGCGCAAGCTAGGCAGTATATTGAAGCCGAGCAATACGTGGTCTTTTTTGCCGCTCTCCCGGACCGGGAAGAACCTCTTGGCCTGTTGTCGGTGTGTGAATGTTGTGCCCTCTATGCGGGAGGAAAGTTTGGGGTCATTCCAGAGTGCTATGTTCGCCAAGATTTTCGTTCTCAGGGTATTGGTGGCATGCTCATGGTGGCTGTCAAAGAATATGGAAAACAAAAAAGTTGGAAAAGACTTGAAGTGACGACTCCACCGCTTCCAACGTTTCGGCGAACCTTCAGTTTTTATCAGAAGGTTGGCTTTGACGTATCAGGTGGGAGAAAGTTAAAGGTTTTGCTATGACAGATCAAGATCATCAGGCACGAATGCAGCGACTGAAAGCGTCGGTTGATCGACGCATTGAAGCCGCCCAAGAAGAAAAAGGGCTGCTGATCGTATACACGGGTGCGGGAAAAGGCAAGACGACGGCTGCTCTGGGTATGGCGATGCGCAGTGTCGGTCATGGGATGAAAATTGCGGTCGTGCAATTTATCAAAGGAGCGATTGATACGGCAGAAGAACGGATCTTGAAAGGATTTGGGGAACAGGTCACCTTTCTTCGAATGGGGGAAGGTTATACGTGGGAAACGCAGGACCGGGAGCGAGACAAGCGATTCGCACAAGAGGCTTGGATTAGGGTATTGACCATCTTGCGTGATGAGCTGTACGGCATGGTGATTCTCGATGAGTTGAATATTGCGATTCATCATGAGTATGTCACCCTTCAGCAGGTCTTGGATGGACTTAATGAACGTCCGCCGATGATGCATGTCGTCATCACGGGTCGTGGAGCCAAGGATGAGTTAATTGAAGCCGCCGATTTGGTGTCGGAAATGAAAATGGTGAAACACCCATTTCGGAAAGGGGTAAAGGCGCAGAAAGGCGTTGAGTTTTAATTCGTGAATCGTCGTTCGTCTTGGGAAGAATGTGAAGCGTTATTCGTGAAGTGTGAAACGCAAGACTACACACGGAATACAAGATATGATTCACGAGCAACAAGCCTATCAAAAGCACCTCATTGATTATTACGCTAGCGTATATGGCAACATGAAGTATGGAATATCAAAAGCTTAAATCCTGCAGCCGATGTGGAGTCTCGTTCGGATGTACGTCCGGCCATGGCTGTTGGTGTCAGGATGTGTCGCTGACACGGGAGCAACTTGAATGGATCGAAGCCCACTATGATAATTGTCTCTGCCCAGCGTGTTTGAAGGCCGTGGGGCAGGAGCAGACCGGTGGTGTTGACGGAAAGACGATGGTGTCTCCAAATGAGTAAGCATGCGTTCCCAACAATAGAACGTGACGCCGTATATCGCGCGATTTTTGAGCGGCGTGATGTACGTCGAAATTTTTTGGCGAAGCGAATTCCTCAAGCGACGTTGGAGCGAATTCTCAAAGCATCTCATCATGCCGGCTCTGTCGGGTTCATGCAGCCGTGGGATTTTGTCGTCATTCGTGATAAGAAGACCAAGCAGTCGGTGAAACACTTATTCACGAAGGCGAATGACGAAGCATCTCAGCGGTATCGCGGGTCTAAGGCTAAATTGTATCGGAGTCTGAAGCTTGAGGGTATTGAGGAGGCGCCGATCAATCTGTGTGTCACCTGCACCAGGCAACGTGGAGGGCCAGATGTCCTTGGTCGCTCAACCATTCGTGAGACGGATGTCTATAGCACATGTTGTGCGATTCAAAACCTTTGGCTGGCAGCTCGTGCCGAGGGTATTGGAATCGGCTGGGTGAGTATTCTCGATTATGATGCGTTAAAGAACCTTGTAGGCATTCCACGGTCCGTGAAAGTAGTCGCCTATTTATGTATGGGCTATGTCAAAGAGTTTTCGTTGAGTCCCGATTTAGAGAAAGCTGGTTGGCGAAAACGATTGCCGCTCGAACAGTTGGTTCATTATGAGACATGGGGACGAAAACATGGAAATGGCAATGTGAAGAGAACCGCGAAGCGGTAATTGGTCGTAACGATGAGAGTCGTTCACAAGGAGGAGTCGAGCCAAGCCGTAAATTTCGACCGGGGCCATGGCTTATCCATCCATGAGGTGTCGGGGAGAGGTTTGGTCATGGCTTCTTCTACCGACTGCCAGCCCGAAGGAATGTCAACATAGCCCGTTGTCCCTTTTCGGGTAATCCATTGAAAGGCTTTGTTCTTTTCACTTGTTTCAGCAATGTCTAACGTCAGCCGACAGTCTTGAGCGACATAATCGAGGACACGTTGATAATCGCCATCTTTCCATAACTGAGGAGCGACTGATCCGTCAACGTTTTCGGGTTTACTGAGCCCCATGGCTTTGGCGGCGGCGTTGAGCCCGACGCCAAAGCCTTTTTCACAGAAAATATGAAACAAGATGTCAACGTGCGTACGTGCCAAGTATCGACAATCATCCCAACGAGTAGATTCTTCGGCAAGCACATCGAAATCGAATCCCAAGCCGTTCAATGTGAGGATACTGTATCCATTCTGTGCTTGATCCAGAAGAAAGTCGACGAATGCCGAGAGGTCCTGTTGGTTCATTTGCGCGGCTGGCGTTCCATCGGGTTGTTGCGAATAGAACAGTTGCGGGGCGTCTTCCTGGCTGGCCCATGTTGCGGCACAGCAGATGCCGAGTGGTCGGTGCGCCAGCAACTCGCCAAAGTCTTCTGGAAGAATTTTGGCGGTCTCAATATCAAATGCCAAATACTTACGGTTCATGATTGACTCCTGTCATGTCTGGAAAACGATTCGTGAGGTCTCAGATTCTTCATAAAGGGTATGTGTTCAATAATCAAAATGGTCTCAGTTAGTCAACTCATAATGGTGTGCACATGTGGGCATTTCGAGAGTTTCATTTTTTCGTCACTGGTGTGAGGAATATTCATGCGAATTTCTAAAGTCTATACGAGAACTGGCGATGCCGGAAAGACGCGTTTAGCCGGAGGCCAAGAAGTCTGGAAAGACTCCCTGCGTGTTGAGACGTATGGAACGGTTGATGAATTGAATGCGGTCATTGGGTTGGCTCGCGTGTTCAATAGTGAAGAGAAGCCGAAATGTGAGGAAGCTGAACGTCTTGAGCAGACACTGCAGTGGATTCAAAATAAATTGTTTGACCTTGGAGGCATCTTAGCGACAGCTCCTGGAGAGACGTTTCCGAATATGCCGACTGTCACCGCAGATCACGTGAAGCAATTAGAAAATATTATTGACGAATGCCAAGGGGATCTTGAGCCGCTGAAGGAGTTTATTTTGCCGGGTGGCGGAAAAGTCTCGGGATTTCTGCACCAAGCCCGCACGACATGCCGGCGTGCCGAACGGTTATGTGTCACGCTAGCACGAGATGAACCGGTTGATGCACACATGGTCAAGTTTCTGAATCGACTAAGTGATGCGCTCTTTGTCCTGGCACGATGGGTGGCGAAAACGCAAGAGGAGCCTGAGTATCTATGGCAACGAGAATTACAGAAGGCGGAAAACGTGAAACGTGAAACGTAACGCGAGAGGTGAACCATAGAGGCGTTCGTGTGATCGTTTTCATCAAGTATGCAGGAAAAATTCATTGCTAACAAGTAAATCTTATTCATACGAATGGCACGTGTATCAAAAAGAAATATGACGAAAACATCTTCTCCTGCAAAAAAACGATCTTCTCAAGCGAAAACAAAGAACGAACTGATTTTAATCTTGGGAGGCGCGCGATCAGGGAAAAGTGACTTTGCCCTAACCTTTACTCGAACGATGAAGCCACGGGCGTTTCTTGCGACAGCAGAACCATTAGATCACGAAATGGCTCTGCGGATACGGAAGCATCAACGAAGCCGTCGTGGAACGTGGGATACGGTAGAAATTCCCGTCCATATGAGTCAATGGTTTCACGCAAAGGGAAAGGCGTATCAGAGTGTCGTGGTTGATTGCCTGACTCTTTGGCTCAGCAATATTCTCGGAGATACAGTTCAACGTAAGAAATTTCCCTCTTTGCTTAAAGAGTTTTTGACGTCTGTTCGTCGGGTGCCTGGTCGAGTCATTGTGATTAGCAATGAAGTTGGGCTTGGTATTGTTCCCGGTGATCCCTTGACTCGGGAATTTCGAGATCGTGCGGGCCGTATGAATCAACAGGTTGCCGCTGCCGCTGATAAAGTCTATTTTGTGGCGAGTGGCATTCCACTTCAACTGAAATGATGATTGAACCAACGATGAAAACGATTCTTCCTTTAGATCCACGTCTTCTTGTCCACGCGCAAGCCAAACTCGATCGGTTGACCAAACCGCGTGGCAGTTTGGGGCGCCTTGAAGAACTGGCTGCGCAGTATGTGGCAATTTCACGGGATGAAAATCCGTCGTGTCCCAAGGCCAGAGTGTTGACGCTTGCAGCAGACCATGGCGTGGTCGCCGAAGGCGTCAGTGCCTATCCCAGTTCGGTCACGGCGCAGATGGTGGCCAATTTCCTCAATGGTGGTGCGGCGATCAATGTGCTGGCCCGTCAAGTCGGGGCGGACGTGCAGGTTGTGGATATGGGCGTAGCCGGCAATCTCGATCATCTTGTTGGATTGGTATCGAGAAAAATTGGACATGGCACCAAGAATATGGTTATGGGACCGGCCATGTCTCGTGACGAGGCTATCCGTTCGGTAGAAATAGGCATTGAATTAGTTGATCAAGCGGTTGCTGATGGCATGGGCGTGGTGGCGACCGGGGAAATGGGCATTGGCAATACGACTTCAAGCGCGGCGATTACCGCCGTCATGACGGGGCAGCCTATTTCCCGCATCACGGGTCGAGGTACCGGTGTGGATGATGAGGGATTGAATCGAAAGCGACGAGTGATCGAACAGGCTCTTCGGATCAATGATCCTCAAGCCGGTGATGCATTTGATGTGCTGAGCAAAGTCGGTGGTTTTGAAATCGGCGGGTTAGTGGGCATCATTCTTGGCGGGGCGGCCTGTCGCATTCCGGTTGTTTTGGATGGATTTATCGCTGGGGCCGCGGCGCTCCTTGCCGTGACGCTTGCCCCAACATGCCGGGAGTATCTGATTGCGTCTCACCAATCGGCGGAAGACGGTCATGGAATTGTGCTAGAACAGTTACGCCTGCGGCCGTTACTCGATCTTGAGCTTCGTCTTGGCGAAGGCACCGGAGCGTGTTTAGCCATTGGATTATTGCAGTCCAGTCTTCTCCTCATGACGCAGATGGCGACATTTGATGATGCAGGAGTGGACGAACGTCAGACGACTGAACCGGAGAATGTATGAAGGGACTCTGGCAGTCGTTTTCATTGGCTTGGAATTTCCTGACCATTCTTCCCTTACCCTTCAGTTCTCAATCCCATGTGCAACCACAGACGATAGCGGCATCATTTGGGTGGTATCCGTTTGTCGGGTTTTTGCTCGGCACGATACTCGTGCTCAGTGACCGGCTTTTGATGATGGTGCTGTCGGAACCCGTGGCGAACATGCTGTTGCTGTCCATTCTGGTAATGGTAACTGGCGCGCTACATCAGGATGGATTGGCCGACACTATTGATGCTATGGCTGGAGGAAAAGATCCTCATCATCGATTAGCGATAATGCGGGATAGCCACATCGGAGCTATCGGGGCGACGGGTCTTATCCTGGCTATTGGATTGCGGTATGCCGGACTTGTCAACCTTCCTTCCGAATCTCGAGAATCGTTGTTACTTTGTATGCCGGCACTTGGCCGATGGTCGATGGTGATGGCTTCTTGGAACGTCACGTATCCTCGTCCTGACGGTGGTGTCGCAGCGGCGTTTATTCAGTTCATTTCTGTTCGTGATGTCTTCATGGCCACGATGATCATGCTGATTGGTCTCATGTGGGCGATTCATCCATTGAAGGCCATCGTGCTCTTATTCGGAATTATGCTCATGACCCGGTTGATTGTGTGGTGGGCCTCGCGTGCCTTTGGCGGAGTGACTGGCGATATTCTCGGAACGATCAATGAAGTTATTGAATTAATATTCTTGGTGTCAGCTCCGTGGTTCGTAGGCAATCTGTAAGGGAAGTCAGAATATGAAACGTCGAATTCCCAAGACATGTGAACGATGCCAGCAAGCGTTTATTTGTGGACTCTTTGGTTGTTGGTGCGGTGCGATGCCGGTGACCGATGAACAATATACATCGATTGTCGAACAGTTTCATGAATGCCTCTGTCCCGCATGTCTAGCTGAGTTGACCGGAGCAACTCTCCCGCCTGATGTTCTAAAGTTGAGTGCACCTCATACTGACCCATGATTGTTGCCTTAAAAGTGTTGGCCGCCTGTGGCTTAGATGCGGCTCTTGGTGATCCACGATGGTTTCCGCACCCGGTTCGGCTCATGGGGTTGATCGCTCACTGGTATGAACAGCACGTGTTGGTTTGGGCTCGAAGTACGAGCAGTCAATATGTCGCAGGGATGGTGTTGGCGGTGGGACTTCCCGTGTTGTGCTATGTCAGTGTCGAATGGATCCTTTTCATGACCTCACAATTCAATGAGTGGATTAGTCATATCCTGTGGATTTTGTTGGGCTATACAGCGCTGGCTGCAAGGGATTTAGCCGATCACGCGAATCAGGTGTATCGTGCGTTGCAGAATGGATCGCTCGAGCAGGCCCGTGCTGCGCTCTCATTGATTGTTGGTCGGGATACGGAAGAATTGTCTGAGCCGGAAGTCATTCGAGCGACCATCGAGACCGTCGCCGAAAGTACGTCTGACGGAGTCGTGGCTCCATTATGTTATCTCGCGCTTGGCGGTCCATCGCTTGCCTTTGCCTATAAGGCGGTCAATACTTTGGACTCTATGATTGGTCACCGAACCGAATCGTATCAGTACTTCGGCTGGGCTGCCGCACGCTGTGACGATGTGTTGAACTGGGTGCCGGCTCGCTTGAGTGGACTGTGTCTTGTCCTGGCAGCGGGACTTCTTAATGGAACTGGAGTTTATGCATGGAAGATACTGCTGCGTGATGGGGGGAAACATGCCAGCCTCAATAGTGGACGTCCTGAAGCGGCGATGGCGGGAGCATTAACAGTGCAACTTGGCGGAAGCAATTACTACCAGGGAATTCTTGTGAAGCGGCAATTGATTGGTGATCCAATTCAACCTCTAGTACCGAATCATATTGTTCAGGCGATTCACGTGATGATTGTGGCTTCCCTTCTTGTCGCCGGGTTCCTGATTGGTCTGGTGTGGTGGTGATACCGTTTCCCTTACATGGAGGCAATGTCCATGCGGTGGCTCGATCACAAGGCCGATCTATTCAGCACGTGCTTGATTTTAGCGCCAGCATCAATCCCCTGGGGCTCTCTCCTTCTGTCCGCCGTGCCATTCATCGGGCGATTTCTCTCACGATTCATTATCCTGAGATTGACGCACAGTCCTTGCGAGCGCAGCTCGCGAAGTTTCATCGCATTCCTGAAGAATGTTTGATCGTAGGAAATGGGTCAGCCGAACTGATCTCCGTCATACCTCGAGCGCTTGGCAGCCGTCATGGTCTTGTAATTGGTCCGACGTTTATGGAATTTGAGCGTGCGTTGATATTAGCAGGTGCGCGCTGTACCTATGTGCATGCCACGTCAATGACTCGGTATGCTCCTCCCATTGACGATGTATGCGCCCTCTTACATAAGCAGTCGGGTATGAGGGAAAAACCGTCTCGTCGTGGGATTCACCCGATCGATACCATTTTTCTCTGTCATCCGAATAGCCCGACGGGGCAAGTCATTTCGCGTGCATCGTTTCATCAATTGTTGGATTCGGTGCAACAGGCTGGTGCACGTCTCATCGTAGATGAAGCATTTGTTGATTATTGTGCGACTCGTTCTGTGCTGCGACATGTGAGGAAGAGTGAAACGCTGTTGGTCCTTCGCAGCTTTACAAAGTTTTTCGCCATTCCCGGTCTTCGTCTTGGATATGCAGCCGGGCCGGCGAAAGTCGTGAGTCAAATTCGGTCGATGCTTCCGCCTTGGTCGGTGAATGCCCTGGCATCGGCCGCCGCGGAGGCGGCGCTTTGCGACACCACCTATCGGCGACGATCTGTGCAATTTATGAAGCAGGAACGAACGCGCTTTACTCAAGCGTTACGTCAGATTCCTGGTCTGCGTGTGCATCCGTCATCAGCCAATTTTCTCCTTGTGCAATTGAAGGCGCAGGATCAGGTTTCCCTATTAACTCAGGAGTTGTGTACTCAAGGCATTGTCATTCGAAATTGTCAGAACTTCGCAGGAGTCGATGTGCCAACTATACGCCTTGCGGTACGACGTCCAAAGGAGAATGATCGATTAGTGAAGGCCGTAAAGCGTGAGTTAAAAAAATGGAGTTGACGAGCCCAGGTTTTTGGACGACCGCATATCGGATTGCTGATCGTACGCTTGTTATTCCCTTTGCTTCATCTCGTCGTGTGATTTCGTCTGCTGTTCATGGTGGAGGAATCGTGCGTGCCAATGGAATCATCAATCATCAAGTTCTCGATCAAAATTCTACCTCATATCATGAAGATAGTGAGCAAGATCCCAGTCGGTTTCTTGGTGAATTAGCCAAGCAACGGGGAGTTCACGGTCGATGTGTCGGGTTGATGACCGCAGTCGATATGCGCTGTCTGGTCCTTCATCGTGTTGAAGCTGATGGGCTGTGGGTCGAAGGATTCTTTACCGTGGGCGTGAGCAACGCCGTTCATGCCGGCGAGTCAACGGTCGTTTATTCAAGACAAAAGACTCAATCCAAAGTTGGGACAATAAATATCATTTTACTCACGAATGCACGACTGAGTTCGGCGGCGATGGTTTGTGCCGTCGGCGTGGCGACTGAAAGTAAAACCGCGACGTTATTGGAAGAGAGTATACTCAACGCGTCAGGAACGCTCAATGCGACTGGGACAGGGACAGATGTGGTTGCCGTCGTTTCGGGTCGAGGCCAGTACTGCCGGTATAGCGGCACGCATACCAAAATGGGAGAACTCATTGGACGAATTGTGAGCCAAGGTGTCAAAGAGGGGCTGGAAAAAGACAGAGCTTGGAGAAATTCCTAGAAAAGCTATACTCTTGCTTGCATAAAGAAACTGTTTCCCCTCTGTCTTTATGTCAGATACCTTATTAAATTTTGCTCTATGTAATCATACGGGTTTGGTGTACGTGTTAGAGGAAACACTTTTTCAAGTTTTCTTGTGAGTGAGATGCCGACATTTGAAAGCACTTATTAATGATATGTAGTATTTGAAAGTCTTGGGTCGATACTGCTGAGCTTTTCTGAATCAGATCAAATAAAAAGGTCCCCTTCGATGCTGGGTACTAATGATGGTCATGAACAGGAAAAAAGGAGATGATAATGAGTAAATTTCTTCGATTTGTATTGTGCGTGCAACTGCTTTTTGTTCTGTCAATGCTCTCTTCTTGTACTGGAGTTCACCTTCCTGAGAGTCCGTCATGGAAAGAAGTTCCAATTATGGATGTCAAGGATGTTGCTGGAAAATGGGAAGGCACAACCTGGACAGAGCCAAAAACTGTCCGCCAGGAAGATTGGGTGAAGGTACGAATTTCAGAAGAGGGTCAGTACGAATTTGCAAGTTATCGTGTGATAGGAGCATGGCTGGGAGGTGGTACTCTTAACCTAGAAAATGGGAAGCTTGTGACAGAACCAAACCCAGGTACGGGAAGTGCGACGTTCATACTCTATGAAGATAACGGCAAGCGCATGTTGAAAGCTCAGGGTGCGACGAAAGCAGGTCTTCGGCAGGTAGCCGAGTTAACTCCGGTGGAAAAATAAATTTCTGCAATCTGCACGCAGTATTACAAATTATTAAAGTTTTCTCTATTCACAATGGTGTCAACATCGATTAGAGGACGATAGGATGATGTTTTGATTAAGTTTGCTAGATGAGGCTCAACGTGATGAACCTCATCTAGCTCTTGAGTTGACCGCACAAGTCAAATTGCCTGACACGTACGATTGTTGTCTTCGTTCGTTTCCTTCACTGACTTTTCGGGATCAATATCCGCACACACAATCACTTTACCCTGAGGCCGCAGAAGGTTGCTGGTCAGTGGAATATCGACCTGGACGGTCTCGCTGGAACCGGGGGTAAGTGTGTTCGTGGTTTTGAGCCGCACCTTTTTAGTTCCCGCAATCGGTATCTTACTCGACGATGAACGAAATAGACCAACATCGACGACGTAACCGCTGTCTGCGGCACTCAATGCGGGTGCCGTTCCCGTATTGGTTACCCTGACGGTGACGCTAGCCACCTGATTGCTCATCTGTCTAACAGTCAATTTGCCAATCAAGTCTGGTTCCGGGCAGTTTTGTCCGTTAGGTAGTTTGGTTCCGTCCGGGCAGAGGACTGGTGGGCAGGGCACGTTATCTGGCAAAGTCGTGCCATCGGGACACTGGTGTGATGGACACTCTTCGCCGTCAGGTACAGGACCTGAGTGATTGCATTGAATCGGCGGACAGGTTTGGCCGTTAGGCACCGTGTTGCCGTCCGAACACAGAACTGGTGGGCAGTCTTCTAGACTATTTGCCATTGTTCCATCTGGGCACTGTATGGGATTTGGTCCAGGGCCAGGTCCCTCTTCACAGTTATCCGTACCGCCTGGTGGTAAGGTTTCACAGAATTCTCCGCTGGTTGCCATTGCCGGCAGCACCAGTGCGCCGAGACTAAGGGTTAACAAAATTGCTATTAAAAAAATATGGCGTTTCATGATTACACCTCCGTGTTGTGAATTAATTGGGGCAATGGTTCGTTCCTATGCAGTAATTATTGAGTCGTAGTCCGTCCTGATAACTGCCAAAGCTGCTATCGCAGCGCGAAGCTGGCGCGCGAACTGGCGCTGAGCGCCGTAACACCGGTCAGCGCTTGGCCGCCGGTCTCGTTGAGCACAATGACCGGAATCGCGCTATCGCTGAACGAGCCATCGCCGAGCTGACCCTGTTGATTGAAACCCCAAGCGCGCACCGTGCCATCGGTTCATAACGCCAGGCTGTGCAAGTTGCCGCCGGCAATGGCTTTGACGTCGTTCAAGTTCACGACTTCGCGCGGCAATGCTTCGCCAAAGCTCGCGACCCCGATGCCGAGATCACCGGAGCCGTTACCGCCCCACGCCTGCACGGTGCGTGGAGTATCCGCCAGGCTTGGAAGCGGTATCAGCGTAGCTACCGCTAATACTGCCGCAGCCCATATGTTTGGTGTGTGATTCACGTGCTTGACGACTGTTTTAGTGAAAAACTTTTTTCCAATGTTTCTGACTGTCGTTTTACCTTTGCTATTTTCTATCAGTAAATCACCATCCTGACGGTTACCGGCCAAATTGACATGGCCAGTATTGTCATGTGGGCAAAGGGTTGATCGTCCATTCCGATTAGTTATGCATAGAAGATCATTTTGTTCCGTCGCACCGAATTGCGCTCGACCGGTGTCTGTGCCTATGCAATGGTTGGTTTGATCAGCGTCATGTTTGATTTCGACTACCCCATCAATAGTTCGTGCCATGATGTTTCCCTCCTCATTTAGTCACATAAAATATTTATTGAACTCTTGAGATTGTTGGCGAACATGTTGGTTGTGCCAACTGAGTCAATGTGTTCGTCCATTCGTATCAGTAAGTCTGCACAACTGCAGAAAAGGTTTAATGTATTTTTGTGCACGTGTGTACTGCTGGATGTTTAGCCGGCTCAACTCTGCCCAATGTTTATCTATTGCTCAAGGAGATCAATACAATGGGATCCATCAGGTCGAGCATTGTTGCCGGTTAAACTGGCGATAACAGGTAAGATTGTTTTGAGAATAAGGAGTAAGCAATCGTTCCAGAAGAGTCGTGTCATCTGTTGTCTGCAAAGGGGACTCCAGCAAGGCCTGAGGTTGAAGGCTTAACTGGGTAACATGAGTGTTCCATTTATCAAGGAGGATTTGATAATCAAGCCAAACATCAACTATTTCATCCTGGCTGATGTTGATCGTTATTATGAGGAGATTAAAGAATGAGCTATAGTGTGTTGACCACTTGATATATGACGTATAGAACAAGGGAATTCGAAATCAAAGACTGTAATGAATACATGCTGGCATTTGCCGCAAAACGAATTTCACGCCTAAAGGCACTAGACAAGAAAAATGTGGAAGAATGATTGATTGCTTTTTAATGGGAGGAATGGCAAGTTGACCGAATCCATGAGTCCCAAGTTACGATCCCCATATGAAAAATTAGGGAGATACATCCTTCTTCCTCGAATCATTGATAAGGTCCGTTTACATACCCAAGGGTTGCTTCCTACTGCGTATCATAACAATTTATTGAAGGGTGGTTTCACACTCGATGGACAGTTCTTGACTTGGACAGGGTTAGATGGAAGTCAGCTTCGCGAGACCATACTGAACTCAGAGTGCGATGATGGAGTTTTGGCGTGGGTTGAATCAAAGAGTGCAAAGAAAACAGAAATGGAGCATGCGCAATGGATGAAAGCGTTTCAAACCTATCGTCTGAGTCAGATGCTGGCTCGGCGATTTCGAAAGCAATACCCAGAGATACCTTCTCATGTTGATCTGACTGCTATGAGTCTTTTTGATCTTATTGATATGGATGAAGGGCGCCTGCCAATTCCTGATGCTTCTTGAGAAATTGACGATGAAGAAGTGTCATGCTGTTTACTTCTCCCATCCGTGCTAATGAGTTTTATGGCATTAGACGCTTTCGTCAAGTTAGCGAAAATGCCTTTTTTTCCTTCACTGATTCAAGCTAAAGCTACGTGACTGATTTTATTGGTCGAGAAGTTCGCGTCCATGGATTGTGTTTTCACCATGTCGAGGTTGGTGTGGGGCCATTGATCGTGTTGTGTCTCGGATTTCCCGAGTTCTGGTATTCCTGAAGGATGAGACATGATAGAGGATAGAGCTAACGGAATCATGACCAGTCGTGTGGACAGGCCATGGCGCAGCAAGAGTTGGGCTATCTTAGCGGATCAAGAAGGCGGAGAGGTAGAAGATGTCTTAGATTTATCTCGACGATTGGACGCATCAATGGTTTTGGCCGCGTACAGTGACCCGGCCAACACTACCCCTGCCAATCCATAGAGCGCCAATTTCAGATGAAGGGGCATGGGCAAAGGGTCTCCAATCCGCAGCCCACTATTGATGACCATGATCCCCACCACCACCAAAATAAGGGTGGCATGTACATATACGAGGGAATGATGCCGGACGGACCCGACGGAAAGGATGAGTGCTGCTAGCGAGAGTAGCAACCCAAAGATAGACATGGCGCCTGGAACGATACTTGGTGCCAAGGCCAAGAGAGCCAAGAGTACCGCTGTCCATCCTATAACACTCCGCATCATGCAAGCAGTTTGACAGAAAAACGACACGATGGGGAAGTCGAGTGGCTATGGAATATCCGCAGGAAACCAGCGACCACGCATGAAGAGTGAGGACGGTTGCGCAAAGTGAGACAGAAGGCACGATGTCATGTAACGCGTACTTATGGCAGTCATGGTTGCGGCTGGCAGCAACTCAGTTGGAAGAATTCCCAGCCATTATCAGCTGGGAATTCTTCCTAGCATGAAAGGGATTCCTATTAGAAGGTCATGACTCTTACATGATTGTCTAATGGAGACTTTCTGCTAATTCAATAAATTGATCAACTTTTCCTCTTGATTTTAAAGGGCGATTGACCGTAAGGGTAAATAAGCGTTTTTCTGTGACCCATACTAGTTCTGTAATGCCTCGCTTTGCTGGACTTTCCTTCACACGCAAGGCGGCTGGTTCAGCATTCACGAATTCATTGCATAATTCTTCGGCCACGGCGACCCCGCCATTCCCTATGGTAAAGTCAAATTCATCAAGTGATACCAGGCCAAACCCTTTAACGACAAATAATCGGCTTAGCCCTGTCCATTTATCAATAAACCATGAGCCATTTGGACTGACATCTATTAACTTAGCTGTTGCGAGGGGAGTCTCGGTTATATCTGTTGGGACAATACCAATGGTATCTAGGGCTTCCTTTATTTTAGTTGGGGCCATACCAATGGCATCTAGGTCTTCCTTGGTAGCTTGCGATTTTTTTCTGTTCATATGCCGCCGATCTAGTTTTAACACTTCTGCGTCTTCAGCATGAAGGAAGCCTTGTTGACGCATTTGCTCTACATCCCTTCTCATGCTCTGCTTTACATTCTCTGGTAATTTCTGTTCATCCAACGACATGAATTGGCGTCCCTTATAGAGGGGCAGTTTCGCTCCTGGGAGAGTAGAAGGATCAATCGTTGCTGGATCAAAAGGAAGGGGAATCGTTGGGGGCTGCGATTGGGCCATGATAGAGCCCATTTGGAGGACGGTTATAACCAAAATAAGGTTCACAGCAGCTAACCCCTTGAGGATTTGTCGATGAAGATACATTTTCATTGTAAGGACCTCCATAAAGAATACGTATGGGATAAGTATTTTGGCCATAGAGTAAGGAAGAAATTCGTTAAAAGCCAAGTGGAGGTCCACAATCTTGGGTGATGGTTGTCCCAAGAACTCCGCCGATTACATAAGTAGCCCAATGAATACCATAGACCATATAACCACCTCTTAGTCCTTCTCCTACATGTATGGCTGCTGATCTGTATACCCCTATGTCATAGCCCGCTGTTGTACACTCATTACTTAAGTTATTCTGACAATGCCAAAGTAAGGTAGTGATATCGTAATGATAGGAATTGACGGCTAAATCTCGTGGAAGACCGGATTTCCCAAAAAGAAGGACATCAGGATCCCATGTGATGGATTCATTGTTAATACAATTGGCTCGACTCACTATATACATTCTCGCATCTGCGACATCAGGGATCATCCAAAAACTGAAAAGCGGTAGCACACCCGTTAACAAACCCATCATCAAGAGTCGTTTCATGACTTGCCTCCTTCTGCGAATGGATCATGGTTAAATAGGAAGATTATTGACAGGCCTTACGAAAAAAACTTGTCGCGTGTTGTATTTCTCGGTCATGCACTCGCTCATCAACGATAAATGGAATCATACACCGAGAAAAAAATTTGCCAAGAGTAGAAGAAAACCTACAAAAATGAATATTATGAGAATGGGACTAGACGCGCTAGAGTACACATGGAAACATGTAACTATCGGTAATGAAAAGGACTAGGCTAGTAAAATCTGTATGGGAAATCATACAAAAATCTAAAAACTCATCGTCCATAACAGGAAATCGAAGCTGGAAATTCTCAAAAAGGTAGGCTACTTCAACACAAAAAACATTTAAATCATAAAATTTTTCCAAGTTGAGCAGAGTCCGAGTAGAAGAGGGCTCACCACACTCATGTGGTGGGACGAGCAAAAAGTCTATAAATTAACCGTGAATCGTTCACTAAAATCCAAGAAAGAGGTAGGCGAATTGATTCAATTAGCCGAGAGTATCCATCAGTAAACAAACTGGAGCAAAATTGCTCTACTCTCATCTGAAATGCTAGTGAACAAGGAGAATATCTATCTTCGTAAGCACAGGATGGCTGTGATGATGAAGGCCTGATGGGCCTTCATCCTTCACCTGCTCAGATATTTGTCCTGTTCTTCTTGTCCTCATGTTGTTTGTTCAAAGGTGTCTGTTTGCCAAGGTTGTCTTTGGCCCTAGATCGTGTGCAAACCCGATGAGTTCGTTCTCGTAGGGGAAAATCTTAATTATAGTTTGATATTGAAGAGAGTGCTCTGGAGGCCATTCAAGTATGAATTGAGATGGTTGCTGGTTTAATAAGGTATTATGCGCGGCTCGTGTGAGAAGCTTGGCACCCTCTTTTGGAAGTATGTCGCGAATTGCCAACCCAATTAATGGTCGTACCTTGGTAAAGTGAAGACATGGAACGGTGTAGTAAGCATCCACATAGATGAGTGCCTCATTCCAACGAAAACATTTATGTGGACCAAACTGTTCCCACGGAGAGGGGAAAAGTTCATTCAAGATTAGCTTCCAAGTCTCAGGAGGCCACTGATTCTCCATATCGGTCTTCCATCAGTGACAAAATGTAGGGCCCCAGAATTACCTTATTAAAGTAATGCAAGTTTAGTTCCTCGTTGACTGCCTTCATGATAATGTATGGAGTGTCACACAACCTCAATAAGTTTACCAGTTTTTTGAAAGGCGACATAAAAGTTAGAAGGAAGGATAAGTACGAAAACTGTTATCGAATGAGATGCATTATGTAGCTGTTTCCCTACATTGGAAAAGGATGAGAGTCGTTAAGGTTTTAGGTCACGCCAGCCTTTGAAGTCTTTTCGTATTTTATTTGAAGTATCCACACTCTTTAGTACGGTAGGTGAATCGAGTTTGCACCAATTCCATCCGTTTCATGGGGGTCGGGACGAGTTGTGTTGAGAAGTCAGACTTTTTGATGCTTACCATAATACCATCCGTGAAAGCGAAATGAAGGGGCGAGGCTCAGCTAAAAACTGATTGCCATGAACAGGACGATGGTTGATAAAGTGGTATCACCGTAGGCATCGTCTTGATCATGATCACCTTCGTGTTGGGTGTGTTCTATATTCTTCTTCCCCTGCTCACCCAATGGTTCCATTCTGAGTGAGAATGCAATCGAAAAATTTTTTCAATCTATGCGTTTGTGGAAAGTGAGTGAGTAATTGGGAAAATCGAGAAGAGAAAGGGGAATGGCCATGGATGGTTGTAGTCACAAATGTCTTCGGCTTCTGATCACTCACAGGAATTGCCTTAGGAAGAGACACGTTAAGGGAGTCAAGCAATCGCGTGAGAATCAGATGGGCAGATACCTCTTTCCTCAAAGACATGCGGTTTTATTTGTGAGCAGTATAGTCGTGTTGTTGGCGAGCTGCATCCATGTCCCAGAGAAGCCTATAAATCTGACGCGTGGCGAGTATGCTGCCGTCATGGACTATATCCGTGCATTGGCGAAGAAAGAAATGGCCGATCATGATGTGGTTGGGATGAGTGTTGCGTTGGTGGATGATCAACGGGTTGTGTGGTCAGAAGGGTTTGGCTATGCAGATAAATCTAACAACATCAAAGCCACTTCGGATACGCTTTATCGTGTGGGCTCTCTTTCCAAACTGTTTACCGCTACCGCCGTAATGCAGTTAGCCGAACAGGGAAAGCTCGATATCGACAAACCGCTTTCGACCTATCTGCCGGAGTTTCGTGTCAAGACGCGCTTTGCTGACACTGCATCAGTCACGTTACGTAATATGCTGTCTCATCACTCAGGGCTGCCACAAAATTATCGGAAAGGAATGATGGGTGCCAATCTCAGGCCCTTTCGCGGTCTGATTCAAAACTTGAAAGACGAATACATGATGTATCCACCGAATCTGTTGTTCTCCTATTCCTATCTGGGGTTTGTGTTGTCCGGCAGCGTCCTGGAAGCTGTTAGCGGCATTCCTTATGCCACGTACATGGATCGTATGCTCCTTCAACCATTGGGCATGACTCGGTCGACTTTCTCAACCATCACGCCTCCTCCAACCAAATGGTATCGGAAGGGTGAAGAAGAGACTGCTCCTTCATTTCGTTGGGTTCCCGCCGCAGGTTTAAACTCGAGTGTCTTAGACATGAGCCGGTTTCTCTCAATGGTGTTTGCCGGAGGAACGGCAGGGGATAGACCAATTCTCCAACCGGAAACGCTTGAGGAAATGTTGCGTCCACAACATGCTGAAAACCCTCTCGATCGCAAGTTTCATGTTGGTCTTGGATGGATGCTCAGTACGCTGAATGCCAACACGATCGAGCGCGCGGGGCCTGTTGCCCATCATAGTGGCGGGCCGATTCTCTTTCGTTCAAAACTCATGATATTGCCTGAACAGAAACTGGGGGTCGTGGTGCTAACCAATTCTGATACGGCTAGGAAAGTCGTGAATACCATTGCCACTGAGACATTGAAGTTAGCGTTAGAGGTAAAGACCGGCATTCAACAACCTCCGGTGATGGACGTGGTTGCTGGTGAGACGTCTTTCACGCCAGAGCAAATGCAGCGATACGTTGGTTCCTATACCACGTTAGCCGGATTCTTCACGATCAAAAGAGATGGTGACAGTCTGATTGCTGAAGCGATGGGAGAATCAGCGAAACTGTATTCTCGTACGGATGGACGGTTGGGAGTCAAATATCGATTGTTTGGACTCATTCCCATTACTATTGAGCCCTTGGCCTCGTTGGGGTTCTCGCTCGAGTCAATTGTCGGTCGCGATCTGTTGATCGTCAAGGCGGGAACGCAAGAGCGGCTCGTGGGAGAAAAGTTTACCCCTGTTACTCCGTCCGAGGCCTGGATAAAGCGGATGGGAGAGTATCAATTACTGAATCGCGATCATGACTATCCGTTGTTTCACACAGTACAAGCCGGCTACGAAAATGGGCTTCTGTTTGCAGAAATTAAACTCACGGTTGGAATGGATCGCCCTTTCCGGTTTGCCATCCAGCCTATTTCTGCGTCAGAAGCCGTCATGCTGACGAGTCTGGCTGGCATGGGTGAAACCCTACGATTCGTTCGATCCGAAAACGGTTCCAAGATGCTCGAATTTTCAGGCTATCGTTTCAGAAAAATACAGTAAGCTCTAAGCATGACTTTATAACAAGCAATTGAAAGATTCGAGGAAAGTATGACGTTAAGCCATGCCCTTGAATTTACATGCTTAATTCATTACGCACTCATTAGTGCTAGAGGGTCTTGTTCCACAGCCATTGAGCCTTGCATAAAGCAATGATAAACTTATTATAATTTGTATGGACACTGTTGAAGAAATAAAATGAGCCATTCAGGCACTCACAGATGAACAGCGAAGAGAACTGGAAGCGTGGTGACATCTAACGTATGATGAATGGGATCTTCAGATGGATTCAGACGCAAGGGGACCGGTAAGCTTGAGTCTTTGGCCGAACAGTCGCTAACTAAATTTCGTGCTGGCAATTGTGATGAATTTCCATGAAGAGTATTCGGTCACCCAATTTCCGAAAACTTTTCGAAAACCTGCCGCAAGATATCCAAAGTCTCGCTAGAGAGAAATATACACGTTGGAAATCACATCCGTACCATCCTTCTTTTTATTTTAGTTCTGTTGGTTAATAAGACGTTGGTGAGATTCGAGGGGCTCTTTTTACGAGAAATCGCCTTTGAATGCCTCGCCTGGAAGGGCGGGGTTCTTTACTGTTCAAAGCGTTTGCCAGCTTGATCAAGGAGACGCTTGCCGTGAATGATTGCCACGACTAGAATGCTACTTTGTTTTAACTGGTAGACAAGACGGTAGCTGTAGACAAACCGTTCACGAAGATTCTCATCACCGACTTCCGGTACTATCCTTCCAATCAACGGAAATTCCGTGATCTCTCGCGCCACTGCTAAGATCTTGGAGACGACGGATCGCGCATAATAGGAGGAATCTCTTGCGATGTATTCGGCGATTGACTCCAGATCTTCAATCGCTTCAGGTGACCAGGTTATTCGGTCGTCTATTTACTGAGCCGTTGCTCGACATTCTCCTGAGGGAAATCTCCTTCCCGTTCTGCTCGATCAAGCCCTCGTTGGACCTTTCCCACGACGTAAAGATGATATTGAATGTCTTCGAGGGTACAGTCATCAGGAAGTTTTTCCAATAGGAATTGCACGGCATGCTTTGCGGTATTCATGCCTACCTCCTTTTTGATATTAATCAGCATACTGCCGAGAGCTGGACTCTCGCAACAAGGCAACAGTCGAATGTGTCGGATAACAGAGAGCCAGATGTATCAGCTATACTAAACATCTATGTGATATACATATGACTGCTAGATCTTCAAGGAAAGAACCATGCCTCTATATCTTCTTCTGAAATGTCATAATATTGAAGAGACCAAAGCGTTTTATTCTGAAATATTAGAATTCAATGTCTCAGAGAGTCCTGAAGACACATGTACAGTTGAGAGGGAGGACGGAATCATTATCTTCACCGAAGAAAACCTTTGGAGTGGCTATCCAAAATGTACGGGAATGATCTATTTTTTTCTGGCAGATGTCGATAGTTATTATGAAGAGATTAAAGACAAGGCGATTGTGCGATGGCCATTGGAAGACATGCCATATGGAGCAAGAGAATTTGGAATCAAAGATTGTAATGAGTACACGTTGGCATTTGCACAGCGTCGGATCTGACTTGATATTTCACTCAGGAGTCTCACGGGTCTGAAATGAACTTTGGTGTGCTGGTATTCAATCAGGTTGAAGAGCTTGACTTCGTGGGTCCGTGGGAAATGTTGACCAGATGGAGTAAACTTCCCGAGGGTCCAGAGAGCTGCCTCATCGTGGCCCAGACACTTGCCCCCATTATCTGCGCAAACGGACTTTCCATAAATCCTCACGTGTCATTTCCCAATTCTCCCACACTCGACTATTTGCTTATACCGGGCGGGCAAGGCACGCGGCAAGAAGTGAACAACCCGAATCTCGTTGCGTTTGTTGCTACGCAAGCGCAAAACTGTAAGGCCGTGCTCTCTGTTTGTACCGGTTCATTTCTTTTGCATGCCGCTGGCTTGCTGTCAGGCAAGAAAGCTACGACTCATTGGGGATCGTTAGAACGTCTACGCGCACTTGGTGATGTGACGGTAGTTGAGGATCGGTATGTCCAAGACGGCAACGTCTGGACCTCGGCGGGAGTGTCTGCCGGTATCGATCTCATGCTGGCGTTTATTGCTAGTGAAGCTGGCGAGGAGACCGCAGGCAAAGTTCAGTTTGGTGCTGAATATTATCCATCGTCCACCAAATACGGTGGCTTTGAGAAGCAAGCGCAAGCCCCCGCATATCTCCAAAACATGTAATCCATATGATAAACCTCAAGAGATGTTATCGACCAAAATTATGAGAGAGAAAGAAGGATGATGCGTAGGCGACATTTAGGACGCACTGGACAAGTAGTTTCCTCCTTGGGCTTGGGGTGTATGGGGATGTCTGAATTTTATGGACCGGCGGATCAAGAGGAGGCGATTGCGACGATTCACTACGCCTTAGATGTCGGCCTCAACTTTTTGGATACAGCTGACATTTATGGGATGGGGCGCAATGAAACCTTGGTCGGGCAAGCCCTGAAGGGGAGGCGAGAGCATGCGTTTCTTGCGACCAAGTTTGGGATTATCCGCGGCCGGGACGGTGCGTTTATCGGGGAAAACGGGCGGCCAGAATATGTCCATCAGGCATGTGACGCAAGTCTCAAGCGGCTCGGAGTGTCGGTGATTGATCTCTATTATCAACATCGAGTCGACCCACTCATTCCAATCGAAGAAACGGTTGGCGCGATGGCGCAGTTAGTGGAGCAGGGGAAGGTGCGCTATCTTGGTCTGTCAGAGGTCAGCGTTGCCACGATTCGCCGAGCACATGCCGTGCATCCGATTGCCGCTTTGCAAACCGAGTATTCGTTATGGAGCCGGGAACCCGAAGACCACATTCTCTCAGCATGTCGAGAGCTCGGTATCACGTTTGTGGCCTATAGCCCTCTGGGGCGTGGCATGTTAACCGGAAATATTTCTCAGGTAGAGATGCTAGCGTCCGATGATCGACGTCGTCAGTTGCCCCGTTTTCAAGGAGAGAATCTGACGCGGAATGTTGTGCTCGTCGATCAACTGAAGGAGTTTGCCATGGCACGAGGGATCACGCCTGCGCAGGTCGCGTTGGCGTGGCTGTATGCGCAAGAGCAGGATATTCTTCCATTGGTAGGGACCAAGAGACGGCGGTACCTTGAAGAGAATCTAAAGGCGGTGGAGGTCACCTTGAGTCAACAGGAATTGCAGATCCTTCAGGATCTTTGGTTTCCGAATGCGGCAATGGGAGAACGTTATCCAGAGTCAGGCATGCAGGCGGTAAATCGCTAGTCCATGCACATCCACATGTGGAAAATTTCGAGAGATCCAGTCTAATGCTAAGAATTACTGACTTAGTACTATAGTTTTTAACTTTTTCTCAGTACCTATGATCTGACGCCTTCAGGCCAGTCCGTTGAGTGAACGCCTCTCATGCTGGGAGGGCTTGTTTGAGCGCAGCGAGTTAGCCCGCCCCGCCAAGCGGGGTTCAGCTCATCCGATGAACCTGGCCTGGGCGTCAATGGTTTTGGGTCCTTTGCCGAAACAAAAGGGCCTCGGCCGCCGGGACGAAGCCCGGCAGGGAGTCAAAACTGAGACGACAAAGAGCATAGGCAATGAACGGTGGAGTGAGCAGTGGGCTCGAGCAACATGTCCTCTGACGCAATCGCCTCCCCAAAGGCTATCGCGGAATCACATAGCTTCCAGCCAAACCACCCCCACTCACACAGCGCGAGGACACACTTCGTGCAGACGAAAGGGCATGGCACGGCTATACGTCTTCATGAAAAGTTTAAAAAATTATATATTCGCAAATATTTGACATATATAATGAATATTTCAACTTATCATGGATATTGCATTCATACGAAATTCATATTGATAACTATACCTTCTGGACGGTATAGTGTTGCCCATGCAAACATCTACTCGCCATTCGATCCTTGAAACCGCGATTGATGTGTTAGTCAGTGATGGCGTCGGAGCCTTGACGTTAGAACGTGTGGCGCAAGACGCCGGTCTCAGCAAAGGTGGGTTGCTCTATCATTATGAAGGGAAAGAGCAACTACTCGAGGCATTGATTGATTTACTCGTCCAAGACTTGGATCGTGAACGCGTTGACCAATCTGCGATCAATGCTTCTTCTCAACCAAAACCCCCCACGCTTCTTCCGGTAAATGTGGCGATAGAGTCGAACGATACTCAGTCAGTTGAACCTCGGTCGCTTCGCGGGCATGAGATTGCGTCCATTCTTATGGGAGCGCAGGCGATTAATCCGCAGCTTCTTGAGCCGGTCCGTGAACGATACCAACAGTGGCAACGCGTGGTGCTTGCCGATGGAACCGATTCGACTCGTACATTCGTTGCACGGTTGGCGTTAGAAGGACTATGGTTCAGCGAGGCCTTGGGGTTGGCTCCGCCCACTCGCGACCAACGCATGACGCTGAGTCAAGAGATTCACGAGCTCGCACAACAAGGAGATTCCATGAGAGAAGTCTCAAGCATCATCGAACCGGCTCAACCGGCAGACATCGTAGAGGCGTTGTCTGCCGTCAGCGCGAGTGTTGAGGAACTCAAGCAGCGCACGATCGAATCAACACAGATGTCGGCGCAGACATTGTTGGGCAAACAAAATACAGAAGGGTTTTGGCACGGTGATTTAACGGCGGACACGACGCTGGAGTCTGATTATGTGCTGCTCTTGCTGTGGCTTTATCCGCCCGTAGCGGGAAAATGGGATGACGCCATTCAAGCCAAAATCGATAAATCGATGCGCACGATCCTCGACCGGCAGCTTCCGGATGGTGGATGGAATATCTATTCGGAGGGACCGGCTGAAGTGAACGCAACGACTCGCGCCTATGTGGCCTTGCGAGTATGTGGATATGAGCCCGATCATCCCATCATGCTTCGTGCGCGAGAACGGATCCTTGCGCTTGGCGGCCTTCAGGCGACGAACAGCTATACGAAAAACAATCTCAGCATGTTTGGGTTGTTCCCACGAAAGTTTACGCCGAGTGTGCCGCCGGAACTCGTCTTGATCCCGGGAAATGTGTTGTATGAAATTTCGTCCTGGAGCCGCGCGATTGTCGTGCCGCTTTCCATCATCCAAGCTTCTGGGGTGCGACGCCATGTGCCAGGAAATTGGACGGTTGATGAATTGATGGTGCCGAAGCGAAAACTGATGCTTCCCAAAAAAGATCCCTTCTCGATCATGTTTCATCAGGCGGACAAGATGTTAAAGCTGTGGGAAAAGCGTGGGTTTAAAGATATTCGCGCTAAGGCCATTCGCGAAGCCGAGAAATGGATGCTGGACCATATGCGGTTTACGGACGGGTTGGGCGCCATCTTTCCGGGGATGATGTACGCGTTGATGGCCATGGATGCGTTGGGTTATGAGCGTGACCATCCGGACTTTATCGAAACCCTGAGTCAACTGGAAGGACTCATTATCGAGCGTGAGGAGAGCTTGCAGTTTCAGCCCAGCCTCTCTCCGGTCTGGGATACGGCTATTTCGATATTTGCGTTAGGAGAACTTGGGGCCGGTGATTCAGACGCCATGCGGCACGCAGCGGATTGGTTGCTGAGTAAGGAAGTGCGGCGAAAGGGCGATTGGTCGGTCAAGCGGCCGAGCCTGCAACCTGGCGGCTGGCCATTTCAATTTGCCAACGAACTGTATCCGGATATCGATGATACCGCCATGGTCTTGCTGGCGCTCGAACATGCAAAGGCTTCGGATCCGGAACGGCAGGCGCGTGTCGAAAATCGTGCTGTCAATTGGTTGCTTGGCATGCAATCTTCCGATGGAGGATGGGCCGCATTTGATGTCGACAATGATTGGGAAGTTCTCAATAAAGTGCCGTTTGCCGACCACAATGCCATGCTAGATCCTAGCTGTCCGGACATTACGGGGCGTGTGTTGGAGGCGCTTTGCCGGCGTGGATACGATCATCAACATCAGGCCATTGCGCGAGCGGTCAAATATCTGTTGGGGCATCAGCAGGCCGATGGAAGTTGGTATGGACGTTGGGGAGTCAACTATACGTATGGGACGTTCCTTGCTGTGAGAGGTCTTCGTGCGAGTGGTTCCCCGACTGCGACGGCAGCCATCCAGCGTGCGGCAACTTGGGTGCGCGCTATCCAAAATCAAGATGGAGGATGGGGCGAAAGCTGTGCCAGTTATGAAGAACATACATATGTGGCCGAGGCCAGCACGCCTTCTCAAACAGCGTGGGCGCTACTTGCCCTCGAAGCTGCGGGGGATCGGACGTCAACATCTGCGCTCCGCGGCATCGAGTGGTTACTCAATCGACAAAATCAAGAAGGTGGATGGGATGAAGAACTCATGACCGGCACCGGATTTCCCAATGTTTTCTATTTGAAATACCATTTATACTCCCATTACTTTCCACTGCTTGCGCTCGGCACTTGGCGACGTGGCTTAGGCGCCCGCTGATAAGTTTGTTAAACAGAGCCGCCAGCAGTATTTTCTGAACATATTACTCGGGCTGAGTTGTTGTGCTTCAGCGCGCAAGCGAGAGCGTCTCTCGTACCTCGCTTCTTCCTCGCTTCATAATCATGCTCAAGCATGTTGATTGAGTACCATCCACGGAGGCCGGTTTGTGATTGTGCTTGACGCATGCCTGGTTTAGATGTCGGTTAGACTTGATGTTGTATTTATTCACTACATTGAGTAAAATTACTCATTGTATTGAGTAATTTGTTATGTCCGTTTCAGTTATACTGAAACGAAAAAGCACCATCTTGTATAATGTTCATATCCAATACGTGAGAGAACACGTCAAGCATTGTTCGTACAGTCAAGCGGGTATAACCTTCCGCTGATTCAAACCTTGTCTCGCGCGAAGTTCGTTATCTGTTCTTGCATGGAACGTATTTGGATTCGCAATAATCCATGTATATTCGTCCCCAGAGTACAATCCTCATGCGACGCCTGAAAGAGCCTCGTCGCTTTATTCAGGTGATAACGGGCGCCCGGCAGGTTGGGAAAACCACACTGATTCGTCAGGTGCTCGATCAATCCACGCTCAAATCTCGATATGCGAGTGCCGATGAGCCGACATTGCAAAGTTCACAATGGATTACGCAGCAATGGGAGGCTGCACGGTTAGAGGCCAAGGATGTTGGGCGACGTGGGTCGTTGTTAGTTCTTGATGAAATTCAAAAGATTCCCCATTGGTCCGAGACAGTCAAACATCTGTGGGATGCCGATTCTTCGAGTGGAATGCCGCTCAAAATCATTCTCTTAGGGTCGGCTCCTTTGCTCATCCAGCGAGGGCTGACAGAAAGTTTGGCGGGACGATTTGAAATTCTACACCTTCCTCATTGGTCTTATCTTGAGATGCAACAGGCCTTCGGTTGGACGCTCGATCAATTTATGTTTTACGGGAGTTACCCGGGTGCGGCACCTTTGGTGAAAGATCCGAACAGATGGGCCCGATATGTTAAAGACGCTTTGATCGAAACGACTATCTCCCGCGATGTCCTGTTGCTCACTCGTGTAGATAAACCTGCCCTGTTACGACGTGTGTTCGAGTTGGGGTGTGTTCACTCTAGCCAAATCTTGTCGTATCAAAAAATGCTGGGTCAATTACAGGATGCCGGGAACACGACGACTTTAGCCCATTATTTAGATTTGTTGACGGGAGCGGGGATGGTCACCGGCTTGCAGAAGTTCACGGGAGGGGCCGTACGACAGCGGGCCTCGAGTCCCAAACTCCAAGTGCTGAATACGGCGCTGATGAGTGCTCAATGTGGCCTGACCCTTACGATGGCGCGTAAGGATTTACCCTTTTGGGGACGTATTGTAGAGTCGGCCGTTGGAGCACACCTCGCAAATGCGAGTGCCGCTGGGGCGATAGCTCTCTTTTATTGGCGTGATCGAAACCGTGAAGTCGATTTTGTGGTTCGCGCAGGCCGAACTGTCACTGTTCTTGAAGTGAAGAGCAGCCGGCGACGAGATAGCTTGCCCGGGATAGAAGCCTTTGCCGCGACCTTCCCAAAAGCGCGTAGTCTTCTTGTTGGTGGAGATGGTATTCCGATCGAGGAATTCCTAAGCAAACCCGTGGAGCATTGGGTGACTACGTCATGAAAATGCATGAGGTGATGACATATCTTCATGCTGTTCCTCCCAAAAGACAGCAGCGTCTGCAAACGTTACATGACATGATTCTTGAGCTGTACCCCGATGCGACCGTCGACATGACATACAAGATGCCGACGTATCGTGTGGGGGAGGGGTGGGTTGCCATCGCGAATCAGAAAAACTATGTGGCATTGTATACGTGCGGGTCTCACCATCTAGAGCGAATCCAATACGTTCCAAACAGGAAAATACCACGAACTCCACGCAGTAAAACTTCCAACTAATGGAAGTTAATTGAATCGGCTATAGAACCACTTACAAGAAGTATCCCAACATCAATACCGGAAAGGGGTGCATCAGGTTTAACCTAAAAACAGCAGTTGGAGCACGAAAGTCTGTACACCTTGCAACCTGCAATCCACATATTGGGCCGCAACAAGACGTTCAACCAAGGCTGCCCTCTTACATGGCTTTGAGCATTTCCTCTGCACACAAATAGTTTGCATAGCTTTTTCGCGCTCAACTGCCGTTTCTAGGTTTAAGGATCGTGACAGTCTACCGTTTTCAGATGTAAAGCCGGTCGTGAAGCATGCCATCGAGCATCCGAAGCCACATTCCTAGGTTGTTGTGTCTCATTTCAAAGCGTTTTTTCTCTTACCCTATCTTTCTTGTACGACAGGGCTGTGTTTTCGTAAATGTGATGCGTTCGTGGTATGATTGAAAGAAAGAATGACGGTGAATCAACTGTTGTTCGATGTCGTGAACGTAGGGAGAGAGTGTGAATAGAGAAAGGTGACCAATGTTGAGAACGATTAAGGCGGTTATTGATCCTCTCGGTAACGTACATTTACAAGAATCTGTGCGGCTCCCTGAAGAACGGGCTGCGCTAGTGACGATCCTTGATGAGGGGCCAATTCAGAGTCTGTCTGAGACGGCAGTGCTCAGTGAACAAGCGCTGGCAGAAGATTGGAATCGTTCAGAGGAAGACACGGCATGGTCCCATCTACAGTCGGCGCAGTAGTTCTTGTTCCATTTCCTTTTTCCGACCTGTCAAACGCAAAGTTGCGGCCTGCTGTTGTGCTTGCTGATGCAAGCCGGGGTGATTGGATTTTGAGTCAAATAACCAGTAACCCCTTCGGGGATGAGTGAGCGATTGTTCTCGGAAATTCCAGCTTCGCATCCGGTTCACTTAGAATAACAAACTACGTGCGACCTGGAAAGTTATTCACGGCTCATCACACATTGCTTGTTACCCAAGTTGGAATTTTGAAAATCGATTCGATGCAAGAAATTATCAAAGTCGTTGTGGATATCTTTCATGCGAGCATCACTTCTTAAGTACAGCGAGAAAGAAATGTTTTGCTGAGAGCATCCGGCAGGATAGCCCTGGTAATGAATGTTTGAATCTTGACCCTCCAGCCTGTTCGATTCACGATATACGATAGCCTGAATATGGTGGTGTGAGCATTGCCTGATGTGTCAGTATTGCATACAGGGCAGACTATGTTCATGTCCCACCATTCGATGGTTTAATTGCCAGGTTTCGTATCTTTTCATTTCGGCTTGAAGCACGTCTTTTTCCGATTTTACATTGAGAGTTTCCATGGCCATGAAGCTTGAACAAGTGGTGCCGTTTGGCCGTTCTCTTGAAGAATACCAGGCGATGTTTGATCTTTCGCCCAATGACTTGTCGAAAAGAATTCTCGGAGTCGGTGATGGTCCGGCTAGCTTTAATGCCGAGATGACGGAGTTGGGCCATGCCGTTCTATCTGTCGATCCGCTCTATGCATTCACGGGGCAAGAGATTGAACGGCGGTTTTATGAGGTGGTTGACGGCATCATGGAGCAAGTGCAGGGAACCCCGGACGATTGGGTGTGGACGTATCATCACTCTCCGCATGATCTTCGGCACAATCGAGTGACGGCGCTTCAAACATTTCTTGCCGATTATGATCGGGGGAAGGGGCAGGGGCGTTATCTGATTGGGGCCTTGCCAGAATTGTCTCCTAGTGTTGCTTCAGATTTTGACCTGGCCCTATGTTCGCATTTGCTCTTTTTATATTCAGCGCAGTTTGATGCGCAGTTTCATGAAGCCGCATTACTGAATATGTTGCGTGTCGCAGCCGAGGTGAGAGTGTTTCCGCTCTTGACGTTACGAGGCAAGCGGTCGGAATACGTCGAACCCATAATGCGTCGACTTCAACGTGATGGGTATGCCGTTGGCATTCAACAGGTTGACTATGAACTGCAACGAGGCGGGAATGAAATGTTATGGATACGAAACGAAGCGCAGTAGGGCAATGCGGGATCGTGAAAGTATTCTGCTATGCGTAGGAACCTACTGTGCTGCACGATTCAGGGTGCATTCAGTGGTATAACGGCTTCGCGTTCTGATGAATACGAAATTATTATGCCTAGGATCTTTACGGGCATGGTAGGCCCCTGATATAGAGAAGGTACGTATGGCCAAACCACTCCTTTTTTTTCTTGCACTGCTCGCAATGGGAGCACTCTGGGTCTATTCCACCCAGCCACCTCCAGGGACTCCACTTCCTGATGATCCCAAGGCACTTGAGGCATTGGAGAGAGTCAAAACCCATGGGGCACGCGATTCGCCAACCATTCAAGAGGCCTTGAACAAAGTGATTCAAGACATCGAGCATCACGGGCATCCGATTCGAGTGGGTGAATGGCGTGTGGCTATGGCCGGGGAAAAGGAAAAAGAGACCTATGTCGTGAGCCGGTTGATTCGCGAAAAAGGCGAAACGGGATGGATTGAGCGAGACTTTGCTTGGCGGGTGAATTTAAAAGAGAAATGGATAAAAGTCGTGACGTTAGCTGCAGGCAGCATCATGCCGCTTCATGAGTTGGCCCCTCTCCCACATTCCGATGAGATTTCCTGAGGGCACCTCTAAACACCGTCCCTTTCCGTGATGGCGGCGTCAGCCGCGTGCTCAAATCCTCATGTATGTCTCTATACACTGCGGTTTTGCGCGCGCCGCTTCCTTGCCCTCACGAAAAAATCCTGGTTTTTAGAGATGCCCTGAAGTGGCGTCTTGAGCGGAGATTGGCACCAAAACCTGGATCTGCCCATTGACTTCGCGCACGTCATAGCTTGGGACTTTCCACGATTCAACGGGATTTTTCATGCAGGTTCCAGTTGGAATATCGAACTTCCATCCGTGCCACGGACATGCAACGTGGTTGCCTTCGACCGTCCCTTCCCCTAAGGGGCCACCAGCATGTGGACAGGTGTTGTCCAATGCATAGATTTTTCCATCGACATTAAACAGTGCAAGGCTCAGCTCCTTGAGTTCAATGGAACGGCACGTCCCGGGATCAAGCTCGTTTTTTTGCGCAACAGTGATAAAGTGTTGTTCCACGTTCAGCGTTGGTTTATAGCCGTTTTAGTGTCTTTCGTTGAGCCAAGCGTTATACCGCGCGAAGTTCGTTATATGTTCCTACATGGAACGTATTGTGATTCACTATATTCAAGAAATTACACGGAGGCAAATAGTCTAGCAAGCTAGAAATGTTGCTTCAAGTGCGAAAAGGCATCATATTGATTCCTTGCACTTGACGATGCTATAGGAATAGTAGGTTCAGTATTGGGTAAGTGATCGTTCTGCACTTTCATTTTTTATCCCAATGGAAATGACCTTACTTCTCAATGCGACCTACGAGCCGCTTCGGGTCGTAGGCTGGCAAAAAGCGATTACCTTGTTGTGGCAAGGCAAGGTGGAAGTCCTCGAGTTTCACGAACGTGATGTACGAGGTGTGTCCATCAGCTTTAAGCTTCCCTCTGTGATGCGTCTGTTGAAGATGGTGAAGTTGCGCGGGAACTATCACGCCGTTAAATTTTCACGCATCAATATCTTCACCCGCGATCAATATACCTGCCAGTATTGCTACAAACACTTTCGAACAGAAGAACTCACCTTTGATCACGTGATGCCGATTGCGAAGGGTGGGAAGAAAACGTGGGAAAATATCGTCACAGCCTGTTGGCGCTGTAATAATCGTAAGAGCGGACGGTTACCGCACGAAGCCAACATGAAACTGTTGAAAAAGCCAGTCAAGCCACGATGGACACCTCGCCTCACCCTTATGATCGGTATTCGCAATGCACCTGAAAGTTGGCGAGACTATCTCTATTGGAACATGGAGTTAGATGCTGAAAGCTGAGCTCTGTTTCCCCTTCAAGTCTGTTCTCTTCTTCCATCGTCGGTCATGTCCTGTTCTCCAATTCGTCTTGTATACTCGGTCTTGTATTTCTAGCGGAAAGTGGTTTATTTCTTCCTCCCCTGCAGTTTAACGATTGAAGATGCGAACCGATCGTCTGAGAAAGAACGTGAAGCGTTATTCGTGAAGTGTGAAGCGCAAGAGGGGAAATGAACTACGAGATACGAGTCACGAGCGGTCAATCAAGGACATGCAGTTGGACATCTCATAATGAGGTGCAGGGAAGGTGAGCATTCAAGATGAAAAGGAGAGAAGAGGTGGGCGGGTAACTGGGTCTTATCCTTCTGAGATCAACATCTTGCGGATGCTAAGTGATAAGACCCAGAAAAAGCCATAGAAAATGAGTGGCGGTGAAGACAGAGAGTGGACGGAGTCGATTCAGACATAGTTGTTGGCTGCTGCGAACTTGTCAGCCTATTTTCTCTCGTGTCCTACGTCCGAACAAGAGGATTTGGGGCTTGCTCCGCCTGTTTTCGCCGGCCACAGTTGATGCAGACGAATACCATCAAGGCCATGCCGGCTTCCATGTCGACTTCACGATCTAAAATCATCGTGCCTTCACATTTCTCACAACTTCGCATTGACATCTCCCTTTCCATAGAAACACTAAAAGAAATAAATGAATAAAGAATACGGTAGTTAACGTTACGAACAATGAGGACCGTGTGGTCTTCACGTCGCGCGTCTTCAGCTGAAAGAAGGCCAAAGCTACCACAGTCAGGCGCACTTACGCTAGCACAAGGTTGTGATAGCTTTGACGGCTTCAATATGGTCCGATGGAAAATTGCCTGGTGCTGGAGGTCATTGTTGGCTATTTGTTAGTCAACATACTGAAAACGCACGGAAATTATATTTGTCTTGAAGCCATTTCTGACATAACATAAGTGTAATGATGGGAAAATGTAACGAAGTACGACGAGTTGGGCTGTCCTGATGAGCAAGGGCAATCATGAACCGGAATGGCTCAATTGGTCTGATGAGCAACTCCTCACGTTGCGTCTGTGCGACCTCCATGTTCAAATTAAGGGGACGCCTCTCGCCACATTGATCAAGCAACTTCATCAGGAACTGGCAGCCAAGCAGTTGCTGTTTCGTCCGCATTGTTGGTTGTCGGATGACTGGTATTGTCCTGATGGTATTCCCGGCATTGCCATCCCGTTTTATATGAGTCATCCACGGTTGGCCAAGCTGGAGCAGAGCCAAATGTTGGAGGTTGAAGGCGGGACGCCCGAGTGGGGCATGCGGATTCTTCGCCATGAGGCCGGGCATGCGATTGAAAATGCCTACCGGTTGCGCCGTCGTCATCAACGGCAACGGCTGTTTGGCAATACCTCTAAGCCCTATCCAGATTGCTATCTTCCGAAACCCTACAGCAAAAGTTTTGTGTTACATCTCGATACCTGGTATGCCCAGAGCCACCCGGATGAAGACTTTGCCGAAACATTTGCCGTCTGGTTGACTCCGAATTCCGATTGGCGGGAACGGTATGCCGGATGGCCGGCATTGCGGAAATTGCAATACATGGATGGGCTCATGACCGAACTGGCCGGCGTTGTTCCGCCCGTGGCCATCAAGCAACGGCTTGATCCGCTTCCCGCCTTGCGGAAGACACTTGGAGAGCACTACCGGCAGAAACGAGAACGGTATGGACTGGACTATCCCAATTTTTATGACCGCGATGTGCAGCGATTGTTTTCCAATGCCAAGGAGTATCAGCACTATCCGACGGCCGCGAGCTTTATTCGGCGGTTTCGAAAAGAAATACGTCGAAAGGTGGCCGATTGGACCGGAGAGTATCAATACACGATCGATCAAGTTTTGAAAGATATCATCGAGCATTGCCGGGAGCGGCAATTGCGACTGACTGTTCCTGAGGAACACGCCAAACTAGATTTCACGATTCTGGTCACGGTGCAAACCATGAATTACCTCCATAGCGGACAGCATCGAGTCGTGCTATGAGAAAACTTCGCGTTCTTACCCTCATGCACGAAAGCCTGGTTCCTCCAGAAAATCTGGAAGGTGTGGATTTGGCGACCGTGGAATGGAAAACCGAGTTTGACGTCATTACGACCCTGCGGGATATGGGACATGACGTGAGAGTGGTTGGGGTGCGGGACGACCTGGATGTTCTGCAAGAAGCAGTCGCGGATTTTAAACCGCACATTGCGTTTAACTTGCTCGAAGAATTCAATGGGTTTGGCGGATTTGACCAAAACGTCGTGTCGTATCTGGAGTTGGTTGGTGTGCCCTATACCGGGTGTAATCCACGTGGCATGGTATTGACGCGGGATAAAGGCTGGTCTAAAAAAATTCTGACTTATCACGGAATCCTCTGTCCGAAATTTGTGGTTTTTTCCCTCGGCCGTGCCGTCAAGTGGACGGACGAGATTCCCTTTCCCGTCATTGTAAAATCAATTTCCGAAGAAGCGTCTCTGGGCATTTCTCAAGCCTCTATCGTGGACGATGCCGAGAAACTCGAAGAACGGGTAAAGTTCATTCATGACAGTATCGGGAGCAGTGCGATCGTCGAGCAATTTATCGAAGGACGGGAATTGTATGTCGGTGTGCTGGGGAATACACGCTTGCAGGTCTTTCCGGTATGGGAGCTGATTCTCAAAAATCTGCCGGATGATGTACATCGCGTCGCGACGCAGCGCGTAAAATGGAGTGTGAAATATCAAAAAAAGTACGGCATTACTTCTCAAGAAGCAAAGGGACTGAGTAAAGCCATGACCGGAAAAATTCAGCGGTTAGCCAAGAAGGCCTATCATATTTTGGGATTAAATGGATATGCGCGCTTAGACTTTCGCTTGGATCATGACGGGAAATTGTATTTCCTAGAAGCCAATCCCAATGCTCAAATCGCCTTTGGCGAAGATCTTGCCGAATCGGCCGAGCATGCAGGGATGTCGTACGAGCAATTGTTACAGCGCATCTTGAATCTTGGTTTGCGGTGGAAACCCGAAAACGTACGGTAGTGATCGAGCATGAAACAACGTGTCAAGAATTATTTTTGCCTGATTTGATGTAGATGACATCTGGCAGGTTTTTCAGGTCGGCATCTCCCGTGACGACTCGTGCCTCTTGGTCTCTGGCCGTCGCATACACGATGGCATCGGCCATGGCTAATCCGTGCTGCAGGCTTACATCGGCTGCCAGATAGGCAATGGATTCCGTGAGTTGAATAACAGGGCTTGCACTGAGTTGTCCCGAATACAATAAGGCCGTCTCTTCCCCCTTTTCCCTTTTAATCTTCTTGTATACTTCATACACGATAATAGTCGACGTGATGTGGTCATGCCGAGGTGCCAAATAAGCCGCATACTGTTCGGCGAGTGGTCCCCCCATAAAGAATTCAATCCATCCGCTGGAATCCATCAAGATTTTCACAACCGGTCCTTCTTCTCCCGAATATTCGTCTTCGACATGCCTTTGAGCGATCCCTTGAGATTTTTGAGTGGTATGACCGGAATCAGGGTAATGACTCCACCTTTTTCCAAGACTTGTAATCGTTGCTGAGGTGACAAGTGAAGTTTCTCTCGTACATCCTTGGGAATCACAATTTGAAACTTCGGTGAAATCGTTGTTGAGGGCATAGTAGGACCTCCTTATTATTTTTTACTAAATAGCTATCGATCATATTATTGTCGTACGTCTGGCTAGAGTCAAGCACAGAGGATGTGAACGAGAGTTACGCTCTCGGAGTCTTATGACCGTCGATTGAAATTTCTCGATTCTCCTTCTTGCACTGTTTACTATATTTATTCGCTTTGGACGTGCTAAGGACAAGCCGTTTCCCAAATGTCAGGAGCATGGTTGAGGTAGACCTCAGAGGTTGGTTTCCGACGATGGGCGTTGTACTGGAAGCGAAGCGGATTCAACACATTCTGGGGAAGGCGCGCGCTCGACCGTTGCATCATCGGGACGGGAGCCTGGTGTTTGATCATCGGTCCACATCGTCACAGGATTGAAGCCATAGGATTTCAGTGCTGTAATCGCCGTCTGCTGTGAAGTAGAAGCCGCCATAAAGAATGTTGGGTCGAATCAATCGTGTCGAGTTCTGATTCTTCTGGCAATCAATTAACTTGCTAATACCTTATAAAACTAGACGTGACCCCATTATCTGTACACGGTTCATCCCCACGCATGTGGGGAACACATCAATCCGCAGAAAAATCGAAGTGTGGAATCCGGTTCATCCCCACGCATGTGGGGAACACACGAGTAGATTTTTCGATAAGATACCAAGGGTCGGTTCATCCCCACGCATGTGGGGAACACATAGAGTAACGCTTGCAACGTGCTAGCGTCTGCGGTTCATCCCCACGCATGTGGGGAACACGACATCCGAGACGCGGATGCTTTGTTGTTGTGCGGTTCATCCCCACGCATGTGGGGAACACTGAGTGCGTGCTGCGGAGAGAATAGCCTGATTCGGTTCATCCCCACGCATGTGGGGAACACATTTCCAGGAGACACCCTGTATTATGCAAAAACGGTTCATCCCCACGCATGTGGGGAACACACCAACGTACCACAATCAAAATAGGTCCACGTCGGTTCATCCCCACGCATGTGGGGAACACACTGTGTAGAGGGAAACGAGAAGTATGACGGGCGGTTCATCCCCACGCATGTGGGGAACACGGCATTGACCCGGGTATCCATGGAGGCCTGGCCGGTTCATCCCCACGCATGTGGGGAACACCCGTATTTGAGGGTGATGTCCTGTATTAAAAAAGGTTCATCCCCACGCATGTGGGGAACACCACGCGATCCGATTGAATGCCGCTTATTTTCTCGGTTCATCCCCACGCATGTGGGGAACACTCCCAGCGATTATCTTTCAGGTGCACCTGGTCCGGTTCATCCCCACGCATGTGGGGAACACAACTAGCAAAAAAACGCAACCTCAAAAAACCGCGGTTCATCCCCACGCATGTGGGGAACACTGACGAAATCGATGCATGTGCCGGAGGTGGTGCGGTTCATCCCCACGCATGTGGGGAACACCTGCAGACCAACACCGCTGGGTGAATTCATGCCGGTTCATCCCCACGCATGTGGGGAACACGGGCTATGATCTGACACAAGAGCAAGTCTATGCGGTTCATCCCCACGCATGTGGGGAACACGCTGTATGGGAAGGCAGACAACACGGGTAACCCGGTTCATCCCCACGCATGTGGGGAACACATCGTGTGGCGCGGCATCACAACTTTTACTTGCGGTTCATCCCCACGCATGTGGGGAACACGCAATACGAGGCAACAGTAGAAGATGTAAATTCGGTTCATCCCCACGCATGTGGGGAACACCACATGACACGGTGTGGCTGTACAAGCACGCCCGGTTCATCCCCACGCATGTGGGGAACACAGCCTGACAAGACGAGGGCGCTTGAAACCAGTCGGTTCATCCCCACGCATGTGGGGAACACGGGGATGCTGGTTGGGTCTAGCAGTGTAAACTTGGTTCATCCCCACGCATGTGGGGAACACGTCGGAAATGGGGTCATCGATCTGAAGGCAGACGGTTCATCCCCACGCATGTGGGGAACACGGACACTCCACACTCTCCCCAACTACAAAAACCGGTTCATCCCCACGCATGTGGGGAACACCCCAATGCAGGTCTCATGAAGTGCCTCTCTGGCGGTTCATCCCCACGCATGTGGGGAACACCTCTCCAACCGCTGCTCTTTCGCCTCAATCACCGGTTCATCCCCACGCATGTGGGGAACACTGCGAAACGTTCGCGTCCAGTCCTTTCGTTTGCGGTTCATCCCCACGCATGTGGGGAACACAAATTTACACCATCTTCCGTCCAGGCAACATGACGGTTCATCCCCACGCATGTGGGGAACACGTCTCAGCTAAAGATGTTGCTAGCAAGAATAGGGGTTCATCCCCACGCATGTGGGGAACACTTACGCCGGTGAATTAACAACCATGGCACTAGCGGTTCATCCCCACGCATGTGGGGAACACGGTCCATTCCCGCCGCCAAACATGATAGTTTTCGGTTCATCCCCACGCATGTGGGGAACACGAGTCGTGCCGTAATATTATTGATCGCCGCCTCGGTTCATCCCCACGCATGTGGGGAACACCTATGACCGATCAAGGCGCATTCGCTGGTCTGCGGTTCATCCCCACGCATGTGGGGAACACATCCCTATGCCCCATTTAAGAAGGACGAAGAACGGTTCATCCCCACGCATGTGGGGAACACTGTGCAGATTCGAAGAGTTCGGTCATATGATGCGGTTCATCCCCACGCATGTGGGGAACACGGTTGGGGTGCGATTGCTACGGGTTAGTTCGCCGGTTCATCCCCACGCATGTGGGGAACACCTCAAACCATTCGCCAAACTGCTCCTCGGCCACGGTTCATCCCCACGCATGTGGGGAACACGATATCAATCACCAGCCATGATGAATCTTCACCGGTTCATCCCCACGCATGTGGGGAACACGCTAGTTGAATTTTTTTTTCATTTCTAGGAAGCGGTTCATCCCCACGCATGTGGGGAACACCGCAAAAATCCACCAGGAAACGTTTTGAATAGCGGTTCATCCCCACGCATGTGGGGAACACAACCAGTTTGGTGTAGACACTACCACTATAGTCGGTTCATCCCCACGCATGTGGGGAACACAGTGCAGGTAGTGGTGCATTGTCTAACAAAGACGGTTCATCCCCACGCATGTGGGGAACACTCGACAACCCCCAGTTCTATAGACATTAGGAACGGTTCATCCCCACGCATGTGGGGAACACATGAACAGAAGGCACAGTTACAAGTAAATAAACGGTTCATCCCCACGCATGTGGGGAACACTCTTCAAAGGGGTGACCAGTGGTATCGGTAAACGGTTCATCCCCACGCATGTGGGGAACACTGTCTCATGAAGCAAAAGCCTCGCAAGAATTCCGGTTCATCCCCACGCATGTGGGGAACACAGTATCTGAATAACATTATGATGGTTAAGCGCCGGTTCATCCCCACGCATGTGGGGAACACGCGGTACGTTTCAATTAGCCATGATTATTGAGCGGTTCATCCCCACGCATTTGGGGAACACTGGTCGAACATTATCGGAGTTGCCTCAAAAAGCGGTTCATCCCCACGCATGTGGGGAACACTAGTGATTGGGCAATGGGGATTTCTCGATATCCGGTTCATCCCCACGCATGTGGGGAACACGATAGGAGGAGCCGAATCATGAACGCGCCTGACGGTTCATCCCCACGCATGTGGGGAACACCCGAATGCGAGTTCACGGAAATACACCGAATTCGGTTCATCCCCACGCATGTGGGGAACACGATTTGATGAGTCTCAGCACTACGCCATGAAGCGGTTCATCCCCACGCATGTGGGGAACACACGAACCAGTTTGGTATTGACACGACACCTCTAGTCGGTTCATCCCCACGCATGTGGGGAACACTGTTCTACCTCTACAATATTAGCCCGTTTCTTCGGTTCATCCCCACGCATGTGGGGAACACTCTCTATACACATACTAACACCTAGAAATAATCGGTTCATCCCCACGCATGTGGGGAACACTATCAAGAAGGGTGTGGCTTTTGAGTATGAGCCGGTTCATCCCCACGCATGTGGGGAACACGTTCGATGAAGGACACCACCCCTATGCAGTAACCGGTTCATCCCCACGCATGTGGGGAACACTACAGCCTTAGATGTTATCCATAACATTACAGCGGTTCATCCCCACGCATGTGGGGAACACGTGTGGGAATTTCAAATCCCTTCGAACAATCTCGGTTCATCCCCACGCATGTGGGGAACACGATTTTTCGCGGCATGACTTCAACCGCTCCGACGGTTCATCCCCACGCATGTGGGGAACACACTTCCCGCAACCTATTGATTTATAAAGATAATTTTTGATTCTGTGATTCTACCAACTTTTTAGGCTGGTTCATATGGTTAGGATGACGAGGATGTTTCCTTATCTTCAGTGTTTTGTGGAAGAAAACTGACAAGTTTCGTGCCGTCTAATTCTATAGGAATGCGACGATTGGTTCCTAGTGTCACAAAATCAAATCCCGCTTCATTGTTGGCTCGCCAAGCCATGACCGCATTACCTTCCCCGAGGCCTCCTTCAACCTGTCCCCAAATATAGTCTCGGACTTTTACGGAATAATTGCCGACATAAACACCCGCACGAATTTCCAGGAGCCAAATCGCCAATCGCCCTCTGAGGCGAGGCGGAGCATTTTCAACCACGATGACCAGCATCGCCCAAACCTTTCTCATTTGGAATTGCAGGAGTCACTTGTTCCTCAAAGGGCTCCGGCGGTTGGATTTCACCAGCCGCCAGCATCTCTTCGATGCCAGGAATAATGCGCTGTAATAAACGGCTTTCTCGGAACATATCACGGCAGGCATGACGGACCTGTTGTTCGGCGTTTCCTGGGACGGTTGCGGCAATGCGGAATGCTACCGGAACGACCGTTTCAAATTTGTAGACATCAGCAACATCATACACAAATGACAGGGGTTTGCCGGTATGAATAAACCCAATAGCCGGCGCATACCCAGCAGCCAGAACGGCCGCTTCCGTGACCCCATATAAGCATGCTGTCGCAGCGGAGAGGCACCGATTGGGCAGATCGCCTTGGTCCCAATCGCTCGTATCGTAATTACGAGCTTTCCACTGCACGCCATATTTCGACGCAATTCGCTTGTAGGTTTCACGCACGCGCGCACCTTCGATGCCCCGTAATTGTTCAACGGAACGACGTTGAGGTGGTTCCTCACCAAAACGCAGAGCATACATTTTTCTTACAACTTTCAAGCGTAACTCATCAGTCAGCGCCAGTTTAGCCTGATAGAGGAGTCTGTCAGCTCTGGCGCCACCTGGTTGCCCTGCTGAATAAAGCCGTACGCCGCCTTCTCCGATCCACACAAGTAACGTGCCGACGCGGGCAGCCAACGCACAGGCTGCATGCGAAACCCGTGTGCCAGGTTGTAACATGATGCAGGCCACGCCTCCTACCGGAATATGTGTGCGTACCCCGATTGTATCCACGCCGACAAACGCTCCGTCTAATACATCAAGCTGTGCATATTCGAGAAACAGAATGGACAGCCGTTCTTTAATTGCAATGGGTTTCAGTGGTGGAAGAATATCAGGCATTCACATGCTCCATTAGATTGCCTTCGACGGGCCAACAATAAAATTGAAAGTGGTTGGAACAGACAATTTTCAAAGTCGCTCTACTCCTTGTAGAGTTCGCACTCTTCTTGGAGTGCAATGCAGCCGTCTTTCTATTGCAAAGGAAATAGGCGCATCAGATATAGAATCTTGACCATCGGCAAAGTCTGCTACCTCTACTTGTCTAGTGAAGGATTCAAGGTTTTTGCTTCCAATGAGGAGCTTAAGTGCCTCACCGCGATCTTCCGCTACTCCAGCAACAACGGGTACTGAAGGGACACAGGATTTTCGCCCAAGCCAGATGCCCCATTTGGGATTAGCTAACGCATTAGCAATCTCAACGAGAAATTTAGAATTTCCTTCAAGGACCACACCAAAAGCTGCATCCATCAGATACTGCCGTCGAGTCAAGACACAATCACTGTTAATCGTGCCTTTAGCCCGTCGCGTGTTCTGAACGGTGTGGTAGTCCTGCAATCGCCTTACTGGTAAAGGGGTTTTTACTCCAGGCCGGGGGATGGCAATGGCCATCATCCGTACAGTACCGAAAGACGCGAGAAAAGTTTCCTCTCTTTCGCCTCCACGCGGGAATCCGAGTGCAGCACAGCACATACCAGCGATGGCACTCTTGGTGGGGAATAAACCTGTATTGCGGCGATTGTACTGGCTATCGAATCCCCAGGATTGAAGGGGCCCTTGTAGGCGAAGGGCGAGATAAGCATTTTTACATGACATGTTTCACCACTCCGTCTAAAAATGTTTTCATGCTGACATCAGGAATCTCCAATCTTAAGGCGGCCTCAATGCCCCATGTGCCGGCAAGTTTCTCATATTCTGATTTAAGCAATTCAACTGATTTAGCGGAATATCCTTGTGATGAACGAACAGGCTTTTCAAAAGCGTTGATGAGCTGAACTGGATGCCCCTTTTCCCTTACGATTCCAAGCACATAATCTGGGAGTGTATTTCCATTCATGGTGTTCTTTCGGGCACCTGGTATAGCCTTAATCGTTGATTCCACGAATGTGCGAACCACGCTCTGCCGTTCTTCCCCGCTCATGCTGGCAAGGTGTTCCGCATCAGCCAGCATGTCAATATTGAGGGCGGCAAAGCGGTAATAGGTTGCGGAGTTGAATTCCAGTGTGCCAGTCATGCCCGCACCTGCCTCTTCTCGTGGCTGCCATTCATCTACTGCAGAGAAAAAATCGATTTCATTGTCTACCTTATGAACGGAAAGGGAATGTGAAAACATCGAGGCGGCTTCGACCGTCAGCGAAGGATCATTGGCAACCATTCGGCCAAAAAGTGCAATATCGGCAGCATCTTTTGGGAGCTTTTCCATTTTTTCGTTTTTCTCTTTCAAGGCTTTTTCTAATGGTGATTTAATGATTTTGGTTACAAGTTGAGTGAATTTCTTGGCAGTGAGCTTCTTCTCTCCTTTAGGCTTTTTAAGGACTTCCTCTCCGTCAGCCTCTCCCTCACCGACATCACTCTCTGCATCTTCTTCATTTGCCAGCTTCGCTTTATCAACTTTTTCGATTGCATCAATTAACTTCTGTTTTTCAGCATCCTCAAGAGCGTTCAGGATTTTTGCTATTAGTTCGTATTCTAGCGGTGAAAGAAATACTAAAGTTTTTACTTTCCCTTCATGCTTAGGGTCTAACTTTGCGAGATAGTGTCCTGCACAGAGAGACAGAGCCTTTGCGCTCTCTTCAGTTTCACCAAGTTTGGTCAATTCCAATGAGATTTTCTCCACGAAAAGACGACTTCGTTTACCTTTAAACTGTCCCAAATGGTCGAACTCTTCTTCTGCCAACTCGCGAATTGCCCGTTTCCACGATTGGCTTGATACACGTGCCCGCTGAACGCCGCCAAAGACGGCTGTCTTTGGAGAATTGAGGTCATCACGATTGAGACAGGCAACAGGAACAGATTGAATGATGTGCAATTCTAAGTGTTTCATAATTCGTGTCCTTTTAAGTTCGGGCAATTATAGTTTGAGTGGCGCGAGCAGGAAAAGGCCGAAGCCGAAACCCTTGGCGCTGCCGATGCCAGCTTGATACGTTTCAATAAATCTCTCTTGATCCGTCACTTCTAAAGTGCCACGAAACTGGACACCCCCATGGTAAGCGGTATGATCTTTACCTGTCTTTTTATCTTTTTTATGGAAATGGTTCTCTACCATCGGCCTGATTTCCAAAGGTTTGTTTGGAGGAAATCTAAATCCCCCCGGAACGTCTATGCCTGTTTGTGGATCTCGACATCTCACTAAACCTTTACGTATAAGCCATGCGCGTAGTTCTTCCTGGTTTACCAATGGCACCCGTTTCCCGTCCTTTCGTTTGCCATTGGGTTTAAACAATGTCTCACCGTTTGGTCCATGTCGCGCAAGTGTCTTCACGGGATTAGCCCGCAGGTCAAAGGCATAGTATCTGTGTGTGAGGAAGGATGGTGCAATCTCGTTAAGAGCAAAACCAGCAGGGGGACACCAAGGAGGGCAAACTGGCTTTCTCTGGGCTAGTACCCAGAGTCGGTACGTCCCCTCAAGGTGGTCAATTCGAGTGAGAAAATCTCGTTTGGCATCAGGCATATCCGGGTAACATTCCCATAGTCTCTTATGCCAAGCATAGATATCGTTGGAAATACCTTCAGTGTGAATAGATTCCGCATCAACCTCTAAACGGGCAAGCCAACTCATAAGTCCTCCTCGGAGAACGGAGTGGCGCCTTGCGCCCAGAAAGCTGTTGCCCATTGCGTTTTCGTGCGGTCACTCCAGAATCTGAGATCCGTCACCAGTTGGGAATAGTTGACAGGAACACCCTGTGATTTTGCCATGAGAACCATTCGGAGAATGCGGGCATACAATTCACTTCCCTTTTCAGCCGTAAGTAAATGCTGAAAGCGCCGTTCGGTTGGAGTTAGCTTGTTATCATCCGTGCGTTTGTCTCCACGCTTTTTCTCAATGCGCTTGCAGGTATCTCCGAAATTACCGCCAGAAGATTCCACTGGATGCGTGGCAAAAAGGCCGGCAACATAAGCCAATGTTTCATCGTCAATTTTTACTCCCAGGCGATTTAACGTGGGCCAAGCACGATGTTTTTTATTGTCCACAAGTACGCAACGGAGATTTGCCATCATCCCCCGATCATCTTTGTATTTTTGCAGACGCTCAAGAAGCCAACTCATCATTTACCTCCATGATTCCTAGCGAATCCGATTCAGGGTTACTTTTCTTTGTCATTAGCTTCTGCCTCCCTTTCGCAAAAGCTCGCATTTGCCTCGGTGTTTCTTGCCCACACGCTACTTTGTATGCGTCACATGCTGCTGAAAAAAGCATCTTTCGCCATGCCTCGCGGGTAGAGATAGCCCCCTCGGTACCCACGGCATCAATGTGAGTCATGAGGAGTGGAACTTGTTTTTCGACTGTGGTCCAATATGATAACAATGCTGTTTGTGCTAACCTATTTTTTAATGCAGGTCGACCTTTGGCTTCCGTTCTTTTTTCGACTCGAGATTTCCAGTCGGCATCCAATGTCAGTCGATAGTCTTCCACTGCCCAACGAAGTTTTCGTGAATATTCCTCTGCTTTTTCAACCTCAGTCTGGTAGATTGATAAATTGAGTTGAAATGCTGGCGTAATATGGAAGACAGATTCTATGGCAATGTCCATAGAAGCCTGGTCGCGAATCATGGCGCACACATGGCAATCAAACGTCGCATCCTGAGGAGCATTATCCATGGCAAGTGGTCCCCCAAGCCCATTTGCTGCTCGTTTTATAAGTAATGCGGATAATTCTCGCCATAATGCTTTTGTCGGGTCTGCCTTTACGACTTGCCGCTCTTTAGTTTCTCCACCTTTTTTATCTTTTTGTATTACCGACCGAACCGCAGCCGTTGGTTCGGCGGGAAATCCATCCTTGTATGTGTCATATTTGAATCCATTGCAACAATACATCTGGTCCGAACTATGAATCAGACGAATCCAGCGAGATACTGGTACTAGGCGTCCAATGTACGTTTTTGTGGCGTTATCGATCCCTGATTCCATTTCCGGCGATTCCGGGAAAAACTCCCAGACTGGTTTCCCCAGGGAACCCTCCGAACAACTGTTATCACCCTTTTTGTCGGAAGAAAAACTTTTGTATATCATTCTGATTGTGTCGAATGTTGGTAAATTCAAGTGCAGTGTTTCGGCCAATGATCTTCCACGAAACAAACAATGTGCCATGGATTGAGACAGGCATGGGGCATCAGGGTTCCCGACTTGTAAGGTTTTCTTGGATTTCCACTGTGCGACAGGAGAGCCGCCGCCTGGCGAGAAATTCTGGAATGTCAACAAATTCAACGCAACACGTTCGGGAGCAATGTCTCGAAAAATTTTTTGCCCGTCATGATCGTAAAGCGTTGAATTATTTCCCGTTGCCAGTTCAAAATCTAACAGAGCTACAGGTGAGGTTTTCCTAGTGCCATTTTCTTTCTTTTTTCTAGGCTTCTTCTCTTCCTTATCTTTCTTTTCCTGGGTCACCTCTTTTAATTCTGCTACTTGTAACCAAGGCTTTTCCTTATGATACAACTCGAAGGAATCTTTCCAGGTTTTTAAATACTTTTGTCCCTCTTCAGGTATCCGATTCGGCACTTCAAGCCACTCCTTATAATCCTTTGGACCATTAAGCGCGGTATGAGCAATACACAGAAAGAGCCGCATCAGGGAGACTCGCTCATGCGGCCGCACCGCCAAGTCGGCGAATCTGTTACCTTCGGTAAGTACTGTACACAGGCTTGTCAGTTCACGTTTACCTGAGGTGTTAACGACCGGTATCCATGGGTCAAAGGCGACATTCATGTCTTCTCCCTCACGCGGATTGTTCAATAACAAGTCCCAGCTCATCAGAGTAAAAAAGCTGAGTTCCGTTCTTTAAGCCAGTTACCTCAACTGTCCCACTCTCAGTCACGATTCCTACACTCTGTTTTCCAAAAAGATAGTCTCTAATTCCAGAATGCAATTGTAGCTCATCAAAACAATATTCTGGCACATTGATTAAATTTTTGTGAATCGCCTGTTTGGTGTGAAGCCTATACTGATCGCTTCCGAGAGTTCCTTTTGATTCATCGATAAAAATTGCCTCTTGATCATTTAATGACAGACAAAGTACTAAAGGGATGGTGGGTAAGTCGTTGAGTCGAGTTTGAACTCCCTCTTCATCGTCAAGCGCGACTTGCCATATATTGCAATTTCGAGAAGCTTCCATTTTCCGTGCAGATTCCGTTCCGAACCATTGCTCGAAAAGTTTTTCCCATGAATCCGGTTCTCGTTCCCGAGTCCTGTAGGTCGATTCCATCAATTCTCTTATCTGCGTGGGTAGTGTTATCTCTTCTTGAATTCCTTTCCATACTTCTAGGGAACGCAATAAAACAAATGGTGCGTAAACTCTGGCCTTACTTCCCAGGGCATCCAGAATCGCCTTGGGGGATAAGTTTTTAAAATCTTCAAGGCTCTTTTCTTCCGCTAAAATGCAGAACTTAGGTGAACCAAGTGGGCGTAGTGTTCGTTCGTGTCGGTATAAGCGCCCCATACGTTGCAGTAGCATGTCGGTCGGAGCTAGTTCAGTAATCATGAGATCGGCGTCAAGGTCAACGCTCTGTTCAACGATTTGGGTGGAAACCAAAATTGCCCCACATCTTGTCGTTCCACTTTTACCGAATCTTTCCATCCATTCCTCTTCAATTTTTTCACGTCGCCAAAAAGGAAACCGTGAATGTAAAAGACCAAGTGGGGAATCTTCGTGAGTGACTTTCTTGAACTGCCGATATTGCTTCTGCGCCTCATTAACAGTGTTGCATATCCAAAGTACGGTGCCCCCTTTCTTAGCCGCCATGATCGCCTCATCAATTGCATTTTCATAGGAAATGAAGCCGACTTCGACGGTTCGTGATTCAGGAGGTGTAACTGCTACTGGGTTAAGTGTACAATTTCCCTTACGACCAATAATGAGTGGATAGGGAAGTAAAGCCTCTTCTTTGGTATCTTCCACGCAAGAAATTATCTTTCCTCGTCGTTTTCCTGTGAGTGTGGCAGATAGAATAAGGACTGTGCAGCCAAGTGCTTCGAGCGTGGCAATTAGCTTGTCAATTAGGGTTCCCGTGTAAACATCATAAGAATGTATTTCATCCAGAATCACGACCTTTCCAGCAAGCGCAAAATGCCGAACAAAAAAATGTTTAGCCGCGACAATTCCGAGCAAGGCCTGATCAATGGTACCGACCCCAAAAGAAGCAATAAGTGCCCGTTTTGTCGAAGCGAACCAGTCCCGTCCAGTTCGTGCATCATCACTTGCAGAATCATCGCTCGTTGCAACCGGCGATAACTCACTTATTTGATCCATGAGCCAGGAATTACCATGAATGAGGCGACTTGTATTGGGAGTCGTGGAGATACGACGAATAAATTCATTCATACGTATATGCATCCGATTACTTGTTGCTTGTGTGGGAAGTGCAAAATAGATCCCAGTTGCCTTTTTAGAGACAAGTATCTGGTATGCTGCCCATAGTGCAGCTTCAGTTTTGCCTATACCCATAGGCGCTTCGATAACATACACTCCTGGGGCATTCACGATGGTGAGTGTTTTTTCCTGCATTTCATTAGGCACCCAACATTTCTCAGGTTTTTCAGCATCGTGGAATAATTCGTGAAATGAAAGGTTAGGGATGAATTCTGTTTTCCGAATGCCAATTGATTCGAGTGCATTTTGTGCAACGCTCGGTGTATCTACAGCCTCTGTTTTGACCTCGGGAGAAAAGAATCGCTCATCGGAACCAATCCAGTCAGCAACGCTTGTAAGTCCTGCAAGCCACCAAAGGGAAGGTGACGAATCGTTGAGTTCAATCGTCGTATCATTCACCTTAAAGTAGTCCCATATTTTTTGGGCGTGAATCCTACGTTCAGCTTCCCAATCAATTTGGCTTTTCGAGTCAGATATGAGACCTGGTGGACAATATCCACGATCATTAGGTCGATTCAGTCGCCCATGATGGGCTCCAAGGACTGTTGCAGCAAACTTGGCAGCAGTCCGATCAAATCCTACTTCTACAAGAAAAGCCTGAACTGAAGCATGAGACACTTTGCCGTGATCAGATTCCATTGCCGTATCCCAACACCCATCTCGAGCTATTTTAGATAGCTCGTTTTCTTCAAGCCAGGCATCACATTTACGTTGAAAGCCTGGAGATATTTTCCCAAGATCATGGAGTGCAACGAGAGCAGCGATTGTTAATGAGTGTAAGTGAAACCGTTCAGGAATTGCTGGCAATCTTTCAATAATACAGCGTGCAACGCAGCCGACATTAATCATGTGATCGTAGACAGAAATTCCCGGTTTGTTTTCTGAAGTTGTCTTTGCCCAAAAATGAATCATGTTTGGAGGAACCAACAGTGTCAAATATTTATGAATAGCGTATTTCAGTCTTTAGACAACTCAGGTCAAATTTTCAAATATTTCTTATGGTAGCGATTCCTGTTGTTATTTCAATGCGTTCGCTGAACGGCTTGGGAACTGTTCTTCGAACCGTGCTGACATCCTAGGTCACATGCGGCCTCCCTTGGTGGTGCACATAGTGTGAACGAGATGTGTGGAGGTGCCTCCATGTATGTCGGCGGGTCAACGAAAAGCTTCATGAGTTTTTGGAGTAAACGAAAAATTTTTATTTCGACGAGATGGTTTCAGTGCCCTTGGTTGATGGTTTTTTTATTCATTTGGGTTGCGTGGAGATGTGGTATGGTTGGCAGCGATCAGTTTCATAACGCATAGGTTTATGGCATTGATGGAGCATTGATGCGTGGTGCTTGGTAGTCTGTGAAGGAACGATATGTCAGCGTGACGTTCAAGTCACAGGCAGAGTTTCTCTGTCGTCTTGTCGCGCGCGTATTTGACGTATGTATTATATATACATATAATGAATGCATATTCTGGGAGGTATCCATGAGGACGACCTTGATTTTGGATGATGATCTGGTGGCGGAATTGCTTAAAGTGACGAATGCGAAGACCAAGACCGATGCGATCCACCAGGCCATGGCGGAGTTGATTCGAAAGAAAAAGATTGAAAAGCTGAAGGCGTTGAGCGGAAAACTGACGGTCAAGGCAGTGCCGAAGGCTCAACGGCAAGCGGAAGGGAGACGCCGTGGGCTTCACCAGCGGCTCTGGCAGGGTCGTCGTTGACACCTCGATTTGGATCTCCTTTTTCAATCGTCCAGCATCGATTGAGAAACAGGCATTGGACGATCTCCTCGACCGTGATGATGTGGTGCTTGTTGGTATCGTGCTGACTGAATTATTGCAAGGCGTTCGCTCGAAAACAGAACGCGAAGTCCTCCATGAGCTCTTTTCGGCTCTTCCCTATTTGGAGATGACGTTTCAAACCTGGCTTTCCGCCGGAGACCTTTCTTCATTCGTACGTCAAAAGGGAAAGACCCTGGGCTTTCCAGACCTTTTGATTGCCGCTTTGGCTCTCCAGCATTCCTGCTCGGTCTACAGTCTCGATCATGATTTTCGTCAGATCCCGGGACTATCCTTGTATACGCCACCTACAGCCTAACCGGCATATGACTTGAAACCTGTTTCAAGTTGCTTGGCCATGGCCATGACTTCTTGATGAACAAGGCGTTTGAGAGAATCCGGTTTGCTGACAATGACCCCGCTGCCGAAGCTTAGGATCCAGCCTACGAGTTCGCGATTTTCCGCCACGGTGAGCGTCATCTTGAGTTCGCCGTTTTTTAATTGGTTCAATGATTGTGTCGAGTGCCACACTCGATCTTTGACCCAGGCTGCGGTGGATTCATTAAACCGGAGTTCGACGTCGATGGGTTTTCCCCGCATGACGCCAATGGCGTCTTTGACATAGTCGTCGATATCGAAGCCGAGGGGCATTTGAAAAGGATTGGATGTTGGGGTGACGGATTTAATGCGTTCGACGGCAAACATGCGCACATCCTTGCGGATATGACAATGGGCGATGAGATAGAGGGCGCCGTTGGTATACCAGAGGCGATAGGGATCGACTTCCCGGCGCGTTATTTTGTTTTGCGATGCGGAAAAGTAGCGCATTTGAACCGTATGGAACGTGCTGGTGGCTTGCGATAAGATGTCGATCGTGCCTTTGTGGTCTCGATAGGATTTGTAGGAGCCGAGGCTGAATGCAAAGACATGGCCTAATTCATGTGGCGTGTGGTCATCAAGTCCCGTTATGCCGGCTTCGGCCTTCGCCAGGGCGGATTCGAGGGAAGTCTGGATTTTTGTCCCATCGAGTGGCGCGAGCAAATGTCGAGTCAAGCGAAGCGCCATGAGTTCACTCGGAGAAAAGTTTCGTTGTAACTGCGTACGATACCCGTCGATGAACCGCCAACGAACCTGTCCTTGGACTTTTTCCGTGATGAGTGGAAACCCCGCATCTTCCAAGGCAGCCAGGTCGCGTCGCAATGTTCGTTCATGCTTTTGGTAATCTCGGGGGAGGGCCTTGGCTAAGGCTTGCAGCGTTTTCCCTCGGGAATGCTCTAGCTCGCGGAGAATATGCCATTGTCGAATTAATTGGTCGTTACGCGGCATGAAGAACAGCCTTCCTCTACAGGAAGTTGTGTCGAGTGCGTTGTCACATTGCTTGAAGGCACTGTATCCAACCCCTCGAAAAAAGTACAGGGATCGATTTGTAAGGAATTGATGAATTGGAACAGGTTCGAGAAATCTCTGCGAGGTATACGCATGTTCATGATGAATTTCTCATTCCACGACAAAGGCAAACCATTATATTCAAAAGAGGCAGCCCCGGACCGTGTTCTGGCCTTACATGTGGGTTCGTCAGGCATTCGACGACCCGTTTACGTTCACTGGCGTTGGCTATCTCAGTAGTTGATCGTGCCTGCTGGAACTTGCTCAAGGTTATGTGTAATTGGTTCGTGGACGATTAGAAACAACGCTTGAAAAGTGGAGCAAAATTTAGAAATGTGGCGAAAGTGTTTTCGGCTTGTCCCAGTAAATCCAATGCGCTTGCTCCTACACACATACGTTGCTCTCCGATTTTTAGTCACGATGAGAGCAGCCTGGGTCCTTGTTTCATCCGTTTGAAGCCATTATCCTTCCTCTATAAACCAACAGTTGATTAACGTACCCCAGAACAGGAAGGAGTCACTGAAATGACTCTACATGCGTTAGCCATAGAAAAGCAGGCTCGGAAACTTCCCGCCGTAGAACGTGAACGGCTTGCTGAGCGGCTATTGGCCCAAATGGAGGATGAGTCATTAACGGCAGTGGATGAAGCTTGGGTGGCGGAAGCCGAGCGGCGTTTTTCTGCCTTGAAAAGAAAGAAGACTAAGGCGTTTTCCGCAAGCAGGGCAGTTGCTGATATTCGCAAGGAACTTCGTCGTTGAGACTCATTCTTGATCCGGCAGCCAAAGCAGAAATGCGACAGGCTGCGCTGTTCTATGAGGAGTGTCGGGATGGACTTGGGCAAGAGTTCCTTGATGCTGTAGAAACGGCCTTGGATCAGATTCGTCGGCATCCTATGCTCTGGCGTATCTTGAAAGGACCCTTTCGCCGATATCTCGTCCATCAATTTCCTTAAAAAGAAAAAGGGGTCAAGTCTAGTTTTATGAATTTTATGCGCTGTTACAACCATCGATCGTCGACTTGCGGGTTTCAAGCCGGCGTATACTCGGGGTTTGCACTGGCACTGTGCTTGGAGAAAAATAAGTTGGCAGGAGCCTTTTGCTTTCCTATAGGGGATTAGCGCCTGGCGACGGGGTCGTTTTTGGACGTTTCATAGTACGCTCGCAGCCCAACATGCACCCACACAAAAAGTGGACTGATGTATTGTTCGTTCATTATTTCAACTATTGAGAATCAGAATTGGCAGATTGTATCTTCTGTCCTGTAATGTGTAAACTCCTTTCTCCAATTCCTTCTTGAACGAGAATAGGCATTTTCCGAACAGGTAGAACAATGGCACGTGCACTGGTGTTAACGGTCATCGGTAAAGATCGGCCTGGATTGGTCGAGGCGCTGGCGGATTTCATCTCCAACCATGAGGGAAACTGGGACGAAAGCCGTATGGCGCGCCTGGCGGGACATTTCGCGGGGGTCGTTCAGATTCACCTTCCTGAGAATCAGGCAGAGAAGTTCATTTCCGCACTGCCTACGCTTGCCGACCGAGGTCTTACCGTGAGTGTTGTGGACAGCGACTGGAAGCTGGTGGAGGTCGACCACCGCAATATCTTACATTTGGAACTGGTTGGACAAGATCATCCAGGGATCGTGCGAGAGATTTCGAGTAAACTGGCGGTCCTTGGGGTTAGCGTGCAAGACCTTCGAACGGTGATCGAGAGTGCCCCCATGTCAGGAGAACGGATTTTTCGGGCCAAGGCTGAGCTCGTCCCTCCTGCACAAACCAGTTTTGAGCACATTCGATTGGCGCTTCACAAGCTTGCTGACGACATCATGATCGACATTATCTTGAAAATAGGCCCGTAGACTACTCCCTTTCAACATAATCTTATCATCCTGTCTTCTTTGGAATACGCCGGTTGATCACTTGTTTTCAAAAAGTTTTTGGGCGAGTGCTTCACGGCTCATTGTTGGCTGGTGGTTAACCGGATGTGACTACCTGTCTGTCGAGTGCTTCGATATCCTAGGTTTTCGAGGCTTTGTATTAGGTCAGAACTGGAAAGATTACGTGGCAACCTCATACCGCAATGACTTCTTCTTTGACGTGGTGAAGTCTTATTAGTTTAGGAACGTTATTCTCTTCGAAATGACTCTTAACAGCGTCACGGACTTTGTCGTGGAGTTCTGCAAAACTATCAGCTTCCGTGAAAATCGATTCTCATAAAGCCTTGGCGGTATAGCTCCCTTCGGGCGCTTCTTCCACTACAAATATAATTTCAGACATGCTCGGTTCCTTTTCTACCTCGGATCTGATCAGGCCTTGTACCCTCATACTAATCCAACCCTTAACGAATGTATAGTTAATAAGCCCCCGGTTCAAGGAACCAGGTTTTTAGGAGTTCCTTGAGAATTTGGCGCAACATGCTGCATAGTTGCCTTGTACACCTCGAATTCAGTGATAAGCGAGTAACTCGACATTAGACGCATCACCGCCCGCAAATCGAACGAAAATTCTCTATTGATCATTCGCAGAGGCAATCTCTTAGCCAAGCCTACCCAATTTCTCGGAAAAATCGAGTGATCGATAATTGGAGTGTGTCCGTTGGAAAGGAAGTGAGGAATGCCGGGGGAATACAGTTAATTAAATGCCAGAAACCGGTCACAGCCAGTGATGATATTTGAGAGGACGACGAGTCCGCAGAACGTCACTTCTTTGGGGTAGCCTTCGGTGGAGACTTTATGTTGTTGGCACCCGTAGGCGCATACGAAGAACTTGGCTCCAGAAGAAGCGAGTTTGACGAGGGGAGCGTTGGTGAGGTTTTTAACGCCTTCATCGATTAAATAGAGATACACATCTACGCCGGCTGCGAGGGCTTCTTCGCTCAGGCGAGTCACGGTGTGGGCGTTGGCGTTTTCGGGCGGTGTCGAGAGTAGGATGCCGAGTTTTTTCCCTTTGAGGGAAAGGTCTGTGGGAAGGTCAAGTGCCATGAATAGTAGAGCGGTGGTTCTGTCTAGCAATCCGCGGATTCCTGAATCTACGTGGAACGGGGGAGACTGTCAAGCCAGTGTCGCGTGGGCGATTGCTTGACGATGTTTTTAGGGCACTTCTATAATGTTAAGGCCTTGGTGGGTCTGAGGCATGGGGCTTTCTGGAATCTGTAGGAGTGTAGGTCATGGCTGAGTTGACGCACTTTAATGAGGCGGGGCGAGCGCGGATGGTTGACGTAACGCAAAAGGCGTTGACGGAACGTATTGCCACGGCTCAAGGGAAAGTGTTTGTCTTGCCGGAAACGCTGAAGAAAATTCAAGAAGGGCAGATTGCCAAGGGTGATGTGTTGGCTGTCGCGCAAGTGGCTGGAGTAATGGCTGCGAAGCGAACGCCGGATGTAATTCCCATGTGTCATCCGTTATTGCTCACGAATGTGGATATCGACTTTAAGGAAGAGCCTCAGTCTGATGTGGGTGGGCGCTGTTCGATTACAATTTTTGCGACGGTTAAAACGACTGGCGGAACTGGCGTGGAAATGGAAGCCATGACGGCGGTGTCTGTCGCTGCGTTGACGATCTATGATATGTGTAAAGCTATTGATAAGGGAATGAGTTTTGGCGAGATCTGCCTGCTTTCAAAATCGGGTGGGAAATCCGGGACGTATACACGGTCTCGTACGTAGTGAGACGAAGGGTTGTGTGAAAATTATATGCTTTCCATTAAATTATTCGGGATGGTCAAAACCTTAGCGCAGCAACAGAAAGAGTTGTCGCTTGAATTTGTCGACGGCCAGAAAGTTGAAGACCTTGTTGAGGTTTTGCGAGCGCAGTATCCAGAGATTGGGGAGTTGGTACTCAAGAAAAAAGTTCTGATATCGGTGAATCAAGAAATCTCTCACCCCGATACGGTAATTTCTACGGCTGATGAAGTGGCGCTCTTGCCTCCATTTGCTGGCGGCTCCTTAGAAGCGAATTCAAAAGGCAAAATGAAAAATGCAAAAGTGTCAAGATAGAGCAATAATTCTACAAAGCAACTCTCGCATTTTGTACTTTGCAATGTAAATCTTTCATTGCCCTCTGGAGGGATTTTCACGATGGCTGTTGAAATAGAAGAGACCATGCTGGTTCGAGTGCAGGCTGAAGATTTTTCGGTTGATGAAGAAATCAATCGGGTACGCGCGCGTTCGACTCGCATTGGTGGCATTGCGACGTTTCTGGGCACCGTGCGAGATCGCTCTAAAGGACGTGACGTGCGGTTGCTCACGTTTGAACATTACGAAGGGATGGCTCAAAAAAAACTACGCGAAATTCGTGAACGTGCCTTACAGGACTTTGATGTTATAGAAGTCTTGGTGTTGCATCGGTACGGAGCCATTGAGATTGGTGAGAATGTCGTGTTGATTGTGGTCGGAGCCGAGCACCGTGCCGATGCGTTTAGGGCATGCGAATGGTGTATCGACGAATTGAAAAAAATTACCCCCATTTGGAAATTGGAAGAGACGCCGGAAGGCGACGTGTGGGTGGAAGAGCATCCCTGAACAGAACGTGAAAGGTGAAACGTTAGACGTGAGAAGTGAAGCGTGAAAAGTTAAGAAGTGAAAAGATATTGAAGATGAAGACGGAAGTGAAAGAATCGGTGCCGACAGTTGTTGATACGATGGGGCGACCGCTGCGGGCATTGCGTGTTTCCGTTACGGATCGCTGTAATCTTCGTTGTCAGTATTGCATGCCGGAAGAAGAATATGTCTGGCTGCCTCGTGAAACGTTGCTGACATTTGAAGAAATTGTTCGTCTGACGAATGTCTTCACGACTGTAGGTGTTGACAAAGTGCGTATCACGGGGGGGGAACCGTTATTGCGGAAAGATCTCCCGTCCCTGATTGCCTTGCTTCGCGAGAATTCTAAGATCAAGGACATTGCGCTCACCACAAATGGCATTCTTCTCAAAGAGCAAGCTCAATCTCTGTATGATGCCGGGCTCCATCGAGTCACCGTGAGTCTTGATACATTACGAGCCGACCGGTTTAAAGCGCTGACGAAGCGCAACACGTTTGTGCAGGTCCTTGAGGGTATCGACATCGTGAACGCCATTGGGTTTCACGATTTAAAACTTGATACGGTGGCGATGAAAGGGATCAATGACGACGAATTGATCGATCTGATTGAATTCGGGAAAACGGTCGGTGGGGAAGTGCGATTCATTGAATATATGGATGTCGGTGGCGCAACCGATTGGTCAGTCGATAAGGTGTTTTCCTGCGCGGAAATTTTACAGACTCTCAGTCGTCATTACGGGCTCATTGAGCCAATCATTGAAGATTCCTGGGCTCCGGCTAAGAGGTTCCGGCTGCTCGACGGCACGACGTTTGGCATTATCGCTTCCACGACACTCCCATTTTGCTCTACCTGTGATCGTAGCCGTCTTACTGCCGATGGTCTCTGGTATCTGTGTTTGTATGCCAAGACAGGTATCGACCTGCGGCAACCGCTACGGGACGGTGCAACGGTAGACGAATTACGCGCGTTGCTGGTTTCAACATGGAATGCCCGAACCAATCGTGGTGCGGAAGAGCGCAAAGAGCTGGAACGCGTCGATACTCGAGGACGATTTGTCGAGATCGAACGTCTTCGACAAGACCCGCATTTGGAAATGCATGCACGTGGTGGGTGAGAGCAACCCATTCTCTAGTCCCTTCTCTCCGTAGACATCTTCCTTTCTGATTCATCCAACGTCTTCTTCAGATGTATGTGGAGAAACTGCTCTGTCTTTTTTTTCTCTTGGTCTTATAAATACGTGAACGATGATCGTTAGGACTCATGAATGCTGATGACAGATTGTTCTCTTTATCACATGTATTTCTCAGCACACAAATTGTCTGTTTCTTATACTCAGGTTGAGATATCTTTCTTGCTGGGACATTGGTCCTATGATAAGGTGCAGACTGTTGTGTAAGTTCCCAATAGGTCAAGAGTGTGGTTGCTGTATGACTGCCGGTCGCATGCTCCGCAGAGAGGGCTGCGCGTCATGTATAGATATCGGATATAGCCGTTTCAAATAACTTCCGCTCATTGAAACATGGTACCGCGTGGAGTTCGTGGTATTCTCCTGATTGGAATTTATTTGGATTCGCTATATTTCCGAAATTATCAGGCCATTCTACTCGTTGAGTCTTGTGTGAGAAGGAGTTGTCATGGGATGGTTTAAACGCCAAAAATCGACAGAAGAACAAGAGAGGTCTTCAAAAGCGATAGAGGGAATGTGGTTAAAGTGCAATCTGTGTCGAGCTATTATTTATGCGAAAGAAGTTGAACGAAATCTGAAAGTCTGTCCGAAATGTGACTATCATTTTCCGCTATCGGTGGAAGAACGTATTGAGCTTCTGGTCGATCACGGATCTTTTGAAGAGTGGGATGTGGAATTAGTTCCCGAGGATCCCCTTTCGTTTGTCGATACGGTATCGTATTCGGATCGACTCTATACCGCGCAACAAAAAACCGGCAAAAAAGAAGCCATTGTGGTGGGGCGCTGTACCATTGAAGCGCGTGCCCTTGGTGTAGGGATTTTTGATTTCCGGTTTATGGGGGGCAGCATGGGGTCGGTCGTCGGTGAAAAAATCTGTCGTGCGATCGATCGTTCGTTAGAGGCGCGAATGCCGTTTCTGTTGATCACGACATCCGGGGGGGCTCGTATGCAGGAAGGCGCGCTGTCGTTAATGCAGATGGCCAAAACGGCTTCGGCCCTTGCTCGATTCCATGAAGCGGGTCTTCCGTTTTTTGTGCTGTTAACCGATCCGACATTTGGCGGCGTGACGGCAAGTGTGGCCATGTTAGGGGATATTATTTTAGCCGAACCGAAGGCGTTGATTGGATTTGCCGGACCTCGTGTCATAGAGCAAACGATTAAACAAAAGTTGCCGGAAGGGTTTCAACGTGCAGAATTTCTCCTTGACCATGGGATGATTGATCGGATTGTGACTCGAAAAAATCTCAAGACGGAAATGCATACATTATTACAGCACGTGATGGCGTAAGAAACAACATCTCCTCACGCTTATTGTGATTCCCCATCAGTTCCTATGGATGTGTCATTCAAGAGTATTCACTCCAATTCCTCCGTTGTGCTTGTGGCCATTGTGCCCCTGTGACATGTGATGGCCTATAAGGATACGACGGAATTTCTGTATCGTTTGCATCGCCATGGAATGAAGCTCGGGCTAGAATCGATCCATTCCGCGTTACACACGCTCGGCAATCCTCAGCATCGCTACAAGACTCTGCATGTCGGTGGAACGAATGGGAAAGGTTCGACTGCGGCGATATTGGCAAACATTCTCCAGTCTGCAGGGTACCGGGTCGGACTCTATACCTCCCCCCACCTTGTTGATTTTCGAGAACGGATACAAATTAATCAACGATTGATCTCGGAACAGCGGGTGGTCGAACTCACGCAACAGTTTCAAGCCACAATTCCCGCCTCACTCACGTTTTTTGAATTTACGACGGCCATGGCCTTTCAGTATTTTGCTGATGAATCGGTTGATATTGCGGTTATCGAAGTGGGCATGGGCGGGCGGTTTGATGCGACAAATGTTCTCTCCTCGCTCGGTGTCGTCATTACATCTATTGCCTACGATCACGAACGCTATCTTGGTACGTCACTTTCTGATATTGCCTTTGAAAAGGCAGGAATTATTCAAGCCAACATTCCGGTCGTTTTCGGTAAGATGCCTGTGGAAGCCGAAACCGTGATTCGAGACGTAGCGGATTCTCGTCATGCTCCCTGTTATAGATTGGGAGTGGACTATCGTGTCGTACCTGAGACCGCTGAGCAATTTCGTTTTGAGGGAATGAACGCCCGCTATGCGCATCTTGCCTGTTCTCTTGCCGGACATCATCAAATGTACAATGCCGGTTGTGCGTTGGCGCTCCTCGATTGCGTCGAATTGAAGGCAATGCCTCTTCAGGAGGCAACAATTCGATCGGCACTGTCCACCGTCGTATGGCCTGGAAGGGTGGACGTACTGGAAGAGCATCCGCTCGTGATTGTGGATGGCGCTCATAACCCTGCCGCAGGCACCGTGTTGGTTGACACATTGACGCCTTTACTTCAACTGGAGGATGCACAGCTTATCGTTGTGCTGGCCATGATGCAGGATAAAGATCATGTCAGTTTTCTTCGCGTGCTGTGTCCGTTGGTCACTCACTTGATTTTAACTGAAGTCTCTATGCCACGGACGGCAACGGTCAGTGAGTTGAAGTCCCATGTCCCGGAAGGGTCTTGTTCGCTGTATGAAGTTCCGCAGTTGGCGAAGGCCTTGGCGTTTGCTAAACAGTTAGCTCGGCCTTCTGATGTGATATGCGTGACCGGTTCATTGTTCCTGGCTGGCGAGGTACGGCATCTTATGCAGGTTGGTCAGCTGTCTTCATTGTCATGAGTTGTTCTGTGAGTGTGAGCTTGCAATTTTTTCGGATGTGTTGTTTCTGGATGACGGTGTTGGCGTGTCTTGTTTTGTCTGTGCAAGTCCAAGCGCAAGAGACGTCCTTGGACAACGCGTATCCGGAGGCATCCACCTCATCATCATCTTCATCCTCTTCTTCTTCCCCGGTTGAGCTTACGGCTGATACGCTCGATTATGATCAAACGACGGAGGTGTATGTTGCTGAAGGGTCGGTCGTTGTTATTCAAGGGCCCATTCGCCTGACGGCGGATCATGTTACACTCCATAAGCTTTCTGGGGATTTATTCGCCAAAGGACATGTGTATCTTCGAGACCGGAATACGGATGTGTGGTCTGAACAATTAGACTTGAATCTCAATACCGAGGCTGGAGTTATTACCGACGGGGATGTGTATATGCGGGAAAAGAACTCGTTTATTACCGGGCAGCGTCTTCGTCGGTTTTCCGAAACACATTATCGCGCGCAAGACGGTTCGTTTACCAACTGTGATGCCAAGGACGGGGAAATTCCAGCATGGCGTTTTACGTTTCGGGATATGGACTTCGATTGGGATGATAGTTTGTATGGAGACGGCGTGTGGTTCAACATCAATGATGTGCCGATCATTCCTCTTCCAACCTTTCGTTATCCGTTAGGCAGCAATCGCAAGACCGGTTTATTAATTCCGTCGGTTGGGGTCGACAATGTGTTTGGATTTAGCTATCGCCAGAGCTTTTTCTGGGCGATTAATCCCAGCCAGGACTTAACGGTGTCTCCGCTCATTCTCAGCAAGCGAGGTGGCGGTAGCGACTTTGAATATCGCTACATCCTTGATCGACGGTCTCAGGGAAGCTGGTTGGTGAGTACGTTGTATGATACGGAACAGAGTCGTGGCCGTGCGGATATCAACGGTATACATATTCAGGAAGTGAATACTGATCTGTCTGTGAAATTGCTGGTTAATTATTCAACGGACCGTTCGTTTTTACAGGATTTGAGTAGTTCAGGAACTCTTCGAGCCTTGCCAAGTCAAGAATCACTTCTGAATATTAATCAACGATTGGATCATGGGAGCCTGTATCTCCTGGGACAATATCTTCAGCCGTTGGAAGCTGGAGGAAAGTCTACTTTTCAACGAATTCCTGAGGTGGGATATATTCTGCCTGATTATCCTGTATTTGAGAGTCCGCTTTCGGTGGGTATGACATCGACATTTGTTCATTTTTTCAGAGAACAAGGGTTTCAAGTCAGTCGTATGGATCTGTTACCGGGAGTCGCACTCAATGGGCTCCATCTTGGAAACGTGTTGGGCTTCAAGCCGCAAGTCAAACTTCGAGAAGTGGCGTATACTCGTGGCCTGAACTCGAATAAAGTGAAAAGTCGTGAGACATATTGGGCGTCGTTGGAGGCCTATACTTACTTGGCCAGACGCTTCAAGATTGATGAGCAGACACGACTTCGTCATTCCATCGAACCGCGGGTCATCTACGAGTTTGTTCCCCCAACTGATCAATCAGAGCTGGTGCTGATTGATGCCACGGATGATCTCATCAAAAAGAGTTTGCTCACCTATTCGTTGAATACGCGATTAAGCGAACAGAGTATGACTGGTGGATCTGGTCCATGGCTTGATTTGCTTGTGGCACAAAGTTATCACGTGGGAGATCCACCGGGAGAAGCTGAGTTGTTTTCCGATATTTGGGGGCGGGCAACATTCAATAGGCCAATTAGTTTTTCTTCGCTATTTTCTGATTTTCGGATGTCGATCGATGCATTTTATGACCCGAACCGTGAACAGTTCAGTCAGTGGAATACGGATTTTCGTTTGCAAGCTCATCAAACGTGGTATGCTGAAGTTGGCCAACGCTATACCCGATCTGGCGCGCGAGTGCGACGGGGCGATATTTGGAATTCCATTTCGTTTAACGAGGTGTTGGCTCCTCAAGAGGAAATTTTCTTTTTGACGGCCGGTGGTGCCGTTCGGCTTCCCCTCGGGTTGTCCGTGGGAGCAAGGGTGTTTCGCGATGTTCGACGCAATGAGAATTCCGAGTTGGATATTGTCGGGCTTTACCAGAATCCATGCCGTTGCTTTTCTTTCGGCTTGTATTATATTGAATTTCCGGACCGCACACAGTTCAATTTCGTCTTTAGTCTGACCGGGCTATGGAGTGGAGCAGGAATTGGCCAGGAATTAATGTCCACAATTTTGGGACCATTGTTTATTGGTGACGATAAGGGAGTGCCATGGTCTTCTTCTCTGTAACCTACTTTCACATGTATTGCGACGATGAAAAATAATATACGAGACACAATGCATACACACCTAGTTCGAGGGGCGGTTCTCTCATTGGGTTGTGCCTTGGCGTTCCCGAGTGCCGATGTGTGGGCACAAGAGCGTCTCACGGATCAAGTGGACGTGACAGTAAGCAAAGGGCGGGTCTTAGGCATTCATCGTGGGGAAGGCATCGCCCGAATTCCTTTGGCTGCAGGGGAAGACATTGAGAAACTTCAAGCAAAAGGGGTTACGGGTTACGTTCAGACATCGTTGCGCTTACTCGGCTATTCCGGCGCCTTGCAGCGTTGGAGCACGCAGAAATTAGACGTGTCTGAGCAAGTACTGGAAGCCTATGTGACTCCACGGTTGATTCTGGTCGTGGGGGAACGACGTGTGTATGGTTTTCAAGGGGAAGTCGGCCGGTGGAAGGTGCAGGAGTTGCGTCCGCGAGAAGCGCTTCGTCATGTGATCGTGAAAGATCACGTCGCCGTGCTGATTACCGCCAATCAAGTCTTGGGGTTTTCTGCATTTACCGGTGGGTTTTTCTCGAAAGATCTTCCAATCTCACAAGAGATGGTCTCAAGTCAGGGCAACGATAATATTGTCATTCTACGCTTCCCTGATAGGCAATTACTCTTCAGGTCTGGCCTTGCCATGTGGACGGAACTTCGGGAGTGACGAGAACGGCCAAAAATGCAAAGTGAAAAATTTAAAATGCAAAATTAACGAAAAGGTCAAGCTTTTTATTAATCCGGCACTTTACACGTTACATTGTGCAATGTGAATTGTTTTCGGCGTTTAGTTGGAAGAGAGCATATTGGTGGTGAGACTGGTTTGGGTTAAGCCTGGATAGTCGACGCCAATAGGACTCATTGAGCAATGGGCCCCCCACCATTCCACGACTTCATGCAGAAAGGGGTCTTCAGGACCTGTGGCGAAAAGATGTCCGTAGAGATAGCCGGTTTTCGTATCGAACAATATGAAAATCGGCATTGAGGTTTTCTCGGGCACCATACTCTCCTTCGAGTAAGCAAAAATGAAGCACGTTTTAGGGTTTTCCCTGATGTCTCTCAATACCTTTCGGTCGGTTGTCCCGACTTCTTGAGGGGTCGAAAGACTCTATACAACAAAAAACTCCAGTATTTGGAGAATGTATGTCTTTGTGATATCTCCTATTTTCAAGAAATGGAGTCACGTGATCCGAGGCTTCGCATATCGGGAAACATCTGGTATATCTGCCCGTTGACTTGACCTTTGTTGCACAAATAATGTTAGCTATCAGCCAATTCCTGTTGTTTTGTTTACGTATTTCGAGTTTTTCTGTGAACAGAATTGAAAATAGGAGGGTTTATGGGCTCTTCTGACGCACATACGTCCACGCAAAGTCTTTCGCATGCACAGGTTTTACTCGTTGAAGATGAAAAAGATGTGCGGGAAGCTCTCAGCGCGCAACTCCAAGACGAAGGCCATCAGGTTGTCGAAGCCGAGTCGGGAACCGAAGCCTTTTCTCTGTTGCAACAATCGCCATTTGATATTCTATTAACGGATGTCATGGTCCCTGGCATCAATGGGATTGAACTGGTTGAACAGCTGGCCGATTTGCCGTCGCCACCGGTGACGATTGTCATGACGGGATTTGGATCTGTGGAGATGGCGGTGAAAGCGATCAAAGCTGGAGCCTTTGACTTCTTGCAGAAACCGTTTTCCGTTGAAGTGCTCAGTGCCACAATCGAAAGTGCATTACGCGTTCAGTCGTTACGGAATGAAAATGTGGAGTTACGCCGGACAGTCAAAGGGCAGTTTGGGTTGGGCAAGCTCATTAGTTCAAGCGAGGTGATGAAGGAAGTCTTCCGGCTCATTGAATGTGTGGCAGATACGGATAGTACGGTCCTCATTTTAGGAGAAAGCGGAACCGGGAAGGAGTTGATTGCGCAAACGACCCACTTTCATAGCAATCGCCGCAAGGGGTGTCTGATCCCAGTGAATTGCGGTGCAATTCCGGAAGCCTTACTCGAAAGTGAGTTGTTTGGCCATGAAAAAGGTGCGTTTACCGGGGCGGTCGCCACGCGTGTAGGACGATTTGAGTTGGCGGCGGGTGGAACGATATTTCTTGATGAAATCGGCGATCTCAGTCCTCCGTTACAAGTCAAATTACTCCGTGTACTGCAAGAGAAAACATTTGAGCGCGTGGGCGGAACACGCACCTACAACGCCGATGCGAGGGTGATTGCAGCGACCAATCAGGATTTAGAGGAATTGGTGGCCAACAAACAATTTCGTGAGGATCTCTACTATCGCTTGAATGTCGTTCCCATCGTGGTTCCGCCGTTGCGACACCGTTCGGAAGATATTCCTTTGTTGATTGAACATTTTATGAATCTTTTTAATGAACGACGGTCATCAAAATTAACAGGAATTTCCCCAGAGGCGATGACGTTGTTGTGCAACTACCAATGGCCTGGAAACGTTCGAGAGCTGGGAAATATTATTGAACGGATGGCCATCCTCAAACGAGATGGTCAAATTGAGTTAACCGATCTGCCTGAAAAAATTCGCTCCCCTCACGCCGTTCCGGCGGCCAATGTCTCGGCAGCGATTCCAGTTGGAGGCATCAATCTTTCGTCAACCGTGGAAGAATTCGAAAATCGGTTAATTCTTGAGGCCCTTGAACGAACAAATTGGGTGAAAAGTAAGGCGGCTCAACTGCTTCACATCAATCGTACGACTCTTATTGAAAAACTTAAAAAGAAGTCATTGGCAGAGGTTGTCGCCAATCGAACCGGCCGAGACACGGACCCTGTGACGTCTTTCTAATCTTCGCGGTTTTGCTCTGCCCCCTCGCTGTTCTTCGTTCATTCGTATTCCACCCTGAAAGACGATGTTTTTGACCGTACCGTCAAGCAATTGACGGAAATACCATTGTCGTTCCTCGTGTCCCCCTTCCTGTATTCGTGAATAATTCCAACATGTTGCCCGCTTGCCTGTGCAAGTATGTTCTTTCAAAACACTCTCGGTCTAGTTTTTGCTATTCACCTTCCTACTGAAGAATTATCAAGGATATTGTTTGTGCATTGGATCTTTCTTGTTCTAGGTCTTCTTATGGTGCCTGTCTTGAGTTATGCCTCACCATGTTCGGAGTTCGAATGGCATTATCCTACTGAAATTGTCGAACCAGAACTATTTCGGAAAGCCCAAGCATTCATGGATCAAGGAGAGCAGATTGCGGCAAGAAAGTATTTTCTAGATTTTCTCGAGGAACAGCCGGAGGGAGTATTAGCAGAAGGTGCGCACTTTGCCGTCGCCTCCTTGCCCAATCCGGACGATGCTCCCGATGCCAAAGTCTTGAACATGATCGAACGTTTATTTGCACAACGGAAAGAACATCCCAAGAGTCCCTATGCACCATGGGCATTGTGCCGTGTGGGGGAACTGTTTGAGCAGATGGGCTGGGCTGTTGAATCCAATGGCGTCTTCGAAGAATTTTTGAGTACGTACGGGGAACATCCATTGGCCGGAGGCGTGGTAGTGAATGCTGGACGACACTTTTTGGAAAAAGAGCAATACCTTGAAGCCTCGCTCACATTTCGTCGATTGCTTCAAAACCCACAGTGGAGCCGCTATCACCTTGAAGGCGCGCTGGGATTAGCCGATGCCACGGCCTCCTCGAACGCCTGGGATCAAGCGTACTATTGGTATCAGGTGGTCGATGTGGAAAAGCCTGAACTCATTCGCGCCTCGGCGGCGTCCTCCTATCAGTATGGATTAAGTATGACGCAACGCGGGGACCCAGGACAGGCTATTCACTGGTATCTGACGACGTATAATCTTCACCCAGAAAGCATCGAAGCTGGCAAGGCGTTACTGGAGATTGGCCAGTATTTGCTGGGACACGATCACGACATGGCGGCGCTGTGGTTTTTTCAAGAAGCCTCGCTTCGTTTTCCGCAGCGCGAACCAGGCCGCCGAGGCCAGGCCGCCTTGACGCGATGGGCATTTACGTACTTAAGGACAGAACATTCTCAAGAATCGTGGAAAGCCTTATATGACCGCTTAAATGCGCTTGAGATCTATGTGTCGGTATCGTGGGATGGCGTCGTCGAATCCTCTCGAGTGTTAGCTCAAGCGCCCGAGGGTGACGTAGCGGATGAAGCACAATTCTGGCTGGCAAACGGGTACCAAAAAATTGGCGATGAGGCTGGAGCGCTGGCGGCGTTTACGCAGTTACTGCTTGTGGGGCAGACGGAGCCTTGGAAAACGAAAGCCCGAGAGATTGTCCACGACACGGTGTCGCAAGTCTTTCATGCCTACTTTCAAGCGGGGCAATGGATCGAGCTGATTCAATATTATGAACGGGAACAGATGCTCGTCCGTGCACTACCGGAAAACTTGGAATGGATGCAGATGTTGGCGGAGGCCTACCGTCAGATTGGTCTCTCACGAGAGGCGATAACGTGGTACGACAAAATGTTAGCACTCAAGCCGGACAACAAGCTCAGAAAGCAGGTTTTTTCGAGGCTCGTTGCGGTTGCTCGGGAGTCGGGTGAGGCTGAACAGATTCGCCAAATTGCGAAGCGGTACACACAGGCTTATCCCAAAGGCCCATTGCGCGATGATATTTGGCTCATGCTCGGACGGTTGGACGTGGATGCACAAGATTTTCAACATGCCGTTACACAATTCAGTCACGTGATTGAACAGAGCACGGATGAACAAAAGCGAACGATTGCGCGAACTCAACGGGCTCGCGCGTATGCGGCCTTACAGCAATATGATTCAGCGATTCAAGACTATCGCTATTTGATCGATCATGAGTCGGCATCGATTGGTACGCGCATATCTTTCGCGGATCTGTTGTATGAGCGGAAACGGTATCCAGAGGCTCAAATCCTCTATCAAGGCATTGCTGACTCTGAGACCGTGGTTGAAGCCAAAGCCTGGGCACAGTTCCGATTGGCTTTATGTTTTCAGGAAACGGGAAAACGGGATGCAGCCAAGACACTCTTGGATCGCTTTTTGAAGCCCGGTCAAGATCTGAAAGCGTTAGAAACCACCATTCGAGCCGCAGCGATTGCCGTGCTTGATGAATATCATCGTCCAGATAATCTCTCGTAAGTGAAGTGGGAGCCATGAATCATTCGTTAGCCACTACGATACAAGGATATTTCGAGGAGGCTCACCAGAGTGTGCTTGATCGGGTTCAACACCTCGATCTTGAATTACAAGCCGTATCCATTGGGCTGAAAAACAAGTTGGCCGAAACGCAGAGTCTTCGTGAACAGATGCAGAAGTTTTTCGAGTATCTCCCAATAGCCGCCATACTCATGAATCATGATCGAGTGATTCAACAGGTGAATCGTGTGGCCAAAGATATCCCTGATCTTGAAACGCATATGGTCGTGGGGCAATCGTTTGATGAGGGTTGGCGGCGATTAGGGTGGCCAGCGGTTCCCTGTACGCATGTCACCCATCATGGACGTCTCTTGTACTGTTCCGAGGAAGTACTTGGAGAACCGGGAACGGTGCCGTGCTTGATCGTACGATTTATTCGAGAAGAACACGGAACGTCATCTCACGATCAGAAGTCCAGAAGCGAACGGATGAGCATGATGGGAGAGCATGTGGCGAAAGTGTCCCATGATCTACGAAACTCATTGACGAGTATTGAGTTGTTTGCCTCATTGGTTGAACGGCGTGTATGCAATGATGTTGAACATCAACGAGTGGGCCGTCATCTGGTTCAAGCTATACAGACACTTGAACAGTTTGTGAGTAGTGTGTTGTCTTCGGCAACAACTCATGAGGCCAAGATTGGGAGGATAGACCTTCATGTGCTTCTTGACCAAGTTGAACGACTTCTCGCCAAGCCGTTGAAAGAACGTGGGGTAACCATACAGCGGACTGTCGCCTCGGAAGCGACGTTCATTGACGGTGATAGCGTCCTTGTTCAGCGAGCATGTCTCAATATTTTACGCAATGCGATATCCGCATCGCTGCAGGGAGGGAGTATTGAAGTCGATTGCCGGCGAGTCATGCGGCCACCGACACCCGATGGCACATACGAGGGAGGCGATGAGGTAATCCTCTCTGTGCGTGACCATGGCTGTGGCATGAGCGCTGAAACGCTCTCTCATGTGTTTCAACCGTTTTATTCAAAGGAAACCTATGGAACAGGACTTGGTCTATCTATTGTAAAAGATGTGATGGATGCGCATCATGGCACGATTGATGTCCGAAGCCGGGAGGAGCAGGGGACGACCGTGTCTTTACGCTTTCCACAACAGAGGAGATCTGCATGACTCAAGCGGACTGGTATGACAAACAACCCATTTTAGTGGTGGAAGACGATGTGCATTTACAAGCGGCGTTATCGCAAACGCTTGGTGGGCATGGTTATGCGGTGTCGGTGGTGAATGATAGTCGGGAAGGCCTGGAATGGCTTCAACGTAATGGCGCGAGCTTAATCCTGGCTGACGTGAATCTCCCCGGAAAAAGCGGTATTGAACTGTTACGTGATATTCGGATGTCCGGGAATCAAGTGCCGGTGGTGATGATGTCGGCTTTCGGTTCGGTCGAAACGGCTGTGGAAGCACTGAAACTCGGTGCGACGGAATTTTTGCAAAAACCCTTTCGTGCTGAAAAATTGGAAGAGGTGGTGTCTAAGATAAAAGGCGATGAACAAGATGCAACACCAGGCAATACGGTCATAAAGCATCACGATGCGGCATCCGTGGGATTTCTCACACGCAATGACCGTGTGCTTCAGACATTACAAACATTGGAGACGGTAGCGGCGAGTCAGGCCACGATACTGATCCAAGGGGAAAGTGGAACCGGGAAAGAAGTCTTGGCCCGCTATGTTCATCGAAATAGTCCGAGAGCTAATCAACCTTTTGTGGCAGTCAATTGTGCGGCACTTCCGGAAGGCCTCTTGGAAAGTGAGTTATTTGGATATGAAAAAGGTGCGTTTACGGGAGCCCTGGCTCGTCGATGCGGAAAGTTTGAGCTTGCACACCAAGGCACGTTGTTATTGGATGAAATCGGTGAAATGACCTTAGGACTTCAAGCGAAGTTATTACGCGTGCTGCAAGAGCGTGAAGTCGATCGGCTGGGGTCACGCAACCCTATTTCCGTTGATGTTCGCGTGATTGCCACGACAAACCGAAATTTACTGCAAGAAGTACAGGCTGGACGATTTCGAGAGGATGTCTATTATCGTCTAAGCGTCATGCCGGTGACGATCCCGTCCCTGCGTGAGCGTCCGGAAGATATCGACGTATTGGTTGAACATTTCGCTCAACAATCCTGTCAGCGTAATGGCCGGCCGAGTGCCGGAATTACCGAAGAAGCGATGAGCTATCTGAAGACCCGTCGTTGGCGTGGCAATGTTCGTGAACTTGAAAATGTGATCGAACGGGCCGTCTTGCTGTCAGGTTCCGGACCCTTACGGATGGAGCATGTCACATGCGAAGAGCCGACATTGAATGTTCCGACTCCGTCTGTGCAACCAACAGGATCGATTTGGGAGATGGAACGGGATCTCATTTTTCGTGTGTTGGATCAGCATGGAGGTAATCGCACGCATGCGGCGCGTACCTTGGGAATCAGCATTCGTACGTTGCGGAATAAGTTGCGAGAGTACCGGCACCTGCAAGGGGGAGAACACCGTGACGCATAGCGCAGGCTCCACAGAGGGGTGGCGTGTCTACATGCTGTCACAGGGTCGGCAAATACTTCCGTCTAGGAAAAAAAGACCACGATGATTTTTCTTTTGTGTCTCTTCTTGTGGTCCTATGTTGAGCACAACGAAGGGCCTTGAGCATCGTCATGTGTGAATAGTGGCATTCTGTGACGACCGTGACACGAATGGTCATTTGGCATCAGGGTTGCTGATAGACCAGTGGTTCGTGTGACGACAGAACCCGGTGGACGATGTGTTCGGTCCGTCTGTGTAAGGAGGAACCATGGTGAGTTCTATTTGGGATAGTGGATCCGTACTGTATGAACGGGCACTCAATGTTCGGAGTGCCATACACGAAACGATTGCATCTAATCTAGCCAATGAAGAAACGCCGGGGTATAAAAACCGCATTCTCCCGTTTCAGGAAACCTTATCGGCGCTGCAACGGGGAGAACCCCTCTTAGATACACGCCGGACTCATCCCCATCATCTTTCCATTGTGACTCCTGGCACCGAGGTGTTTCACCATGTGAATGTGGTGAATGGTGGCGGGGGGTTGGACGGTAATACGGTGAATTTAGAAGAAGAAATGACGCAGATGGCAGAGAATACCATGATGTATATGGCGGTGAGTCAATTTTTAAAAGGGCGGTTTGATGGGTGGCGTGCGGCGATTGGAGAAGGACGAAGTGGATAAAACTGTCAGGCGTGAGAGGGAAAACGTGAGACGTGAGAAAGAAGGAAATCTATCGTGACTTTCCCGTTATCCGTTTTGCTTCTAACGGTTCACTTTTCGCTCAACGATTAAAAAGAGGTGTTTCATGAATATCGATCGTTTGTTTAATGTCGTCGGGTCGGCCCTGAATTCTCAGCGGCAACGCCTGAATATTATCGCAGGCAATCTTGCGAATGCCGAATCGACGCGATCGCCGAACGGTGGTCCCTATGTGAGAAGAGATGTGATATTTCGGACTGAATCCCCCTCGTCCCCATTTATGTCGGTATTTGCTCAGGCCTTCGGTCGTTCCGCGGAACCCAATGGTGTGCATATTGAAAAGGTCGTGTTTGATGAACGTCCATTTCGGAAAGTCTATGACCCTCAACATCCCGATGCGGATAGTAAGGGCTATCTTGAGTTACCGAACGTGAACGTCATTGAAGAAATGACCAATATGTTGTCGGCATCCCGGGCGTACGAAGCGAATTTGGCTGTACTGGAAACTGGAAAATCCATGACCATGCGCGCCTTAGAAATGGGACGATAATGGGTCTGTGTATGGAAGGGTAGTCTAATGGAAGATTTTTCGATTCGCGGGTTCGATCCGGTTCTTGAATCTCTTGCGAAAGATGCGCTTCGAGGACCGACGCAGGCGAATGGCACAAGTTTCGGCGAGCTACTCAAAAATGCGGTGGATGCGGTGAATCACCTGCAACATGAGTCCGGTCGATTGGAAGATGCCGTCGCCAGAGGAGAAGATGTCTCGATTCATGAAGCGATTATTGCGGGAGAAAAAGCCGGATTGTCGTTTCGACTCATGATGAGCATGCGAAATAAATTACTGGAAGCCTATCAAGAAGTGCTCCGCATGCAGATCTGAGGGTTGTGAACGGTAATGAATAAAAAGTGAAAAATGTAAATTACACAATGCAAAGTAAGAAATACGATCAAAAGGAGATCGATCGTGATTTCTAATTTTTTACTTTTCATTTTTTACTTTTAACGTATCGTATTTATGGCTGAAGATACTCAACGACCCAAGACCCTTCCTGAAACGATCCTACACAACTTTCAGGCATTGACGATGCCTCAGCGTGTCGGGCTGGTGGTGGTATTGGCCCTAGGCATTGCCGTCATTCCTGTCTTGGCGTTAATGGGGAAAGAGCCGGACATGGGTGTGTTATTTGCTGACTTAGAGCGAGAAGATGTGCAGGCGATCGCGGCGAAACTGGATAGTCAAAAAATCCCGTATCACGTCTCGGAAAGCGGTGACACCATTACCGTACCGAGTACGCAGGTGCATGAGTTGCGCCTACAAATGGCTTCGGATGGATTGCCGGAAGCGGGAGGCGTGGGGTTTGAAATTTTTGATCGTGTGGGACTCGGTGTCACGCAATTTGTGCAAAAAATGAATTACCGTCGGGCATTGCAAGGCGAATTAGCCAGAACAATATCGCAAATACGCGAGGTGGAGCGGACGCGGGTCCATTTAGTGATCCCGGAACGGCGGTTATTCACATCCGATAAGCAGCCGGCGCAAGCCGCAGTGGTCTTAACATTACGGCGAGGGGCGTCACTGACGCAAGGGCAAGTGCAGGGTGTCACACATTTAGTGTCGAGTAGCGTCGAAGGGCTGAAGCCGACGGATGTGACGGTCGTCGATAGTCATGGGCAAGTATTAAGTAAGACGACGGGACAGAAGGGTGCACAATTGACGTCCTCGCAAGTCGACATGCAGCGAACGGTCGAACACGACCTTGAACAGCGGGTGCAGACGATGTTGGATAAGGTCTTAGGCCGGAATAAATCCGTGGTTCGTGTCTCAACGACGTTAGATTTCCGTCACGTCGAGGTGACTGAAGAAACCTATGATCCCGAAAGCCAAGTCGTTCGCAGTGAAAATCGCAGCCAAGAAAAAGTCATAGAAGATGCTGGTCCGTCCGGAGTTCCTGGTGTGAGAAGTAATGTGCCCAATGATGGACCGGTGGATGTGGGGAGTGGACGGCCGAAAGAAGCCAAACGCAAAAATGAGATTCTCAATTATGAAATGAATCGAAAAGTCAGCAAAATTGTGGAACCGACTGGTTCGATCGAACGTTTGTCGGTTGCGGTGTTGGTTGATGGAACATACGTGCCTGCTGAAGGAGCGGAAACGGATGCCGCCGGAACCGACATGACGTATGTTCCACGATCCGAAGAGGAAATGAGCAAGCTCGTGGATATTGTGAAAAAAGCCGTGGGATTCTCAGAGGCACGTGGCGATGAGATCGAAGTCGTGAACACGCCGTTTGAGACAGCACCGTTGACAGAAGGTGATGAACATATTGCGGGCATGGTGCACTCATTCCTGTCGACCTGGGGTGGGTTGATCAAACCAGCGGTCTTCCTTGTGCTTGGCTTGCTCGTGTTGTTGCTCGTGGTCCGTCCAATGGTGACAAGCTTGATTACGCCTCCCTCTGAACCGGTTCCGGTACCACAGGACGGATTGCCTGTCACCGTAGCCGAATATGAAGCCGAGATCACCGAAACACCGGAAGAGCATGCGATTAAGTTAGCGTCGGATAATCCGACAACGGCAGCCCATGTGATTCGTACATGGATAAAGAGCGAGCAGGAAGAAAAGGCGGAGAAAGCCTGAGATGGCACTCGAATTATCCGGCTATGAAAAGGCGGCGATTCTGCTCCTGGCCATTGGAGAGAATGCCGCGGTGGAAGTCTTAAAAGTGCTGGATCAAAAAGATATCCGTGCGATCGGTGCCTACTTAGGCGGGATGGTGAATGTGGGACAAGACGAACACCGTACGGTCTTGCGAGAATTTGTGCAACAGGCAGGGGCTTCCGGACTCTCTGTTGAAGGCAAAACGTATCTGTCGAAAATTTTGAATTCTGCCCTAGGGAAAGATAAAGCCCGTCGAATCCTGAGTTCATTGAATACCTCGGAAAATGCTGGGTTTGAAACATTAAAGTCCATGGATTCCGCCTCGATTGCCAATATGTTGACCTATGAACATCCGCAAACGGGTGCGCTCATTCTTTCGAATCTTGAATCGGATCAGTCCGGTCAGGTGTTAGCGTTGTTGCCGAGTCACAAGCGAGACGCCATTGTGTATCGTATGGCGACGACGGAAGAAGTTTCTCCGAACATGCTAGACGAGTTAAATGGCGTACTTCAGGACGAACTGCGTACCGGAGCGTCGAAAAATGCGGTGGCCGTTGGTGGAACCGGATTGGTTGCTGAAATTCTCAATAGCGTGAAACGTAATGTCGAAGGTGAAATCATGGCGGCGCTCGAAGAGAAGAATGCAGAAATTGCCGAAGAGATTCGATCGAAAATGTTTGTGTTTGAAGATCTGGAAGATGTGGATGATCGTGGTATGCAGGAAGTCTTGCGCGATGTCAGTAAAGAGGAGTTGATCCTTGCATTAAAAGCTGTCGATGAGGGACTCAAAGAAAAATTCTTCAAGAACATGTCGAGCCGGGCTGCCGAGTCCCTGAAGGAAGATATGGACAGCCGAGGGCCGGTGAAATTAAGCGATGTAGAATCAGCGCAGCAGAATATCTTAAAAATCGTGCAGAAAATGGCGGCTGAAGGTCGAGTGGTGCTTGGAGGTAAGGGTGAAGAGCAAATGGTCTAAGGTGATCAAACAGGACAATCAACGGCTCGCCGTTCATGCGTTTGAGATGGCCGAACTCATTCCAATGTTGGTGAGAGGCATGGATCAGCATCAGCGTGTGACTGCGGAAGAAGAACATGTCGACGACCATGACTTGCCGCATGACTGCTCCGGCCTCCAAGAGCAGGCGTTTGCCGCAGGTCGAGTCGCTGGCATTGAAGAAGGAAAACGGCATTGTCAGCAGGAAGTCGAACAAGAAACGCGACGAGCGCTGACGCTGGTTGGACAAATAGCCGATGCGAGAAACCATCTGTTCCAGCAGGTCGAATCGGATGTCGTGGATTTAGCCTTGGCGATCGCGAAAAAAGTCATTCATCGTGATGTGTCGATGCATAAAGAGGTCGTCGTTGATCAAGTTACGCATATCTTCAAGAATCTTTCCACCTCAAGTGGAGTATGTCTGCGTGTACATCCTGACGACGTCGATACGCTGCATGCCCTGCAAGGTCAGTTGAAGACGCTTGACGGAACTCGTCCTCCTATACGCATTGAAGGTGATCCAGCCGTAGAGATGGGAGGGTGTCTCTTGGAAACAGAAGGCCTGTCTATAGATGCTGGTATCGAATCACAACTCAAAATTATTGGTGACGCGTTACAGCCACAAGGTGAGTCCGATGAACCTGGCCAGCCTTCTTCCACGTCTGAACGAAACTGATTCCATCATGGTCTTTGGTCGAGTCGTAAACGCTGTCGGGCTGACAGTGGAAGGGACTGGTCCACCAGTGACTGTTGGACAAAGCTGTCACATACTGAACGAGTCAGGAGAGATCGTGACGGAAGGGGAAGTTGTCGGGTTTCGGCAGGATCGTGTGATGTTGATGCCGTATGGAGACATGCAAGGCATCCGTGCGGGCGACCGTATTCTCTATGTATCGCAACCGTCGCATGTGCGAGTTGGTCCGCGAACTTTGGGCCGTGTCTTAGATGGATTGGGGCGAGTCATCGATGGGCGGGGACCAATTCCATTCACTGAAGCGTATCCGCTCAGCGGAAAGATTCCTACACCGTTTGAGCGGGACCGAATTGCACAACCGATGGATCTTGGCCTTCGATCGGTGAATGCCTTGCTGACGTGTGGTATTGGCCAGAAGCTGGGCATATTTGCCGGAAGTGGAGTCGGGAAAAGTGTGTTGCTCGGCATGATCAGCCGTCATGCGTCAGCGGATGTGAATGTGATTGCACTCATTGGCGAGCGTGGACGAGAAGTCAAAGAGTTTATAGAACGCGAACTTGGGCCTGAAGGGTTGCAGCGTTCAGTGGTAATTGCGGCCACGTCTGATCAATCACCGTTGGTTCGCCTTCGTGGTGCACTCCTGGCAACGGCTATTGCAGAATATTTTCGTGATCAGGGTAAGCATGTCCTCCTTATGATGGATTCGGTGACACGATTAGCCCATGCGCAGCGAGAAATTGGACTCGCAGTCGGGGAGCCGCCAACGGCCAAAGGCTATCCTCCATCAGTTTTTAATCTGTTGCCTAAAGTCTTAGAGCGTGTCGGTCCGGCTCGAGGTGGGTCGATTACTGGTCTCTATACTGTGCTTGTGGATGGCGATGACCTCTCGGACCCCATTGCCGATGCGGTTCGTGCGATTTTGGATGGACATATTATCTTGTCTCGAAACTTGGCGACTCAAGGGCACTTTCCGGCGATTGATGTCTTAGGCAGTATTAGCCGGGTCATGTCGGATGTTGTGCCTTCTGAGCATCTCAATGCGGCTCGATCATTTCTTGAAATCATGTCGGTGTATCAGAATTCCGAAGAGTTGATCAATCTAGGGGCCTATCAACCTGGGAGTAATGTCAAATTGGATGTGGCCATTACGATGCGTGATGCGATCCGTCGATTTTTAACACAACACCGAGAGACGCCACTACGTCTCGAAGACAGCGTTCACGCATTATATGAGTTATTGGAACAGGCTCAGCACGTCTCTTCATCACAGGCGAGTGGGAAAGGGCAAGCATGAATTGGACGACGCTTCTGCGATATCGAAAGCAAGTTGAAGATGTGATTCGAGAGGAAGTGATGTTTGCGGAACTCGAAAAATCTCAACACATAGCAAAAACCCAGCACCTGAGGGATGAGATCGATCGTTTAGCGGTATCCTTAGATCGGAGCCTTCAATCCGGAGTCGATACGATATTTGCCGAGCAGCGTTATTGTTGGTTAGATGAAACCGGAGGGCTGTTAGAAATGCAGGCGATGAAGATATATGAGATCGACAAAAAACTCCTTGGTCTTAAAAAACGTTTGCAGGCGGCTCATCATGCCAGGCGAGTGGTTGAAATTGTCATTGAGAAAAAAGAAGCCGCCTACATGAAAAAACTTGCGAAACAAGAACAAGCCATGATGGAAGAAGCGACCGCTCACAAGCATGTAACGATTGCCCGTGATGGGTTTACATAAGAAACGTACACCTATGACGGCAAATATAGTTTTTTAACTTTTCTTAGTACCTATGCTCTGACGCTTGCAGGCTCTAGCCGTGCCACGACTCTTTCATACGGTTGATGTGTGTTCTTGCGTTCGACCGGGCATGTGCATACCGTGAGTAAGGATGAGGTTTCGCTAGAGTCCGTTGAGTGAACGCCTCTCATGCTGGACGGGCTTGTTTGAGCGCAGCGAGTTAGCCCGCCCCACCAACCGGGGTTCAGCTCATCCGATGAACCTGGCCTGGGCGTCAATGGTTTTAGGTCCTTTTGCCTTCACAACAATGGGTGCGCCCTTTGGGACGCGCTCAGCAACATACTTGGCCGCCGGGACGAACCCCGGCAGGGAGTCAACACTGAGACGACAAAGAACATAGGCAATGAACGGTGAAGTGAGCAGTGGGCTCGAGCACCATGTCCTCTGACGCAATCGTATCCCCAAAGACTATCGTGGAACCACATAGCTTCCAGCCGAATGACCCCCACTCACACAGCGTGCGGACACACTTCGTACAGACGGAAGGGCATGGCACGGCTATACGTCTTAATGAAAAGTTAAAAAACTATCGTAGGAATATCGACTATGCAAAATTCGCCCAGGCTCCGGCGGGCACAGGGTGCTACCTGTTGATGTTGGACCTTGGGTGTGGGGTAGCTAGCAGGAGTAACGACTATGCAAAATTCGCCCAGGCTCCAGCGGGCACAGGGAGTTACCTGATGACATTGGACTTTAGATGTAAGGCAAGTGGTAGGAGAGTCGACTATGCAAAATTCGCCTAGGCACCAGCAGGCACGGGGTGCTACCTGTTGATGTTGGGCCTTGGGTGTGAGGGCAGTAGCAGGAGTAACAACTATGCAAAATTCGCCTGGTAGAAAAATATTGCCGTGTTTCGGGATTCTTCCCTGGTGGATGGTCTTGATCGTTCTTGGAGGAACTGCGGTCGTTTCAGTCTCCTATTCGGTGGGTGAGGAACATCAGGTGTCTGAGGAAATAATTAAAGAAAGTCAAAGTGTTGAGAGTATAGAGTCGAGTGAAGAGATCAGCGAAGAAGCCTCGCTTGTTCAGCAATTGCAACGACGTTTGAAGGATCTAGAAGAGCGGGAACAGCGTTTGCAGCAAAAAGAAGCACGAATAGAAGGCCTGCAACGTGACGTTGAAGCACTAGCTGAGCGTCAGGCAAAAGAAGCCGAACGGTTACAAAACCAGGCCGCAGCACTTAATGGAAAAAAACAGGAACAACCCAAGGACGATCCTTCCCTGGAGCATTTAGTGAAAGTGTATGGGGCCATGGATCCAGAAGAGGCGGCACTCAGGATAGAAAAAATGGATGAACGATTAGCCTTAGAAATTCTGTCAGGAATCAAGAGTAAAAAAGCTGCGGTGGTGTTGGCGGGAGTCACCCCGGAAAAGGCGGCTGCGCTGTCACACGGATTGCGAAACTTTCAGCGATCGACAAAAAAGTAAACGGGAGTGTGTGCAGATAAGAGGTAGAGACATACGATGACTAGTCCCTTTCTTCCCATCTTTACCAGTTCCCCAAATCTTGTGTCGGGACATGCCGGAGCGGGGGCAACAGGGTTACGCTATGACTCGTCTGAGCACGGTGGTGAGCCGGTAACATTTTTGGATGTGTTAGGCGGCCTTCAGCCTGCACTGCAGGACGAAGCTTCGACAGCATTTCTTTCCTTGGAGGACCAGGCCATCCTTCCTGAAACCATACTGACTGACCAGGAAATTCTTGATGAACTTGCCGCTCAAGGATTGATCCTGGTTGAACAGCAGGGAACAGTTTCACTGCAATTGGCTTCGACACCCGTATCGAACGGCGAGGCGACTCAACATATCTTGAATGCCGTGAATGCACTCAAGACTCCTTCCGGCACAGTGGCGAATCAGGATGGAGGTCATGCCTTCATACGGCAAGTTCGAGCGCTTCTCCATAGATTGAATCATGCCGGGACACCTGCAGGTACCAGTATTGATCCTGCACAAAGTGAAGTCATTCGTGAAATTGCCACGCCACATCAGGATTCCCCATTCCCGGCACACATTGCGACTCGTTCAAGTGTGCGAACTGGAGTTGTTCCTCAACCAGTCATTGCAAGTGATGGACTGGTGGCGCCGCTTGTCCGGGAGACCTCTCAAGGCACGCATGAGCCACGACTCTTGCCACCCTCTGTACCAGCGATATCGCCATCTCTTGACGCTGGCGCCATTACGCAACGTCTTGCAGTCGGGGGTGAAGGAAGTGGGACGTATTCGCACACGATTGTGGAAAATCCGATAGGCGGAACGGTGCTGCAGGCTTCTCGTGATGACCTGACGCAAGGACTTTCTCGTGTCCAGGGAGAGGGAAAAACTCTCGAGCCATTTTACATATCGCTGGGAGCTGAAAGTGGTTCTGGACAGGGAGGGCATGGTCTTCCCTTTGGCCATCACGCAGGAACTGGTCACGGACACAATTTCGATTCGTCTTCCGGCTCTCCTGTCATAACGAGTCAGGGACAGCTGATTGTTAAAGGTGGAAGTTTCGATGAACGCCTTCAGTTGCTCAATACGCCGGTACCACATCGATTGCAAATCGATGTGCAATTGTCCGAAGCCGCCCGCATGCAGGTAGATGTCGGTGTGCAGCAGCGTCAGGTATATGCCGGTGTCCTTCTTGATAACCCGGTGTTGCGAGCCTTGGCTTCGCAGAACGTTCAGCAATTAGAGGGGCAGCTCGGACAAGCCGACATGGAGTTAGAAGAGTTCGATGTGCATGAAGAGACCCCACATTTCCATGAACAGTTTGGGAATGAGAGTTCTGGCAATCATGGGCATACAGGACGATTCAGTGAATCAGGAGGAGACGTGGCACATTCGCATGGATTGGAACATGTTCGAACCACGATACAACAGGACCGAGGCTGGCATTTGGTTGCGTAAATAGAGAAGTTCGCGAATCGACGTACTACGATATCACTTGTTGATAGAAGGAGACAGCAAACATGGATGCCATCACACCTACTGTAGAATCCCAGAATCGGCCGGTGAATGCGATTACGGCTGAGAATGTTCAGGAACTGGGGCGTGATGTCTTCCTCCGTTTATTAGTGTCACAATTAGAAAGTCAGGACCCGACAAATCCTGTCGAAAATGAAGATTTTATTGCGCAACTGGCGCAGTTTACGTCACTAGAGCAAACCACCAATATTAATGAAAATTTGGAAAGTCTGATCGGACAAAGTTCCCGGCAGTCCAACATGGAGTTAGTTAATCTGATTGGGAGAGAAATTAGTGCGCAGGGCAATATTCTCTCATTGCAGGACACCGGCGATGCAACGATGTCGTATGTGTTAGAGGAAAATGCCAAAACAGTGGAAATCGATGTGCTCAATGAACATGGCACGGTGATTCGACGACTCACGAACCTTGGTTCGCAAGAGGCCGGAGCGCATCAAATAGTCTGGGATGGAGAAGATCACAATGGGGATCGCGTCGACGCCGGAACGTATAGTTTTCTTCCTAAAGCCATGAATCACGATGGCAAGGAAGTGCTGGCGACGACGTTCATGCGTGATATCGTCAAAAGTGTGATGATTGGCGAAGAGGAGCCTCTTATTACGTTGGCGAGTGGGAAAACGTTGTTATCCGATGACATTTTATCTGTTCAAACTCAGTAATCATGGTTTATGACATGTAACGGTATTATTGCCGGAGAAGGAGTACACGCACATGGGAATTACTTCAGCCTTTTTTACAGCTACAAGCGGAATAAATGCAACGAGTCGAGCCCTCAGTGAAATTGGTAACAATATTGCGAATGCGCAAACGACGGGATATAAGACACGATCGGTGACCTTTGGCGATCTTTTTGGCGCCTCGCTCGGAGGAGGCGGGACGACTAATTCATTAGTCGAAGGACGAGGTGTTCGCGTGTTAGGCATCGATCCAAGTTTTAGCCAGGGCTCACTCCAAACCACCTCCAATGCCTTAGATCTTGCGATTGATGGTGATGGATTTTTTCAAGTGGTGGATTCCAATGGCGATAGCTTTTATACGCGAGCCGGTCAATTTGGTACGGATACCCTCGGCAATATCACAAGTCCGGCAGGTCTGAAACTGCAAGGCTATCAAGTCGATGCCAATGGTGTGATTACGGGATCGATTGGAGACTTGGTTTTAACCACAACGCAACAAGTCGGCACGGTCACGTCAACCGTCGATATGTCGGGTAATTTGAGTGCTGGCGCTGCGATCTCAGCATTCGATATCGATGATCCAATAAATTCCTCGGCATTCAGTACCGGTTTTGAATTATTCGATTCCCTTGGTTTTGGTCACGGTGTGACGATGTATTTTAATAAAACCACGAACAATAATTGGCAATATAATATTGTAGGAAATGCTTCGGAGTTTACGGTGGTTCCTGCCTCAACATCTGCAGATGGTAATAGCGACCTGATTGCAACAGGAACCTTGGGTTTTACCAACGGTGGTTTATTAGACACCGAAGGTGCGGTCACCTATTATAATTCCGGCACTCCGACAGGTCTAACATTTACCAATGGTGCAGCGGATATTCTTGCGGCGAACTTGGCATTTAATTTTGGGACGAGTGTCACCACCGATGGCGGCGCAGGGTCGGATGGAATGCTCCAGCAAGGGGGTGGGTCAGTGATTCTCACGCAATCCCAAAATGGATTTGCGAATGGAACACTGGCGGGCACATCCATTGGAGAAGATGGGATTCTCTTGGGCCGGTTTTCCAACGGGACGACAAGAAATATTGGGCAAGTCTTGCTGACTCGATTCAGCAATGCGGAAGGGTTACAACCGATTGGACGGAATCTGTTTATTCAAAGTGCGGATTCAGGTGGCCCACTCAATGGCGCCCCAAGTACCGGTGGGTTTGGGAAAATCTTTGCCAATACCCTCGAGGCTTCGAATGTCGATCTTGGAGATGAATTAGTGAACATGATCACGATGCAACGAGGGTTTCAAGCCAATGCCCGAATTATTACGACTACGGATACGCTGCTTGGTGAACTTGTGAATTTGTCGCGGTAATTAGTGGTGGGTCAGAAGTGAGACGTCAGGGGAAACAACGTATTTTCTTCTGGCGTCTTACTGTTTGTCGTTGACCAATTGTGATTGTGCCATTTGCTCCTGCCTTATTTTCTTCTGAAATCTTTTTCCTTCCTTGTTCGGTCTCATAATTCTGGGGTTTTGGTAAATGGAGTGCTTGAACACGGTCACTGAATGACTCTGGGCTCCTGAAGGGCAGATTACGCTGGAGTCACATGCCAGGTGATATTTTGTTTACAGGTGTTCAAGTGAACACGGTTGTTGTGTGCTGTTGCGCTTATGAAGAACAGCCTATATTGGAATCATAGTCCTGTTGTGATTTTTATTACAGGTGTGCTTGAACACGATTGTTGGATGACTGTGGGCTCTTGAAGTGCAACATATGCTGGAGTCATATGCCAGGTGGTGTTTTGATTACAGGTGTGCTTGGCCACGATAGTTCCGTGTCTTTGAGTAACTGTCGGGCTATCTGAGTCGAGGTTTTACAGCTTTTGCAGTTGGAGTTACAGGTGGCCAAGTGTCAGAGGTTGCGTCGGGTTGCGGTTGAAATTGACAGATTTGCTAGTGAGTCAGCTTTTAGGAGCGGGTCGTCCTAAATACATGTTTGATGAATAGAACGAATGAGAAATGAGGTTTGTTTCCAGTTTTCCGTTGAAAAATATAGGGTTTTCTTTATGTTTACTAGAAATCACGCACCTTGGAATGGTGTCTGACTTTTGAATGATGCTTGGCATGAACGTTGCTGACCTTAGGGAATGGAAAAGTCATATTGTAAATAGTCATCTGTGAGTGAGGGGTCGTCATGGCCGAGGATGCAAAAGCTGAAGAGTCGGGGGGTGGAGGATCAAGTAAAAAACTATTGATTCTCATTATTCTTGCCGTAGCCGTATTGGGAGCCGGAGGTGGTGCCGCCTGGTTTATGTTGGGTTCCGGTGAAGAAGAGGCGCATGCAACGGACAAGACGCATGAAAAAGAGTCGGGTGCCGAACACATGGAAGAACCTGGTCCTATTGTTGAGCTTGAGCCGTTTGTCTTGAATTTGGCAGATAGGGACGAATTACGATATTTGAAAATATCTATCAAACTGGAATTAGACCGACCCGAAGAACAGACCGATTACCCTGCCAAAGTGCCGGCGATTCGTGATGCTTTATTAGTGTTGCTGTCCAGCAAAGAATCTCATTTATTACGCACCACCAATGGAAAACGTCGTGTGCGCGATGAAATCCTTTCACGTGCGAACGGGGTGATGCATAAGGGGAAAGTTTCAAAGGTGTTTTTTACTGATTTTGTTATTCAATAAATCTCGTTAGACGGAAAACGGGAAAGGGAAAACGAACAAGGAATTCATCTCACGTCTACCGTCTTTCGTTTCACGTAAAAACATATGGAAAATATTTTATCTCAAGATGAAGTCGATGCCCTTCTTCGAGGTGTCACCGGCGGAGAGGTCGAAGAAGCGCTTCCTGAACCCGAGGAACCACAGCAAGGTCCCGTTCCCTATGATCTCGGGAATCAAGAGTGGATTGTACGCGGGCGAATGCCCACGCTTGATGTGATTCACCAACAGTTTTCTCGTCTCTTTCGACTCTCGCTCGGAGAAGTGCTCAGGAAAACGATTGAAGTGACGGTCACCAATCAATCCGTGTTGAAGTTCAGTGAGTTCACCCGCCGGTTACCTGTTCCTGCCTATCTCCAAGTGGTTTCAATGGAACCGTTGCGAGGCTATGCCATGGCGGCCACCGATGCGGCGACAGTGTATTTACTTGTGGATCATTTTTTTGGTGGAGCGGGTCAGACCCATGTGAAACCGGAAGGCCAGGATTTCACATTGATTGAGCAGCGCATTATGCGAAAAGTGATGTTGATGGGGCTCGCCAATCTGGAAAAGGCCTGGGAGCCGGTGCACAAGGTGTCCATTAAAGCCGTTCGATCGGAAATGAACCCGCAATTAGCCTCAATCGTTCTCCCATCCGACATCGTGATTGTGATTACGATTGGAATCGAGTTAGGTGATGCCGTTGGCGATCTCCATCTCTGCATTCCCTACGCCATGCTTGAGCCGCTTCGTGAACGTCTGCAAGTGAGCTTTCAGAGTGATTTTTATGAAGTCGATCAAGGGTGGGTAAACCGATTTTCCGAACGTATTCGAGAAACGTCGGTCACCATGTCGGTGCATTTAGGTTCGACACGAATATCGGTTGAAGATTTGATGAACTTTTCTGCAGGAGACGTCATTGTGCTAGAGCAACCTACAGATGAACCACTGGTTGGAACGATTGAGGGTGTTCCTAAATTCCAAGGGTTTCCCGGTGTCACCAAAGCTTCTCAATCGTTTCAGATTCAGTCAATGATTATGCCGAAAGAGTAACGGTGACATGGTGTGTTCTGTCCTGTCCGGTCACATGTCATAAAAAAAGGAATCCTGCATATGAGTGAAGAGAACGAAGAGTCATTCGACCCTGAAATGGATGCTGAAGCAGAAATGGCCAAAGCCATGGCGGAAGCAGAAGCAGCGAACGTATCGGTGCCACCTCCTGCTCCCTCGACTACTGCTGTGCTGTCTGCACCTGAAGCGGATGAACAGGTGGATACAAGCCTCGATCGAATACTGGATATTCCATTAGTCATCTCGGCACAACTGGGAAGTGCCAAAATGCTTATCAAGGAACTCCTGCAATTGGGGCCGGGTTCGGTCGTTGAGCTTGATAAGTTAGCGGGTGAGCCCTTGGAAGTCTTGGTCAATGAAAAACTTGTGGCTCGAGGTGAAGTGGTGATGGTGAATGAGAAGTTTGGTATTCGGTTGACTGATGTGGTGAGTCAAACTGAACGTGTGAATAACCTCTCGTGAAGCGAGAGTCGTACACCGTGAAGGAAGCAACGAGCAACAAACAACGAGTAACGAGCGACGAACAACGAGTCAAAAGATGGATTTAGCTGATCAAGCATTGAAAATGGCAGGAGCGCTTACGGTCGTCATTACCTTGTTGCTTGGTGGAATGTATATCTTGCGACGAGTGATGGGCGAAACCACAGGTCATCTAGGAAAATCCGTGCTTCGAATGCTGGGAGGTCTTCGATTAGGGCAAGGAAAAACGATCATGTTGGTTGAGGTGGCAGGAGAAGTTCTTGTACTTGGAGCTACAACTCGTGATTTGACGTTATTAACACGAGTGACTGATAAGGCGCAGATCGAACAGCTTCGAACGACGTCAGACAATCCTGTTGTGCGACTTGGCTTATCACCCCTTAGTTTGTGGAAACGTGCGAGCCAGGTGGCATCGGTCATACAGGAACATCCTAAATCAGCAACCTAATTATTCTCGTGTTTATTGAAATATCTTAGAGTGTCACGATGCCTATTGTTCCAACCCAACAAGTCGTCATTCCTATGTTGAAGGCTCAACGCGGTCTTGTAGGGAGTTGTGTATTCGGAATCGTGCTCATGGGGACACAGGCGTATGCACAGGTGAAGCAAGATCCGTTATTAAGTTTTCAGTTGTCGGGAGCTGACGGTGCAGAGCCGTATTCGATTGGGATTAAGATTCTCGTTCTGCTCACGGTGCTCTCCCTGGCTCCAGCGCTCTTGACCCTGTTGACCTCTTTCACCCGGCTCGTCATCGTCTTAGGGTTGCTGCGTCAAGCGATGGGCACGATGCATGCGCCACCGAATCAAGTGGTCATTGGCATGGCCTTGTTTATGACGATGTTTATCATGATGCCGGTATGGGAAGAAATTCGTGTTCAGGCGATTAACCCGTATATCGAGCAACACGTCGATGAAGAGGTCGCCATGGAGCGCGCGTTGACACCCATTCGAGAATTTATGATGCGGCAAGTTCGGGAAAAAGATCTTACGTTATTTGTAGAAATGGCTCAACTTCAAGATCTTGATGGACCGAACGATGTGCCCCTGCATGTGCTGATTCCTGCGTTTGTGACGAGTGAGTTGCGCACAGCCTTTCAAATCGGATTTCTGATTTATGTCCCGTTTTTAGTTATCGATATGATTGTGGCCAGCATTCTGATGTCGATGGGGATGATGCTGTTACCTCCGGTCATGATTTCATTACCATTCAAGCTTGTCTTGTTTGTGTTAGCTGATGGCTGGTTTCTCATTGTGGGTTCATTGATGAAGAGTTTTCAGTAACCTCGGTGCAGAATGACAATTATGAGGACAGCACAGCTTAGTCAATACGCGTCTATCTCAAATTTCCTTTTCCACTGTGCCTTGTTCATTGAGTGTGAGTCATGACACCAGAACGAGTACTTGACATTGGGACATCTGCGATTCAAACGATTCTTCTTGTTGCCGGGCCTATGCTCGGGCTGAGTCTTGTGGTTGGGTTGATGGTCAGTGCATTTCAAGCGATGACTCAAATCAATGAAGCAACACTAACCTTCGTCCCCAAAATTGTCACCGTGTTTCTTGTCGTGTTAGTAGGATTCCCGTGGATTTTACAAACCATTCTGGGATTTATGCTGTCGGTATGGACACAAATTCCTGAGTTTGCCCAGTAGGAAAGCTGTGTGAAGCGTGAAGAGATAGGCGTGAGGTGTACATACAGGGAGTGAAGAATAGAGTCTAAGACACGAGATGAAAAACGAAAGATGAAAAAACATGAAAACGAAGACGAGATATGTGAAACGTCAAAGGTAAAAGATGAGGATTGATAAGATAGGAATCTTCACAGGTTGTCCTCTATGTATTTATTCGTCTCTTAGTTTTCTTCACGCCTTACGTTTCACACTTCACGTTTCGGGCTCTTTAGTCAGTCATGCTCGATATTGAATTTGCGGTTCAAGAGCTATGGAGTTTTATCGTGGTTCTTGTTCGAACGGCCGCCATTTTATCGGCGCTGCCGCTTCTAGGCGGTCGAAATGTTCCCACTCGAATAAAAGTTGCGATGGCTGCCGGTATTGCCATTGTATTGACTCCCGTTGTGAAGGTGCATTTTGAGCAGAATTGGTTAGAGCCATTAACGCTGTTAATGGGGTTAACTGCCGAGATATTTGTTGGCTTTACCCTAGGGTTAACAACGCGGTTACTCATGGCCTCGGTTGAATTTGCTGGACAAGTGATGGGGTTTCAGGTGGGATTTGGGTTCGCGCAAGCCGTGGATCCAGCCACACAACTTCAGACTCCCGTGTTTGGGCAACTCCTCACGGTGCTCGCCACGCTATTGTATTTTCAACTCGATGGTCACCACCTCATTCTGTTGGCGTTAGGCAGTAGTTTTAATCTCATTCCACCATTTGGTTCACATGTGCAGCCACCGCTTATGGTCGACATGATTCAACTGATACAAGGCATGATGTTGACGGGTTTGAAATTAGCCTTTCCCGTGATCGCGGCCACGTTTTTGGTTCATTTGACGTTAGGGATTTTGGGACGCTTGGTTCCTCAAATGAATGTGTTAATCACAAGCTTTCCGATTACGATTTCTGTCGGTCTTCTGGTGTTGGGCTTTGGGCTTCCACTCATGGCGTTAATTCTTCAACAATCCATTCTCGGGATGGAAACCGTGCTGTGGGATATTCTGAAGGAGCTGGGACGTGGCTGAGAATAAAGAAGGGCAAGAAAAATCAGAACAACCCAGTGGCAAGCGTCTTGAGGACGCGCGTCGCAAAGGGCAAGTAGCCACGACCAAAGAGTTGGCGCCAATTGTAGTGCTGTTTGGTGGGGCAGGAATGATTTCGTTGTGGGCACCCACAGCCTGGCGACATCTCCAGCATAACAGTCAACAGTGGTTTGAAATGATCGGGACGTATCAGATTACGCCGGAATCGATTCGAATCTACGTACAGATGATTGTGGAGCAAGTGTTTTTTCCGCTCCTGCCGTTTGCCTTGATTATTGCGGTCCTTGGAATTCTGGCTTTATTGATACAGACGGGTCCCTTGTGGGTTGAGAGTGCCTTACAACCCAAAATATCAAAGCTCAACCCGGTGAATGGATTCAAGAAAATCGTGTCGCTTCGCGGAGTCGTTGAACTCACGAAATCATTGTTAAAGGTGGGACTGATTGCATTTATTGTCTATGCCATCGTGCGTCCGAATCTGAAGGCCCTCACGCAATTACAAATCGTAAGTCTGAACGATTCGTTAACCACAACATGGGATATCGCTCTTCAAATTATTTTCTGGGTTGGGATGGTGATGTTGGTGCTGGCGATTATCGACTTTATCTATCAGCGTTGGCAAACGACTGAAGATTTGAAAATGACAAAGCAAGAGACGAAGGATGAATCGAAAGATGTTGAGGGAGATCCGCAAGTTCGTTCACGACGGATGAGCTTGCAACGCGAACGTGCACGACAGCGAATGATGCAGGCGGTTCCTCAAGCGGATGTCGTGATTACCAATCCCACGCATATTGCCGTCGCGTTACGGTACGACGCAGACACTATGGAATCGCCCTCTGTCGTCGCGAAAGGGGCGGGTGTGTTAGCGGAAAATATTAAAAAGATTGCACGTCATGCCGGTGTGCCAGTCATTGAAAATCGCAGTTTGGCTCGTGGTCTGTATCGCATGGTGAAAGTGGGAGATACGATTCCGGGCGACCTGTATCGTGCCGCGGCGGAGGTCTTGGCCTACGTCTATCGATTGCGGCACGAGAACGAACAGGCGAGTTAAAAAATGCATCGTGCAAAATGCAAAGTGAAAATGAAACATGATGAATATATACAAAGAAAACGAGTGATTTCGTCAAGGGCCTTCACTTTTCATTGTATCATGTGCACGTTGAATTTCCCTATAAAGGAAGCCCATGGCATTTGATAGCAAAAGCTTGAAGGAGCAACTCATGCCTTCGCACTATGGGGATATGTTACTCCCCATTGGCGTTGTGGGCATTCTGCTCATCATGCTGTTGCCGCTTCCGTCCCTTCTCCTTGATTTACTCCTTTCCTTTAGTCTCGTCATGGCTATTTTAGTGCTCTTGGTGACGATGCATGCCGGCCGGCCGGCCGATTTTTCGGTATTCCCCGCCGTGCTGCTTCTGGGAACCTTATTTCGCTTAGCGCTCAACATCGCTTCGACTCGTGTGATTCTTTTGAATGGTCATGAAGGGACGGCGGCGGCAGGGGAAGTCATTCGCGCATTTGGGGACTTTGTGGTCGGTGGGAACTTTGCGGTCGGGTTGGTCGTATTTTCCATTCTGGTGATTATCAATTTTGTGGTGATTACTAAAGGTGCCGGCCGTATTGCCGAAGTGGCCGCACGCTTTACGTTGGATGCGATGCCTGGACGGCAAATGAGTATCGATGCCGATCTGAACGCCGGAATTATCGATGAAACCGAAGCCAGAAAGCGACGGGAACTCATCTCACAAGAAGCCGACTTTTACGGATCCATGGACGGTTCGAGTAAATTCGTTCGTGGCGATGCGGTGGCAGCCCTGCTCATCATTTTCATCAATATTGTGGGAGGGCTCGCCATTGGCGTGTTAGAGCATGGCATGTCGATTGTACAAGCTGCCCAGACCTTTACCCTGTTAACAGTTGGTGATGCAGTCGTGGCTCAAGTGCCGGCACTCATTATGTCGACTGCGGCCGGTATTATCATTACACGTGTGAGTACGAAGACGAGTTTAGGACGGGACCTGACCGATCAGATTCTCTTTAATCCCCATCTTCTTGCCGTCGTCTCCGGCATTTTTGTGTTTCTCGGAATTATCCCCGGCCTTCCGCACATTGCATTTTTGTCATTAGGCGGACTCGCCGGCGGAGTTGCCTATGTCCTGTGGCAGAAAAAGACTGCGGACGAAGAAACGCCAAAAGTGCCGACAGCCGATGCCAAAAAACCGCCAGCCGCAGAAGCCGAGTCTGTTGAGACTGTCACGCCTCCTGATTTATTAGAGCTCCACGTCGGGTATGGCCTCGTCTCGCTCGTTGATACGGCACAAGGTGGTGAACTGCTTGATCGTGTGCGGGCCATTCGCCGGCAAACGGCACAGGATTTGGGGTTCGTTGTTCCATCGGTACACATTCGTGACAACCTTCAATTACAACCGCATGAATACAGTGTGTTGTTGAAAGGCATTCAGGTGGCGAAAGGCGAACTCCTCCCTCGTCATCTTCTGGCCATTAACCCAGGGTCTGCAAAAAAAGGCCTTGAGGGAAAACCTGGAAAGGACCCTTGTTTTGGGTTGCCGGCATTGTGGATAACTCCGCAAGATAAAGAACGCGCGCAGATGGATGGCTATACCGTAGTCGACGGTGCCGCCGTTATCGCGACACATTTAACGGAAATTATTCGTGCAAGCGGACATGAAATCCTTGGACGTCAAGAGGTCCAGAACTTGCTGGATAATCTAGCCAAGGTGTACCCGAAAGTCGTGGATGACCTCATTCCGACTCAAATCTCATTAGGAGTTGTCGTGCGAATACTTCGTAATCTCTTACGTGAACGGGTGTCGATTCGTGATTTACGAACGATTTTGGAATCGGTGGCAGATTATGCCTCCCAGACAAAAGATCCAGATCTACTGACAGAATATGCCCGGCAAAATTTATCTAGAACGATTACGAATCAATATATCTCGCCAGAGGGCATGGTCCATGTCATTAGTTTGGATCCCATACTGGATCGCCGACTCGTGGAATCTGTGAGTCCGGGACATGGGGGAGGGGCAGGCATGTCGCCCTCACTGATGAGTCAGTTGATCGAATCAATCAAGAGCGCGATTGAACGAACGGTGAGTCAAGGGTATCAGCCCATCGTCTTATGTTCGCAGGCCATACGGAGCTACATGTATAAAATGGTATCCCCAGGCTTGCACACGTTAGCCGTGCTTTCGCCGAATGAAATAGATGGGAAAGCCAAAATTCAAGCCATCGAAGTCGTGAGGTTGCCGAATGAAGCTGAAACGGTTTGAAGCATTGACATTACAAGGGGCATTGCAGTCGGTCAAAGCCGAGCTTGGTCCGGATGCCGTGATTGTCTCAACGCGTCGTATTCATAAAGGCGGAGGGTTATTTGGATTGTTGAGTCAGCCCGTGGTTGAAGTGACCGCAGCGGTTGACCGGACCAAAAAACAGCGAAATCTTGGAGAAGACATTCTTGCGCGAGTTCGGCAGACGGAAAAAACGGAAGAGCCGGACCGGCCTGCTGCAATTCCTCAGCCTCCCGAACCGGTGCAGCAAACGAAGCCTCCAACACACTTCGAAGAACAACTCCGGATGGCGACATTATTAGACCCGTTTACTGAACAATTAACGGCGGTCCGGGAGGAGTTGCAACGGTTGCGAGCGGAACGTGAAGACCCCGAGTCGGTTGTAAGGCCTTTGAAGCAAGAACTTGAAGGTCTTCGGATCATTGTGGGGGAGGCGTTGGGTGATCGCATGCGAAAGCAGGTCGATGCTTTGCCCGGTGGTCTAACCTCAGAATATGAAGGCCTGGTGGCGCAGGGTATTCAACCGTCCTTGGCTCATGAGTTACTTCGGGCTGTCGCAGAAACGCTGGGTACATCAAGGCTTGATGATCGTGAAGCCGTACGCGAAATCTTGCGGGAACGCATGGAGCAATCCATTACCGTGTCTGGGGCGCTGGCTCCCACCAAAGGGCTTCAACAAGTCGTGATGCTGGTCGGGCCGACGGGAGTCGGAAAGACCACGACCGTTGCCAAACTGGCAAGCTGGGCGACGCAAGCGGAGCAGCCTCGCAATACCGTCCTCATTACGCTCGACACGTATCGCGTCGCAGCGGTTGAACAACTTCGGGTATTCGCAAAGATTTTGAAGCTGCCGTTGGAAGTCGCCATGTCTCCGCGAGATCTGACGGCGTGTATCAACCGGCATCCGCAGGCCGAATTGATTTTGATTGACACCTCGGGCCGGAGTCCAAGAGATCGGACGGGGCAGGAAGAATTGAAAGCGATTGCGCAGCAACACCTGAAGATCGACACCCATTTAGTCCTGGCTGCGCCGACGACTGAATCCGTCTTACATGATGTGATCCAGCAATATCGCACGATTCCCATTCACAAACTCGTGTTTACGAAACTCGACGAAGTGGAGCATCTCGGCACATTGTATAACCTGTTGCATTGTACGGGGTTACCACTTTCGTACATGTCGATGGGACAGCGCGTGCCGGAGGATTTAGAGGTTGCAACCAACCGGCGTATTGTGGATCTCGTCAGTGCGTACCCTCAACAACATCCTGCGGAACATTCTGCAGTAGTAGGAGTGTCGTCGTGATTGATCAGACCTCTCATCCAAGCTATGCCCATGTGAAACATGGACAGCCGCCAATTGTGGATCAAGCCAGCGGATTGCGAGCTGTGTTGCACCCTGGGAGTCCTCAACATCGGCCAGTCCAAGTCGTGGCGGTGAGTTCAGGGAAAGGCGGGGTGGGCAAGACGAATGTGGTGATCAATGTTGCGGTAGCCTGTGCTCGTCAACAGCGGAATGTGCTTGTGTTGGATGCCGACTTGGCCTTAGGCAATGTTGATATCCTCTTAGGATTGGCCCCGACGCATACAATCGAAGATGTGCTGTCTGGTGACCGGACCTTAGGAGAGGTTGTCGTAAAAGGGCCGGAAGGCATTCACATTCTTCCTGCGGCGTCAGGTATACACGAATTATCGAATTTAACATATGATCAACAATTGCTTCTGCAGTCGGGGTTCCTGCAACTGGAACATCCTCCGGATCTCCTGATGATAGATTGTGCTGCAGGGCTTTCTGCCAATGTCCTGTATTTCAGTGTTATCGCTGACGACACGTTGGTCGTCGTGACTCCGGAGCCGAGTTCCTTGACTGATGCCTATGCGCTCATCAAAGTGCTGTCGACTCGCTATCAGCAACGACGGTTTCGGCTCCTTGTGAATATGGTGCGAAAACCAATGGAAGCTAAAGATGTGTTTCGAAAGTTGAGTTTAGTCACAGACCGGTTCCTCAATGTGACGTTGGATTATGTCGGGTACATCCCATTTGATGACTGTATTCCTCTTGCGGTCTCCCAACAACGTCCAGTGTCGACGGCCTTTCCACGGTCGTCTGCAAGTCGGGCTTTTACCAGAGTCGGAACGGCGATGGGGCAATGGAAACATGACCATTCCCTGAGAGGTGGATATCAATTGTTTGGGGCCGCAGGGTTTGGTCCGCGACATGAAGAAATGGGGAAAACAGCATGAAGCGAGCAATCGTAGAACACACGCCGGTGAACACCAAACAGGCGATTCCAAGCAAGATGATCTTGGAAGGGGATGAACGTGAACAACTTATCCAAGATTTTGTCCCGGTTATCAAATATATGGCGTTGCGCCTGGCCATCCGCGTGTCCAGCGGGTTAAATGTCGAGGATTTAATCAGTGCGGGTACGGTTGGTCTTCTCGATGCGATCACCAAATTCGATCCGTCTCGTGAAATTAAATTTCGAACCTATGCCGAGTTTCGTATACGAGGAGCCATGTTGGATGAAATTCGTGCCATGGATTGGGTGCCGCGGTCGATGCGGGAGCGAATTGGTAAAATTCAACAGGCGGCGAATGAATATACCAAACGCAAAGGCCGTCCACCGACGGAAGCTGAGTTGGCGAGTGAATTGGGAATTGAGGCCGAAGAAGTGGATGAAACGCTGTTGCAAGCGAAGGGGGCTGTCGTACTGAGTTTGGAAGATTTGGGAAGCCATGACGATGACTCTCATCCAATTCTTGATGCCTTAGCGGACCGAGATCACCCGAATCCGCTCGAGTCGCTTCTTTCGGAAGACACGAGAAAAGTGCTGGCAGAGGCGATTGACCGGCTTCCTGAACGACAGCGTTTGGTGTTGACATTATATTATTTCGAGGAATTGACCATGAAAGAAATTGGCGTGACGCTCAATGTCACCGAGTCTCGAATTTGTCAACTCCATGCACAAGCGATGATACGTCTGAAAGCCTATCTGCATAATCGTTTGTCACGGTAACCAGACAGGGTGTTCTTAATTATTCTTTATATCCTTCCTCGCGCTTCCCAGTCTGTTCTTGTCCGAATGTATTCGATACCGTGCGTATCCTCTGCCGATTGAGGCAACAGCAACATTCGTGTGCGTCATCCATAGACGGATGTGATCACGTGAAGTTTTTGTCGTGACCGACCGAAGAGATCCAGTAGGAATTGGAGATTGGTCGCTATGTCTATGTCAGATGCTTCACGCATGATCAATCAGAGGGTTTCCGACATTTCGAGCGTAGACGGAGACCGGATTCACACGATTTTGCTTGTCGAAGATGAGAAAGTGGTCAGAATGATCACGCGACGACGGCTTGAACGCCTCGGCTATCGTCTCATTGAAGCAGAAAATGGGCGTCACGCATTAGAGATCTTAGAGACGGAATCAATCGATTTAATCATCTCCGATTGGATGATGCCGGAGATGGATGGTCCGGCGTTATGTGAGGCGGTGAAGTCCGATGAACGATGGCATTCCATCTATATCATTTTAATGACGGCTCTCGATCAGCCGGCGCAAATTGCAGAAGGGCTCATTCGTGGCGCCGATGATTTTTTGACCAAAGCCGCAACTGAGGAAGAGTTGAATGCACGGGTCAAAGCTGGATTACGAACCTGTCAACTTATCAAAAATCTGGCACATTCGCATCAGGTCATTTCTCAACAACAAGCCGAGTTGGATGCTGAACTTCAATCCGCCGGAGAGTTTGTTGTTTCGCTTTTACCTGCACGTGGCAGTCCCGTCCCGAACGTCCAGGTCGGGTGGCAATATTTGCCGTGTTCGCGCTTGGGAGGAGATTTATTTCAAGTGACGCCTTGGGGTGACGAACACCTTGGGTTGATGATCCTGGATATGTCGGGTCATGGAATCGGCCCGGCTCTCCGTGCGGTGTCACTGGCGATCATGTTTCGTGACGAACATATAGCACGGCAACATCCTTCCTATGACCCTGGCGAAATCGTTGAACGGCTCAATCAAGAAAATCCACTGACTGAGCAAGGTGAGTATTTCACTATTTGGGTTGGGAGTCTTCATTTACCGACGCTCCGGCTGCGGTATGCATCAGCCGGTCATCCAGGGGCCATTGTGACGCGAAAGGGGAACGTGTCGGGTACCTTGGGGGCGAAAACATGGCCGGTCGGGTTTGGCTTGACGCAGACGTATCAGAGTCAAGAGTATACCCTGTCGTCTGGTGATCGGCTCTATTTGTTTAGCGACGGGATTTATGAGGTCATGTCGCCTGATGAAAAATTATGGGACCGGAGTGGATTGGAAGCCGCGTGCCGAGAGGTGCATGGCAAAGCCATGGGACGCGCCATTGATTGGGTGATTCAACAAAGTCAAGCCTGGCAGAAGCAGAAAACCTTTAGTGATGATGTGGCATTGGTGGCCATAGACATTGCCTAAGACCTATGGTGCAAGCGTACAGGAATTTGGGAGGCCCTCATGGGCAAGCATGGTCGGAAAACCTAAACACATGAGCGATGTTTCATATGGATCGACGTACCGGCACGTTCATATGTGTCATGAAGCAGGATAGTATCCTATGCGGCTTTTACTCGTAGATGACGATTCCGTCAATCTTCAAATTTTACATGAATATTTAGAAGACGAGGGCTATGCACTCGTTGATGCTGGAGATGGCGAAGAAGCCTGGTCTCTGTTGGAAGCCGAAGGGGATTCATTTTATGCTGTCCTTCTTGATCGCATGATGCCCAAACTTGATGGACTGACGGTCTTGAAACGAATGATGGCGCATGAAGCGTTACGGGATATTCCTGTCATTATGCAAACGGCGGCAGGTGCCGTCTCTCAAATACAAGAAGGGATAGAGGCCGGGGCGTTCTATTATCTCACGAAGCCGTTTGATCGCGAGATGTTGCTGGGTATTGTGGCCTCATCGATTCGAAAAGCCGTGAAACAGCGTGAAGTGCAGAATGATTTGCTTCGGCAATCCCGTTCTGTCCGCTCGATGCAAAATGGAACGTTTCGTATACGGACTCTGCATGATGTGCATAACTTGTCGGTCCTGTTGGCGAATGCCTGTCCGGACCCGGAGCGCATCGCCATGGGCTTGAATGATTTACTCATGAATGCGATCGAGCATGGCAATTTGGGGATCTCCTATGATGAAAAAACGCAATTGCAGGATGCAGAGGAATGGGAGTCGGAAATTCATCGCCGGCTTGCCTTGCCGGAAAATATGGACAAGTATGTCGAAGTGACATTTCGGCGATTGCCTGAAGAAATTCAAGTGGTGATTACGGATCAAGGGGAAGGGTTTGATTGGACTCGCTATGAACACTTTAGTCCGCATCTGGCGTTAGCCAGTCATGGTCGCGGTATTGCCATGGCCAAAGCGCTGTGCTTTGATCAGCTCCACTATCGCGGGAAAGGGAATGAAGTGCTCTGCGTCATTCATACGCCAAACGGTGCGGTGCACCCTGCTCACAATCCCGGGTGTTCGTCCTCAGTGTAATCCTCGGTGTCTGTCTCGTCTCTTTTTCTGAATCTCCAGTGTCCGAGAACCATCTGCCTGTCTCCGCATGCAACATCTCCGTACGCTGTCTGGCCGGTATTCGTGCTCTTCAAGAGAAGACTGCTGCCGAGCGACTGCAGGCCTCATGAGGTTCCGTTTACAGGTCCTCTTGCTCAGGTCCCGGCCATGTGAGCCGACATGCTTAGTATGAAGTGTTCAGTATCGCCTTTCCACACAATACGATGGTTTACCATGAGCAGTACCATGCTGATCTGCGTGATTGGGGTGGTCTGCGTGACGGCTGGATATTTGATTGTGGCCGATAGAATCGAACAAGAAGGGCACGTCCTCGTCTCTTCGGCTTCAGCATTGGGCACCCATATTGAGCAAAGGGTAGTTGAACGGTATAGAGACATACGAGTGTGGGCCGCTATGCGGGCACTTGACGATCCAGATGTCACACGTCTTACGAAGTTGTTACAGCGTATTCAGCAGGCGAATGGGCATGCCGACGACGTACTCGGTGTGACAGACCATGACGGCCGAGTCGTTGCGAGCACGAATCCGTCATTCATCGGCATTGATCTCAGTGTCCATCCACTCATGACCGCTATTCGACAACAGGGCACGATTCATATGGTTGATGCTGATTATCAGAAATGGTCAACCAACATATTAACCCTCATGATCGGTGCACCCCTTGCGACTCATGCTGAGGATGGACGTGCTCGTCGGATCGTGTTTGTTTCCGTACCGTTGAACGATCTTCTGACCGAATTCGATCGGCAGTTATCTCTACAACGGCAACACACATTGTCAACGTCGAAACCGGCATGGCAGTTGGTACGTCATGACGGGTTACTGTTAGGAGACTCTCATGTGAACGGCATTGTCCCTACGTACCGTCAGGTAATCCATGCGTTTGCTGGTCGTGTCGACACAGGACATTCCGGATTTCTTGTTGAACGAGATGAACGCCGCCGGGCCGATGTCTTGACCGGGTATACGCAGTTGACAGGATTCGACGAGTTTCAGCAGTTCAAATGGACCCTTGCCTTACGGCAAGGTGTTGACGATGTTGTGGGTTCGGCAAGAGCCGTGCAGCAGAGACTCTTGTGGTTAGGGCTCTCCTGTTGTCTTCCACTCATAGGTCTTGTCATTTGGGGACGCCGGCAGTTTCACCATGCCCATCAACAAGAATGGGAAATCGGCAGGCTCGGACAGCGATTGGCCGATGAATCACGAGCCATTATTCACGCCTCTCCCGTCGCGATGCTGGTGCTGACTGGCGATGGGCGCGTTGTATGCATGAATCAGGCTGTCGAACAGCTCTTTCACTATTCGCAGGAGGAGCTGCTCAGGACCACCATACGCACGTTGTTTGCGGAACGCTGTCAGATGACCCCGTTCTGTTCGGATGTGCCGTTTGAACAGTGGCTTTCCTCTGTATCGTGTGAGCCACCCGCGGAATTGTATGGACGTCGTAAGGATGGATCGGAGTTTCCGCTCGAAGTACGGAGCGCACGATTGGAGCAGATAGCAAGAGGTCATCAACATGATGAGAGACGCACCGACAAGGTGTTGATCGTGATGATGGATATGACCCAACGAACACAGGAAAATTATGTTCACGGACATCAACTCTCTCACGTGGAAGACGTCGTCCGACATCGAACCGCCGATCTGCAACAGGCCAAAGAAGCTGCCGAACAGGCCAATTCAGCCAAATCGCAGTTTCTAGCCAATATGTCACATGAGTTGCGGACTCCCATGCATGCCATTCTGAGTTTCGCGTCATTGGGCATTGATCGCTTCGATCGAGCGTCACCGGAGAAAATTCAGTCATATTTACGGCAGATTAAGGAAAGTGGCAACCGTCTCTTATTGCTCGTGAATGATTTATTGGATCTGTCAAAGCTCGAGGCGGGGAAAATGCCATTCACATTCCAAGCATGTCAGATGCATGCGTTACTGCTTTCCTTGAAAAACCAAATCGATCCCCTGCTAAACGAGAAAGATATGCAGCTTGTTCTTCCCGAAGCTCATGAGTCCATATGCGTGATGGCCGATGCTGATCGCATGACACAAGTCTTATGGAATCTTGTGTCCAATGCGGTGAAATTTAGTCCTCATGGAAGTCACGTCCATGTGTCATGGCAGGCCACGCCTGTGCGTCAAGGGCGCCGCACGTCCGATCTCTCCACTGTCCCGGGGGTAAAGGTCACCATATGGGATGCCGGTCCGGGAATTCCGGAACATGAATTATCCACAATTTTTGAAAAATTCGCGCAAAGCAGTATGACGCAAACCGGCGCGGGTGGGACCGGACTCGGTCTCTCGATTTGCCGTGAGATTATTCACGGTCATGGAGGGAGTATTTGGGCAGAAAACCACTCTGACCATGGGGCGATGTTCCACTTTACCCTTCCACTGAATCCAAATCTGTTGCCGCACAACGAACATGGAGAATCGTCGATCGTCGAGAATGTCTATGTTGCCGAAAATACGTCTTCCACGACATCGGACATTTCATGAATAAATTTCTTAAGTCTCAAGTGTAAAGACCGATAACTTCATTGAATTAAGCAAAACACTCCTAAGCGGGTGTCGGTGTTCAGTGTAAAATTCCTAAAGAGTCAACCCGGATGGGATGGTCGTCTACGGGTGCTACGAGACGAAAGTTGCCAGCAGTCGGGGGTTTTGGATGCGACAAACAGTAGTGCGTAAGATCTCACCCGTGCCTCAATCGTCTCCTACGCAATCTCAATTCGTGGAATGGAGTACGTCATGGATGTGAAAGAACAGACCGGGGTCCATGTGTTGCGTCCGGAAGGAGACCTCACAATTTTTGAAGCCGCCGAGTTTCGGGAAGGGTTGCTGGCACTAGTCAAACATGACGGTCCCTGTGAACTCGATGTGTCGGACGTGGAGCGTGTGGATTCCTCGGGAATACAGTTATTGATTGCCGCGTCGCAGTATGGCGCAGTGCGCATTACCGGGATGACGTCCGCAATACGTGAAAAAATTATCGGAGTCGGGTGTGAACAGTTAGTCGCGATCCATGACAAGTAAGTCATTGAAAGATCTGAAGAGGGGGAATCGATGAACACGAACAGGCGCGCCAATCACGTCAGTCACTACAATGGAATCTTCGTACATTCCTCTCCCCGTGGAGGTTGGCAATGAACGTGGACTGGTGGTGGGTGATCGGGGCGTTTTGTGTTGGTGTTGTGGGTGGATATTTGGCCAGGCGGCCGCTGTCTGAATCGTGTGCTTCTGGTGACGAATCGGTTGCACATGACGAATTGGAAGCACAACGAAAGGTGGCTAAAAATTGGCAGGCATTTGGTCAAGCGCTTACCCCGTTGCTTCCCGTGTTTGTCGGACAAATGAAATCAGTCATTCAAGAGACCGAAGAGGCGGCATCCGGGTTGATACAGCGATTTCAAACCATTTCCACCCGCGCACAGGAGCAAGCATCGGAGGCCGAGGCCTTGCTTCTCGCTGGAGAAGCCATTGATTCCTCAGGGAAGGATACATCGGTCGAGGCGATCTTACATGAAACCCGGCAGACCATGGATATGTTTGTTGGGCAAGTGACGTCAACCTCACAGGTGACGATGAGCACGGTGTCGGTGATGGAAAAGGCGGTGGGGACGACATCACGTATTGCGAATGTCGTTGAAGAGGTCGAGTTTATTGCCGATCAAACCCGTCTCCTGGCCTTGAATGCTGCGATTGAAGCGGCTCGAGCAGGGGAGCATGGCCGGGGGTTTGCCGTTGTGGCCGATGAAGTCACGAAACTGGCCAATCGATCCGGTCAAGCGGCTGAACAAATTCGGACATTGGCGACGGAAGTGAAGGAGACGACAGAGTCGGCCATGACCGAATTGCAATCCTTGGCATCTCTCGACATTTCCGACACGCTGGCGGCTCAGCATCATGTGATGGAAATGACGGAAGTGATGGTGAATAAAAATCAAGCCTTGAAAGAAAATATGACGCAGAGTACCGATCGTGCGAAAGAACTGGGAAACGACATTTCACAAATTGTGATGTCCATGCAGTTTCAAGACATCACGCGGCAAAAGTTGGAGCATGTCTATCAACCGCTGGAACTCATTTACGGACCATTACGTGACTTTCAATCCCACGATGATTCGGCGGTGTTTCCGGAAGAAGTCTTTCATCAACTCAAGGAATTAGAGAGTGTATACACCATGGAATCCGAGCGTGTGTTGATGAAGGCTGCGAAAGAAGGACAAGAAGCGGTGGTGGTGGGAACGGCTACTGAAACCAAAGAAGAAAGTGTGATCTTATTTTAATTGTATAAGAATTAGGGAAGTCTGAAACAGACGTGAGTTTTGAACAACAACAAGATATGAAGCGTCGGGGCAGAGAACGACTGTCACCGAACCTAACCGGAGCGAGGTATGGCCATGGGGAAGACGGTATTAGTGGTTGACGATTCAGTCTCGATGCGACAAATGGTGACGTTCACGTTGAAGGGAGCGGGGTTTGACGTCGTAGAGGCTGGGGATGGTCAGGAAGCTGTGGAAAAACTCAACGGTGGGGCCAAGCCTAATCTCGTCATCACGGATTTGAACATGCCTAATATGGATGGCATATCCCTCATTAAAGCGATCCGGGGTATGGCGGCTCATAAGTTTACGCCGGTGTTGATGTTGACGACCGAGTCGGCGGCGGACAAAAAGAAAGAAGGGCAAAGTGCGGGGGCGACAGGCTGGATCGTCAAGCCGTTCAACCCGGACCAAATGCTTGCCACAATCGGAAAGGTGTTGCCGGCGTGAGCGAAAAAGCCTGATGAGTGAAACGGAAAACGTGAAACGGAAGACGGGAAACGGAAGACGAGAACGGAAAAACAGAAAGCGTACAATTGCGAAGTTTTTCCCTAGTTTGGAATGAATAAGCCACATAAGCAACTTGACGCATGGAAATTATCAATGGAATTGACTGAAGTCGTATATCAGCAAACGAAGGTATTTCCAACTGATGAAGCATTTGTGCTCACCGCGCAAATGCGTCGATCAGCGATCAGTATTCCAAGTAACATCGCCGAAGGAGCTGCACGACGGAGCCGCAAAGAATTTCTCCAATACCTATACGTAGCAAAAGGGTCATTAAGTAAATGAGATACGCAATGTGAACTAGCGAAACAATTGAAGTGTATCGATTGCCAAGATTGGGTTCTCATAGATGAAAAAATGACTCGAATTGATCAACTCATTAGTGGGTTGATTCGGAAGCAAAAGAGCTTGTCGAGCTAGAACGTTGCTTGACTGACAATTTTTGAATCCCGTTTCGTCTAACGTTTCACGTTTTCCGTTTTACGAAAATGAATATATTTCACTGTTTACTCTAATTAGGCTAGAGGTTGAGCATGGCTGTTGATCTTTCTCATTTTCAAGAATCCTTCTTCGAGGAATCCGCTGAACACGTTGAGACAATGGAGACAGGGCTTCTGGAGTTAGAGCAACGGCCGACCGATCTCGACTTATTAAATCGAATATTCCGGGCTGCGCACTCCATCAAGGGGAATGCCGGGATGTTTAACTTTACGGCGATCGGCGGCTTGACGCACAAGATGGAAAACATCTTGGATAAATTGCGCAACAGCCAGATGCTGGTGACGAAAAATATTATCGATCTTCTTCTGCAGGCCTTGGATGGATTGAAGACATTATTAGACGTTGCGCATAGCGGTGATGCCTACGATGAAGCCGGTATCCGCGTGATCGAAGAAAAACTCGTTGCCTGTTGTGAAGCGGCTCCTGTTGACGGTCCCTCCAGTCCGGCGGAAACCCCGCTGGCACCTGCTGCCGAGTCAGGCCCCCCGACGTCACGGATCGTCACGATATTCTGGAAACCATTGGTCGAGTTATTTCAACGCGGCCTTGATCCGGCACAGATCTTTAGAGAACTTGAAGGTTTCGGGGTACTCAAAGAATTACGCGTCGATGCCGGTGCGCTGCCACCGCTGTCCGATCTGGATGCCGAATGCTGTTATTTGGCATGGACCGTTCTATTAGAGACGGACAAGCCGGTGAAAGATCTGGATGCCGTGTTCGATTTTGTTCGTGATGGGAGTGAGCTGACGTTTACCGACAGTGAAGCGCATCCCACGGAAGAAGAGGGCTATAAAACCATCGGAGAAATCCTTGTGGATGAAGGCGCTGCGTCTCCGGCACAGATTGAGACGGCGCTCGAAAAGCAGAAACCGTTAGGTCAGATTTTAGTAGAAGAGAAAGCCGTATCGCCGCAACAGGTCAATCAAGCGTTGACCAAACAGCAACAGATGAAGAAAAGCGAAACGGCGTCGATTCGGGTAGACACGGAAAAAATCGACAAATTGATTAATCTCGTGGGAGAGCTGGTCATTACGCAGTCCATGATTACCGATCTCGGCGAGAAGTTCACCATGAATCAATTGCCGGTGCTGCAAGAGCGTATCATTCAGTTGGAACGCAACACACGGGAACTGCAGGAGCGGGTCATGTCCATTCGCATGGTGCCGATAGGGGCGACGGCGTTCAACCGGTTTCCACGTTTGGTTCGCGATCTGGCGAGTAAGAGTGGCAAAAAAATTCAATTGGTCATGTCCGGCGAAGACACGGAATTAGATAAGACGTTGATCGAGGCCATTGGGGATCCCTTAACGCATTTGGTTAGAAATTCGGCCGACCATGGTCTTGAAGGTCCGGAAGAACGCACCGCGGCAGGAAAACTGGAATTGGGAACCATTCGGCTCAATGCGCTGCACGATGGCGGAAATATTTGTATTAGCGTGGAAGATGATGGTCGCGGCCTGAATAAACAGAAGATTCTCAACAAGGCGATTGAGAAAGGATTGATTACCGAGGGTGAATCCCTGACGGATGAAGAGGTCTGGTTGTTAATCTTTCGGCCAGGTTTTTCCACAGCGGATACTATTACCGATATTTCCGGCCGGGGAGTCGGCATGGATGTCGTGAAACGGAATATTGAAGCGTTGGGCGGAAGTGTGGCCATTCAGTCTGTTGAAGGGAAAGGGTCGAAACTGACCCTCAAGCTTCCGTTGACCTTAGCCATTATTGATGGCATGACGGTTCGTGTCGCGCAAGAAAATTATATCATTCCGCTTATTTCCGTGACCGAATCCATTCGACCGAAACACACCGATCTGCAGACGGTCGTCGGCAAAGGGGAAGTCTTTAACCTTCGTGGAGAATGGGTGCCGATGGTACGGCTGTACGATGTCTTTGGTGTGCAGCCGGAGTTTACCGATCCGGCAGAGGCGTTATTAGTGATCGTGGAATCAGAAGGAAAACGCGTTGCGCTTTTTGTTGATGAGCTGACAGGTCAACAGCAAGTGGTGATCAAGAGTCTGGAACAGAATTTTCAAAAAATAGAAGGTATATCGGGAGCGACCATTTTGGGCGATGGACAGGTGGCGCTCATTCTTGATGTGCCGAGTCTTGTCAAATTATCCAGAATGGCAAAGATTGAAGCTGCCTGAGGCGTGAAGAGTGAAGCGTGGGGCGTGAAGCGGGAAACGTGAAACGAGAAGCGGGAAAGAAGAGGGCAAGAAAAAGCGTTCATGAGTATAGCGAATCCAAATAAGTTCCAAACAGAAGCATACAACTACCTTAGCGCGGTACAACGGTTCAACCAGTGGAAGGTATTAGAACCGGCTATATATGGTGAAATTGAAAGCGAAGTGAAAAGGATGAGGGGTGAGGGATGAAATGCATGATGAAAGAGCTATCGAGAGGTTTCTCTTTCGCCTACCCCTTCACTCCTTACTCCCTTACTGATTAAGAAGGAGGATTTCATGTCCACAGAGACGGCAGAGGCGACGGTCAATCAAATCGGGCTGAATACGGATAGTCAACAATATCTGACGTTTGATTTAGCCGAAGAACATTATGGCGTGGATATTCTCAAGGTTCAAGAAATTAAAGGGTACACCGCCGTTACGAAAATCCCCAATACTCCAGATTATGTCAAGGGAGTGCTCAATCTGCGAGGAACGATCGTTCCAATCGTCGACCTTCGATTGAAATTCGGGATGGAGCCGACCGAGCCGACGGCGTTTACCGTAATTGTGGTCGTGAATGTCAGAGACCGGGTGATGGGATTTCTCGTCGATGCGGTCTCGGATGTTTTGGAGTTAGCTAGCAAAGACATTCAACCTCCTCCGGAGTTGGGACACAAAGCGGATATTACCTTTGTGTCGGGTATTGGGAATGCGAATGATCGGCTGGTGACTTTACTGGATATCGATCGGGTGATGGCCGACACGGATGTCGAGGCTGTCACGGCGAACCGCGCGGAATAGGATAGGTATGATGAAAACACATCGCAACGGGTTACAACAGACTCAGACATTTATACAGCAATCAAAGGGGGGTGAGGGTGCCATGAAACAGATGATGCAAACCTTTCTAACGTGGGGAATTGCGGCCAAATTGGTCACGATATTCCTGATCTTTGGTGTGATCCCAATGGCGGCGGTCGGGTTGATTGCCTACAACGCTGGAGAAGACATGAAGGCGGGAGTCGGTCTGCGATTTCAAACGGTGGCGGAAGCCTTATCCGATAAGATCGATCGAAATCTTGCCGAACGCTATGGCGATGTCCAGGCGTTCGGGTACAACGATGCCGTACATCGAATTTCTCAGTGGTATGACCCCACGCCGTATAATACGATAAGTCAGACCATGAATAAATACGCGGCAGCGTACGGGATTTACGATTTGTTGATTATGGTGGATACGCGCGGTGATGTGGTTGCCGTGAATAACCAAGATGCGGAAGGCAATCCAATAGACAGTCAATTTATTTTCGAGAAAAATTACAGTCAATCTCCCTGGTTTAAAGCGCTCGAAAAGGGGGAGTATACGACAAAACGACCCTATACTTCTTCTGGCAATGACACATGGACGGGAACCTACATCGAAGATACGCACATTGATAAGGATGTGGCCCAAGCGACAGGACGAGACGGCTATGTCATGGGATTCTCGGCGCCGGTCTATGGTCACAACGGCGAAGTCGTAGGTTATTGGACGAATCGGACCAACATGCGTGGCATTGAACAGATGTTTCTTATGACGTATCGATCGATGAAATCTCTTGGATATCCTGGAGCGGAGATTACGCTTCTTGATCCCAAGGGACGGGTGCTTGTGGATTTTGATCCGACCACCTATGGGACGGAGGATGTTCCGCGAAATTTTGATGTGTTACTCAATACCAATCTCATAGAAATGGGGGTGCCCTCGGTCAAGGAAGCGGTTGTCGGAAAAGAGGGATATCTAACGGAGATGCATGCGAGAAAAGGCATTTCTCAAGTGGCAGGGTATACTCATCTGAAGGGATCGATGGGATTTCCGGGCATGAGCTGGTCGATGGTGGTACGTGTGCCTGAAGAGGAAGCCTTAGCCGACGCTAATAGTGTGCAAACCAGTGTGATGCAAACCGGGTTGATTTGTTTAGCCCTGATCGTACCGATTGGTTGGTATGTCGGACGGACAGGAGCGCAACAGGTTGTTCGGGTACAATCCGCAGCGGAAAAAATGTCCTCAGGTGACTATGATGCTCGCGTGGATGTGAAATCCAAGGACGAGATAGGGCAATTGGGCGATGCATTCAACCAAATGGCGTCGGAAATTCAAAGTAGTATCACGAAACAACAGCAAGCCGCAAATGAAATGATGCGGATTAAGACGGCATTGGATAATGCCAGTACCAATGTATTGGTCTGTGATCGCAACTATCAAATCATCTATCAAAATAATGCCTCGGCTAAGACGCTGAAAAAACATGAAAGCGACATCCAAAAGGGCATACCGGGTTTCGACGCATCCAAGATGGTGGGGTCGAGTATCGATCAATATCATAAGAATCCGTCTCACCAACGGAAATTATTAGATGATCCACGTAATCTGCCGTATCGTGCTGAAATTCAAGTTGGGCCTTTAATGATGGATCTAAATGCGGCAGCCATTATGTCGACGGATGGAGAATATTTGGGCAATGTGCTGGAGTGGTCCGATATTACCGCGCAAAAGAAAGCCGAAAAGGAAGTGGATCAATTAATCGGGGCTGCCGCGGCCGGTGACTTATCGAATCGCATCGATGCGGACCAGTTTGAAGGATTCTTCAAGAGCCTTTCTGGCGGAGTGAATCGTCTCCTGGATGCCATTGTCTCTCCATTGAAAGAGGCCACGGAAGTGCTGCAAGGTCTATCGGAAGGGCATTTATCCAAAACGATGGATGGGAACTATGAGGGTGAATTTAACAAGATTAAGCAAAGTTTGAATTCAGCCATTAAAAACCTGACGGGCATTGTGGCGGCCGTACGGGAAGGGGCCGACAGTGTCAGTACGGCTTCTCAGGAAATTACCAGTGGCAATGAGGATCTCTCGCAACGGACATCGCAACAAGCCTCGGCGTTGGAAGAAACCAGTGCGTCGATGGAGGAAATGACGTCGACGATCAAGCAAAACGCGGATAATGCGAAACAGGCCAATCAATTGGCTGTCGCGGCCCGCGAAGTCGCGGAGAAAGGCGGGGCGGTAACGGAAAAAGCCGTCGATGCCATGAGTGAAATCAACAAGAGCAGTAAGAAAATTGCAGATATTATCAATGTGATCGATGAGATTGCCTTCCAAACGAACCTCTTGGCGTTGAATGCGGCTGTTGAAGCCGCCCGTGCGGGAGAACAGGGTCGTGGATTTGCGGTTGTGGCCTCTGAAGTCCGGAATTTGGCCGGACGATCGGCGACGGCTGCGAAGGAGATTAAAACGCTTATTAATGAATCAGTCCAAAAAGTTGGAGACGGAAGCGAACTCGTGAACCAATCCGGACAAACCTTAGAGGAAATCGTGAACTCCGTGAAACGTGTGACGGATATTATTTCAGAGATCAGCGCGGCCTCACAGGAACAAGCGGCCGGTATCGATCAAGTCAACAAGGCCGTCATTCAGATGGACCAGTCGACGCAGCAAAACGCGGCGTTGGTGGAACAAACGACTTCCGCGTCGCAATCCATGCGGCAGCAAGCCGGTGAGCTGTTGACGCAGGTCGCATTTTTCAAAACTGATGATGCTGGGTCTGCGAAGTCGAGTGGTGCGGTAGGTGGTCGCGTTCAGCAAGTCAAGCGGAGTGGAAGCGAACCAGCGAAGTCAATGGGCTCAGTCGCCCAGCAGAAAACGGCTCACACCTCCGCAAAGTCGTCACCAGTTCCGGCTCAATCGTCGTCTGCATCTGAACCGGAGAAAGCGGGTGTTGGTTCCGGAAACGGTCATGATCGCCGGCAACGGGATGATGACTTTTTTGAGGAATTCTGAAAGCCGTAAGGCGAAAAACGGAAAACGTGAGACGGAAAGATTTGGAGAAATAAACCGACAGACAGACGATGCAAACTAGAGGAGCAATTTTACCTTATGTTTTCCGTCTACCGTTTTGCATTGCACGATGATTTCAAAACCTAGAAAAGGAGACTCTATGAAAAGCCTAATAAAGAAGCGAGTCTGGTCCGTGATCATCACGGCGATGATGATCGTGGTGATTGGCGGCATGACGTTTTTCTCGAACGGGCAGGCTGCGATGACCAAGGACTTTACCCTCGATCGAGATGCGATGACCAAGTATATTCTTGCAACAGTCAGAGCGGCACGAACGATTTATTCGCAAAGTGTTCTTCGCAAAGTGAAAGCGTCAGGAATGAAGACGTCGGAAAACTGGGTCAAAGAAGATCATGCCGTGATGTTGCCTGCACAGTACGTGAAAGCTTTAGGCTATGAAATCCAAGGGTATGAATTGTCACTTGTCGGGACGTATCCGCTGTACAAAAGTAACCAAGCCAAGACTCCAATGGAAAAAGAAATGTTAACCAGGCTTGCAAGTGGGAAAGAAAAGATGCTGACGTTCCAAGATGGCACGCAATTTAAAGGCATGTCTGCGGATTTCGCCATTTCCCAGGGTTGTGCCGATTGTCATAACCAGCATCCCAAAACCACCAAACGTGATTGGAAAAAAGACGATTTCATGGGGGCTATTATCATTCGCATGCGCGGATAATTGAGTCGATGACATGGTGGGGCGAAAGACCTGAGCCCGTTCAGTGTCTTTTGCTTCGCCCTGTGGGTGTCTGATTTGTGTGCTATCGTTCCCTCCCTCTTCCATCGTATTTAAGAGAGACGGTTCTCTACACCGTATGGTTCATGGCAGTTATCCGCTGTGCCGCATGTGGGCTTCTGTCGTCAGTCCACATCACATCTCACGAATCCCCATACACCCATTGTGTACACACACAGGACGAATAGACGGACGTCCAGCGGAATGGCTATATCGCGGCTTGTACGTTTCAAAGAAAACCTCCCATATGCAGTTCATGTATTGTGTGAGTCAACCGATAATGTGTGTGTATATTTGTCGCGTAGCCATTGATGGTGATGCAAAGGCAGAGTGCATGGAGTGTCCTGACATCTTTCTGTAAAGGCCGTATGGTGATGAATGCACATGATGCAATGTGGTATGGCGTGCTGGTCAGCATGACCCTGGCATATATAATCGCGCTCTTTGGGGTACGTGCGGGAAAACGCCATGATATCCCTCGGCATGCAAAATGGATGATGGCGTCATGCACGTTGGTTGGATTGTGGCTTGCCGGGTATGTTGCGAAACAGGTGATGTTTGGACGAGATGAATTTCCGGGAACAGTTGACGAATATTGGCAGTATTATATTCCAGTTCTTGTTCTTCATACGAGTTTGGCCGTTGCGACCATTGGTCTGGGAATCACGAACCTCTATACCGGCCTAACACGGCTACGATTGGAAGCGGAAGTGGAGAATCTGGTGAATGTTATCCAGCGTCACCGGATACAGGGGAAGATTTTGGTTGGGACGTTTTCCGGGACGATTGTGACCGCGTATGCGGTCTACGTGATGTTGTTTCAGTGGGTACCCAGTCAGTAAATGCCATGTGAACGGGAAACTGCACGAGAACGTTTGGAGGAATATGCGATGAGCAATGCTGTCATCCACGATCTGATAGGTGAACGCTAATGAATGCAACAATCTCCGATACCGAGTACAGTCAATTTCAGAAATTTATTTACGAGCAGGTTGGCATTACGCTGAGCGGCGATAAAAAGACGCTCATTGTTTCGAGGCTCGGGAAACGGCTTCGCATGTTGGAATTATCCACGTATCAGGAATATCTGGATTATGTGCGAGGGGATGCCGGGCAGGAAGAACTCACGAATCTATTAGATCTGATTTCGACCAATAAAACCGACTTTTTTCGGGAGCCGGTTCATTTTGATTTTCTTCGTGAAAAAATCTTGCCCACGTTAGCTGATGTGCGGCACATTCGAATTTGGTCTTCGGCATCGTCCTCTGGAGAGGAGCCGTATTCGATAGCCATGACGTTGCACGATTCGGTATTGAATCCATCGCATTGGAGTTTCAAGGTCCTGGCTTCAGATATTTCAACGAGAGTACTTGCCAAGGCTGCGGCGGGTGTCTATGAAGATGAGCGCATTGCCGGTCTCGATCCTGAACTCGTACGCCGTCACTTCTTACGGGGAAAAGGGGAAAAGGCTCATTTTGTCAAAGTCAAACCGCAGATTGCGAATGTCGTGCGTTTTACGCGTATTAATCTGATGGATGATACCTTTCCCATCCGGGAACCATTGAATGTCGTCTTTTGCCGGAATGTCATGATTTATTTTGACCGCGATACCCAATCTCGTCTGGTGCGCAAGTTTTTTCGATACCTCAAGCCTGGGGGATATCTCTTTATTGGACATTCCGAGAGTTTACAGTGGGTAGAACATGACTTTACGTACATTGCCCCCACGATTTATCAGAAGATGTGAAACGTCAAACGGTCGATGAGAAACGAGAGACGAACATAGAAGCGTTAGAAAGAATCTGAACATGCAGGTCATGAATTGAAAAACGCTGAATGTATGTATCGTACGTTGTTCGTTTGACGTTTCCCGTCTCACGACGCTTCAAAAACCGTTCATCGACTAACTAATAAGCCATACGTATGCCCCAAAGTTCAAATATGGAGTTCGGACATATCCGACGAATGAAAGATATCCGGTTTCCGCATGAAGTGGCGGTGATTCTACCCGGTGAATACTTTTTGAGTGAAACGCCAATGGTGGTGTATACCGTTCTGGGGTCGTGCATTTCGGTCTGTCTCCGGGATCCTCAAGCCGGGGTTGGCGGAATGAATCATTTTATGCTGGCAGCTCCAAATGGTCAGCATAGCAATGATGCCTGGTCGGAGTCCGGGCGATATGGCAGTTATGCCATGGAAATGTTGATCAACGGTATTTTAAGCCGTGGTGGGCATCGAAAGCGTTTGGAGGCCAAAGTCTTTGGCGGGGGAAAAATTTATGACGGCAACTTAGATGTTGGGGCCAAAAACGCCGCATGGGCAATGGATTATCTGCGACAGGAAGGCATGCCACCGGTGAAAGCTGATGTCGGGGATGTGTGTCCACGGAAGGTCTATTATTTTACGGATACCGGCAAAGTGCTCATGAAAAAGCTAGATCGCGTGCAATCTCAAAAAATCGCCCAACAAGAACGGCAATATGAATCGACGCTCAAGAAAGAACCGGCAGCGGGTGACGTGACGTTGTTCTAAGCAGCCATGTGACGGCAGTTACACCTGGTGATGTTGCGTGTGTGTGCCGGCTGGTCCGCGTTGTCTGTTTTTGATAACAAGGAGAGACGTATGAGTAAGAAAAAAATTCGAGTGCTGATTGTCGATGACTCGGCGTTAATTCGGGGAGTCATGACTGAACTGTTGAGGCAAGATCCGGACATTGAAGTGGTGGGATCTGCCACGGATCCGTATGCTGCTCGAGATAAAATCAAAAGCCTGAACCCCGATGTGCTGACCCTTGATGTGGAGATGCCGAAAATGGACGGCTTGACCTTTCTCCAGAAGGTGATGGCCGGGCATCCGATGCCTGTGCTGATGGTCAGCTCGCTGACGGAGTCAGGTTGTGAAACGACTTTACGGGCGTTGGAGTTTGGAGCTGTCGATTTTATCACGAAGCCGAAAATCGACGTTCAGCATGGGTTAGAGGAACTGGCTGAAACCATTACCAGTAAGGTGAAAATTGCAGCAGCAGCCACGGTCCGTAAGCGAGCTCCGGCTGCTGCGAATCCTGATCGTCTTCGTGAGTTGGCAACGCAATCGTCCATGATCAAGACGACGGATACGATCATTGCCATCGGGGCGTCGACTGGTGGAACGGAAGCGCTAAAGGAATTGCTTGAAGTGCTTCCGCCAAGTGTTCCTCCGATTGTTATGACACAGCACATGCCCGAACGGTTTACCAAAACCTTTGCCGATCGTTTGAATGACGTATGTCAAATTAGTGTCAAAGAGGCAGAGGATGGGGATAGCGTTATTCCTGGACAAGCCCTTCTCGCCCCAGGGAACTATCATATGGAACTTCGTCGAAGCGGTGCGCGCTATCACGTCACCCTTAATCAACATCCCCCCATCAATCGGCATCGCCCTGCTGTGGATGTGATGTTTCGGTCCGTTGCGAATTATGCCGGAGCCAATAGTCTTGGTGTGATTCTCACAGGTATGGGCAACGATGGTGCCGCCGGCATGTTTGAAATGAAAAAGGCCGGGGCATTTAATATCGCGCAAGATGAGGCGTCATGCGTCGTCTTCGGGATGCCGAAGGAAGCGATTAAGGCGGGAGGGGTCGATAAAATTCTTCCGCTCTCCGATATTCCTGCGGCTATGTTGTCGCATCTAAAAAGCATCTCCTAAGCTGGCGAATCAAGCCCAGCTCATTACCAGCACGTGAGATGGCGGAGACAGGCTATCTCTCCAAGTATCGAGCTCCTCTAAAGGCGTCCTTTCCCGCAATGGCGGCGCTAGCCGCGTGCTCAAATCTTCATGTTCATCATCTCACAACGCACCATCATATGTCGTACAAACGGCCATTTATTCGAACGGCTATACCTTCCGTGCCCTTGAAGGGGTGATGTCACATTGAACGTCCTTATAGATATGTCTGCTGTACGAAGAATGACGGACGTGCATATTTGTATCGGATCTTCAACTTTCTATGTCATTGTTCCGATAGAAAGAAGAGGTGTCCCTCTTTCACGGATTTTTCAGTGAATATCCAGATGATGGATGTGAAGGAGTGTCGGAGGCAGCGTGTGTGACTACCTATCGTTGTGCGGTGGCATGATGTCTGAAAACGTATATTTTGATGAATAATGTGAATGCGGCCATTACGGAATTCTTGATCGAAAGTGATGAGCATGTGTGTCAGATCGAACAGGACTTATCCTGTCTCGAGTCTGCTCATGACCAGCGTCTTCTTTTCCGTATCATTCGGGCGACGCATAGTATCAAATCCTCCTGTGCATTTCTTGGATACTTCAGGTTAGAAAGTCTCACGGATACTGGTGAACGGTTACTCCATGTTGTGCGTGATCGTGAATCATCACTGACTCCAAAGATGACACAGGCGCTGTTAGCGATGGTTGATGCGATTCGCCACATGCTGGAATGTATCGAGCAGGAAGGCATGGATGGTGAAAACGAATATGTCGAATTGAAACAGCAATTGGAGGTACTCCAATGTGAGAGGGGGGCTGATGTTGACCTACTCAGCGACGTGTCGATTGTGACGTCCTTGCCATGTTCTCCTGTTGATGCGGAGACCGTGCAGGAGTATCCACCGAATACATCCGTGATGTGCGAGCCGGTTCGAGCCAATCCTGAATTAGATGAAGCGGTCGTAGAGTTTCTCAAGGAAAGTCATGAAAGCTTGTCGCAGGTTGAACGAGATCTTGTTGCAAGTGAAAGCCATTCGAGTCAAGAAAAGCTGGCATGTATATTTCGTGGAATTCATACCATTAAGGGAACCTGTTCGTTTCTTGGGTATGCCAAGTTGGAAGGTCTGACGCATGCGGGAGAAGCATTGTTGAGTTGTATTCGTAATGGGGACGTTCCACTTACTGTTGAAAGAGTGAGTGCGCTTTTGTCTTTAGTTGATGCCGTTCGAACGATGCTTGACAGTATTGCAGAATATCGACATGACGGGATACATGATTACTTGGAGTTACACTCGACGCTCGTTGCGCTTCAGACGTCAGAGTCTGACATGCCAATGAGCCCTGAGTTGTCAGGAGAGGATGTTTCCTCTGCATTGCCATCTCCAGGCCTGCCGCCGCTCTCAACAGGGACGGTTTCCTCAACGACGTCAAATCAGGGTTCTGCCGACTCTCGTTCGCAGGACTTGGTGGAATGTGGTGTGCGACAACAGGCCCCATATCGAGTCGGGGATGCACGCCAACTCGGAGCGGCTGAGTCATCAATCCGTGTTGATGTGACAGTATTAGATACATTGATGAGGATGGTTGGTGAGTTGGTCTTGACGCGAAATCAAATCGTGCAATGTCCTGGCATGCAACAGGATTCCAAATTTATGGCGACGGCTCAACGCTTGAGTCTGATTACTGCAGAGTTGCAATCGGGACTGATGAAAACGCGAATGCAACCCATTGGGAATATGTGGAACACATTCCCACGAGTGGTTCGAGATCTGGCTCTGGCCTGTGGGAAAGACATTCGACTTGAAATGGAAGGACAAGAGACGGAATTGGATAAGATGCTTCTCGAAGCGATTCAAGGCCCATTGACGCATCTTGTACGAAATGCTGTTGATCATGGCATAGAACGTCCTGACGTTCGGGAGGCCAATGGCAAACCTCGTCAAGGACGAATTGTGTTGCGTGCCTATCATGAAGGGGGACAGGCGCATGTTGAAATTCGTGACGATGGTAGAGGGATTACGACGCAACGCGTTGTAGAGGCGGCGATTGCGTGTGGTGTTGTGACGGAGGCCGAGGTTTCGCGGATGCAGGAGCGTGATATTTTGCAACTTGTTTTCCTCCCCGGCTTATCCACGGCAGCGGAAGTGACGAATCTGTCCGGGCGCGGCGTCGGCATGGATGTCGTAAAAACCAATATTGAGCATATTGGCGGAAGCATAGAAATTTCATGCAGGGCTCATGAAGGTACGACGGTTAAAGTCAGCGTACCGTTAACGCTAACGATCAGTCCCGCTCTTATGGTGACGGTTGGTGAGGAACGCTTTGCCATTTCCCAAACCCACCTTCAGGAATGTGTCCGCATCGATGCCGAATTATATGCGCAGGTTACAGAAGTCGTTCAGGACGCGTTGCTATATCGGTATCGAGGACATGTCATTCCACTCCTTCATTTGAACAACGTATTACAGATACATCCTGTTGTCTCCGAGAGCACGGGAGGGTCGTTGTGTTCAGATATCACACATATCGTTGTGCTACAGGCTGGCTGTTTTCGATTCGGCCTTATTGTGGAGACCGTCCAGGATATTGAAGAAATTGTGATCAAGCCACTTGGGATGCCACTTCAGGGATTGGATGTGTATGCAGGGGTGACAATCATGGGTGACGGTCATGTGGCTCTGGTCTTAGATGTGATGGGTTTGGCTCGTCGCACAAATTTTGTGTTGGGTCAAGATTCGTTCTTGCCAGTTATGAACCCTGCACAAGAGGAAGGAACCGCCAGTTCAGGAACATCTCAGATGTGTGTTATCGCTCAGGTTGGTGAAGATGATTGTGTGGCCATACCGGTCCACAGGGTCACACGAATCACCGATGTACAGAAACAGGTGTTGCACGTGGTCGATGGCAACCACGTGATGCGGTATCACGGTCAGATTGTATTGATTGTGTGGTTATCTTCACTGCTAGGGTCGTATAACGAATCACCATCTGATGAACCTGACGTGTTGCAGGTTGTGCTTATGGATCATGATGGCCAATATGTAGGAGTTGTGGTTGACCGTATTATTGACATTGTGGATGTTCAGATTGATGCTCACGCAACATCGAATCGTCCAGGCATGCTGGGCTCGACTGTCATCCAAGGAAAAGTGAGCGCTCTCTTAGATGTTGATTGTGTCTTGAAGACCTGTTTGCAGCAGCCGGTGGGATCATTAACCCTGGAATGTCTGGAGACCTGAGTCATGCCAGCAGTACGACAGTTCTGTACGTTTACCATCGATACGTTGCTGTTGGGCGTGAATGTTCGTGTTGTGCAGGCAGTCCTTCGCGATCAACGCATGACCTACGTCCCATTGGCTTCACCTGTTATTCGAGGGCTGATGAATGTCCGGGGACACGTTGTCACCACGCTTGATCTTCGGCGTCGATTAGGCATGAAGCCTGCGTTATTCGGTTCTTCTCCCATGCATGTTGTTATTCGAACAGATCATGAACCGGTCAGCCTTCTTGTCGATGAACTTGGAGATGTCATCGACGTTGCTGATAACGCATGTGAATCTCTACCTTCAAGCCTTGACAGCGAGGCAAGAGCGTTACTCTCTGGAGCGTATACATGTGGTGATCGAATGCTGTTAGTTCTGGACTTGGGAAAGGTGATGGCCGTGTCTCATGAGAACCATGCGCAATATCAGACGGTCTTGCTGTGAGATTCTATGAAGGGAACGTGGGTATTGGTATGTGTGTCTCGGCTATGGGACATTGTGTTGCCATTCACCATCGTAAAAAATGCCAACGAGAGCACGGTCATATGCTGTGTATACGTTGAATGCTAATAGGAGAAGAGACGATGAGTCGATTTGAGACGTCTGTACGTAAGTTTGGCATCACGGCGAAACTGATAGGCCTCTGTGTCCTATTCGGAGTTGTTCCCATGACGGCCATTGGATTTATTGGATTTCATGCGGCGAATACCATGGAAGAGGAGGTGGGGATAAAGTTTGAGCGTGTAGCCAAAACCATTGCTGAGAAAATCGATCGGAATCTGTTCGAGCGGTATGTCGACGTGCAAGTTTTTGGGCGCAATGAAGCGGCGCAATCGCATCCTCAGTGGGGGAGCCCTGAGGCTGTTCAAGAGATTACGAAAACTATGAATCAGTATGTGGTGACAGCCGGTGTCTACTATCTGACGATTTTGGTAGACACCGAAGGATATCCTATCGCGGTGAATTCAAAAGATGCGACAGGCTCTCCGATTCCCACGGCTCATCTTCTACAAAAGAATTATCGAGCGACTCCCTGGTTTCAGGCATTGGCTCGGAATGATTTTACTGTCGCGATGCCATTTTCTGCGCCCAATACTCATCAGTTGACTGGGACTTATGTTGAAGATGTCCACATCGATACCGATGTCAAAGATGTCTATGCCGGAGACAGCGGGTTGACCATTGGGTTTTCAGCACCCGTCGTTGATCAAGATGGAAAGGTCATTGCCTATTGGAGTAACCGGACCAAATTTTCCCTGATCGAGCACATTATCCAAGAAGAATATCTGCACCTGAAACGCGAAGGGTTTTCCAGTGCTGAATTGACCGTATTGGATGGACAAGGTCGAGTGCTGGTGGACTATGACCCGGTCGGATATGGAACGGAACAAGTGGTCCATGATTTTGAACATGTCATACTCAAGTTAAATTTAGCGAAATCGGGAGTCGAGATTGCACAAAGGGCTGTTGCCGGACAATCCGGATATCAGAATGGCATTCATGCACGAAAGCAAATAGTCCACGCCGGAGGGTACACGCATTTGCAGGGGGCATTAGGGTATCCGGGAATGAATTGGTCGGTCCTGGTGCGGATTGCAAAAGAGCAGGCGGCGATCACACCGATGAAACTCAAGATGGCCATCCTGCTGACAGGAGGTGTGTGCTTGCTTGTATTGTTGCCGCTTGCATGGTGGGTTGGGCATAAGGGGACAGCACGAGTCAAACAGATTCAAGGTGTCGCTCAAGCCATGACGGCGGGCGACTATAGTCTTCGTGTGAACCTGCAGTCGTCTGACGAAGTTGGGCAATTGGCCAACACGTTTAATCATATGGCCGATAGGATTCAATATAGTACGCGAGAAATGTCCCGGATCAATTCAATCGTCGAGCAGGCCCCCATCAATATCATATATGTGAATCAAGACTGGAAGATTCAATATATGAACCCAGCATCACACAAGACCATACAAGCAATTGAACCGTATTTGTCTGTGTCCGGCGATCAGATGATCGGTCGTTCGTTAGAGCACTTTCACAATGATTCTGATTATCACGCACGACTCATGGCTATTCAGCAGCATCCCCCGGGGCCAACGCATATTCACGTCGGTCCAGAAACCTTAGAACTGTCCGCAAGCCCAATTTACGATACCACGCAACAGTATCTCGGGGCCATGGTGGTATGGCGTATTATCACGCAACAGTTAGCTGCAGAGCGTCAGAGAGAAGAGTCGGCAGCATATGAAAAAGCACAAGCGGAAAAGTTGAAGGAAGGGGTCGAGGAAATCGCTTCTATTGCGACGACTTTAGCCAGTGCCGCAGAAGAGTTATATACGGTCAGCGATCATATGGGCGGTATGGCGGAGGAGACTTCCAGTCAAGCACATCGCGTGTCAAACACTGCAGAGGACGTAAGCAAAAATATTCAGTCTGTGGCTGTCGGTTCGGTAGAGATGAATACCCGTATCCAGGAGATTTCACAGACTACTAGCAACTCCGCACGTGTCGCTGCCGAAGCCGTTGATGCGATGGAAACGACGAATGCCACCGTCGCACAGCTCGGACAGAGTAGCGCCGAGATTGGCAGTATTATTAAAGTGATTACCTCGATTGCGGAACAAACGAACCTCTTGGCTTTGAATGCCACCATCGAAGCGGCGCGCGCAGGGGAGGCCGGAAAAGGGTTTGCCGTAGTTGCTAATGAAGTGAAGGACCTTGCAAAAGCAACGAAGCATGCCACGGAGCTTATTAGTCAGATGATCGAAACGATTCAAGCGGATACCAAAGGCGCAGTAGATGCGATTGCTCGAATCAGTGAGGTGATACAACAGGTAAATGACTATCAACATACGGTCGCCAGTGCAGTGGAAGGGCAATACGTGACGACTAACGAGATGAGCCGCCATGTATTCGAAGCGTCAAAGGGAGGAGCAGAAATCGCGAGTAATATTGCACATGTAGCTGAAGCCGCGACCAGCACCAATGAAGGCTCCCAACAAACAAAGGTGGCTGCCGAAGAATTAGCGAAAATGGCTGACAATCTTCAATTAGTGATAGGAAAGTTTACATAAGGCATCGGATTGGAAGCGTCCAATCTCTTGTGCCGTGTGCGATTTCCTCATGGAGCCATGGAATGATTACCCGATCACAAGTCAGGATTCATGGAGTGTAGTGTCGAGGAGGGAGGTGTGTATGCATGTCTTGGTGATTGATGATTCAAAGGCCATGAGAATTATTCTGCGTCAGATTCTTGAGTCTATTGGCGGACATGTTGAGGAAGCGGGTAATGGGAGGGACGGCCTCCGCACGTTGCAGTCGATGGCACGCGTCGATGTGGTGTTGGTTGATTGGAATATGCCGGAAATGAGTGGTTTGGAATTTCTCAAGACCATGCGTGCTGACTCCGCGTTTCCCAATGCCCCGGTGATGATGGTGACGACCGAAACCGAAGTCGCGCAAATGGAAAAAGCGCTGGAGGCCGGCGCGAATGAGTATGTGATGAAGCCATTCACCAAAGATGTGATTCGGGAAAAACTGCAATTACTGGGTATTCAGTAATACCGACACGACGCAACGGCGTTAGCCAACGCCCTGTCATGATGTTCGAAAGATTGTCCGATCCCTCTTGTTATGGTCCAACAGCAGTTGTCATCGTCGTGGAATCTATATGTCTCGCTGTCTTTCTGAAACAGACATGCAATGTATCAGTAATCTCGTGCGAGAGCATTCAGCCATTGTGGTTGAATCCAAGAAAGAGTACTTGGTCCTCGCGCGACTCGAACCAATCGTGAAGGAAGAGGGTTTTACGTCCATTGCTGATCTTATTTGTTATGTTCGCCGAACTCCCTTTGGTCCACTCCATCGGCGTATCGTCGAAGCGATGACGACGAATGAAACAAGTTTTTTCCGAGATCTGACGCCGTTTGAGGCATTACGAGATGAGGTGCTCCCGGAATTAATAAAAAAACGAAAGGACAGGAAATCTGTCAATATTTGGTGTGGGGCGAGTTCGAGCGGTCAGGAACCGTATAGTATCGCGTTGGTGATTCGCGAACTATTCTCCGAGTTGGATTCGTGGACCATCAACTTTATCGCAACCGATATTTCCTCGGAGATGCTGCATCGCTGCAGTGAAGGGAAGTACAGCCAACTCGAAGTGAATCGCGGACTTCCAGTCCAACTATTGCTGAAATATTTTTCGAAAAACGGAAGATGCTGGTACGTGAAGGATCAACTTCGGAACATGATTGAGTTCAAGGAGATGAATCTGGCGGGGCCATGGTTGCCGTTTCCAAAGCTCGACATTGTGTTTTTACGAAATGTGCTCATTTATTTTGATCGAGAAACTAAACAGAGGATATTAACCAAAATTCGAGAGCATATGAGCGGGGATGGGTATTTGTTCTTAGGTGGAACGGAAACCACGCTTATGCTTGATCAGGCGTTTGCGCGAGTGCCTGTTGGAAGAACCGCATGCTACAGGCTTCGTCCGGTTTTGGAGAATTCAGGACATGTCATTTCTTGAGCAGGAGATTTTTGAAATGACAGAAACGAAATGGCAGACACTGCCGGGGCTCGATATTCACCTGAGAAGCGCGTCATCTCTTCCTCAGGTTTATGTTTCGACTGTCAAGAGCAATCCCTGTGTGTCTCGGTCTGGCGAGAATCCGATTCCGAGGTAGTTGAGAAGGAGGTTCTGTGAAATGAGTGAAGATCCTCAACGTCGAGAATGTACACGTGTGGCTCTGAAGCATGTCGTCGAATTGCATTCAGGCGACAGGGTGCCTATCCAAGGGGTTCTGTGTAATCTGAGCCTTAAGGGGTTATATGTACGGTGTCATCAGCATCTTCCTCTGCATGCAGACTGTCATGTGACATTACTATTGAATGAAGGAGAGGGGGAACCCTGCGTATATGCCACAGGGATTGTCGTCCGGGTTGATGAGACAGGGCTTGCCATTGAATTTACCAACATTCTTGGCGAAGAAAGTCTTATGCATCTTCGAAACCTTGTGCGGTTCAACAGTCATGACTGTCTACCATATGTTGAACAAGAGTTTCGTGAACACTTAGGGCTTAGGGGAAAAGGGTAGCGTATGCTGTTCCTGCGGCTGTGTTGGTATTCATTCGTGTGTGTTCTTTTTTCCCATAGAGTCTTTACTTAACTTTTGTGTTCGTTGTCCGATAACGGAACTATGTGTGCTGAAGAATTGTGCCAGGGAATTGGGCCCAGTACAAACTGTAGCGCTGACGTCCATCATGCCATTGAGACATTCTATGCTTTAGGAGGAGAGGGCAATGCAAATTTCAGAACAACAAGAAGATTCCGTTGTCGTGCTTGAATTAGAAGGTCGATTTGATTTTGGCACAAGAAAAGTCTTTAAGGATACGATTGAACGATTACAAAAGGACGGCTGTTCACATATTATTATCAATATGGAACATGTCTCCTTTGTTGATAGTTCGGCCTTGGGTTTATTGGTGATTGCTCATCAAAATTTAAAAGTGAAACAAGCACAGCTCAGTCTTGTAAATCCTCAGCCCTATGTTCGTCAGGTGTTGGATCTTGCGAACGTTCCTAAAATGGTTCAAATATATCCGACTCTCCAGGACGCGAAACGCGTGTCTCCAAGTCCGGCACCAGTCGGTCAGTAAGCCGGGACGTTCGTTGCCGCTGCTCTCGTCCGTAGAATGAATGCACGGTCCTTGCACTGTGTCGGTAGTTTCCATAAAACGTTAGATGCCGTCTTGGACACCTGTCAGCGAGCTTTGAGCAGCAATGCATGTCTTCAGATCCATGTGGGGTCTCATCAACCGTATCCACTTGAACACCTATCATAAACATCGCAACTGAAAGAGGAAGCCAACGGAAGTTGCCGTTCAGCAGCCATAAAGCACACAACAACCGTGTTTTCGTACACTAGTACCTATTTGAATTTGCTATCAACGTCGAAGATGTTATGACGAAGGCATCAGATTTTCCTGTCCGTCCGCGTACAGCCTCCGCCACGAAACGAATAGCCACAAGCCAGCTGAAGCCTGGAATGTTTTTAGTCGGTGTCTATCAGTCTTGGTGGAAATCTCCATTTTTTCGGCATAACCGGCTTCTCAAGACACAAAAAGACGTCGATGTCCTTCTCAAGTCGGATATCAAGGAAGTCATGATTGACCCGTCCCGCGGGTTGGATGTACATGAAGAGACCGAAAAGCCATCGAGCACCTTGCCATCGTCCGCTCAGACTCCGATTGGCGATGTGTTGCAGGACGAAGAGGTGTGTTCGGCATCGTCTGTTCCGTCGCCGCAGGACGTATCAATACAGATCAAACATGATGCCGTTACCGCCATCGAACGTGTGTTTGAAGGCGTAAAGACTGGAGCGGTGATCGATCACCCCACGCTTCGACACACGATGCAGGCATTAGTCAAGCAGGTATTCAGCCAAGAACAGGTTATGGCTGAATTGTATGTCCTGGAAAATCTTCACGCATTCGATAAAACATTATACGATCATGTTGTTGATGTCGCGATCCTGTCTATTATGGTTGGCCTGCAACTTGGTGTGAATGAACGAGACTTAGAGGTTCTTGCGCTCGGTGGGTTACTCCATGATGTCGGTCATGTACGAATTCCCCGTAATGTGTTGAAACGCAAGCATGAGTTAGGCGAACACGAACGGGTAATTTTTGAACGCCATGTTGGACGGGGGCTTGCTATTCTCGAACAATGTCCCTCGATATCATCCGAGGTCCAGCGAGTCGTCGCCGAACATCATGAACGGCAAGACGGGTCGGGTTATCCGTTTCAACGGGCTCATCGTGAGATTTCACCCCTCAGTGATATTGTCGGATTCATTGATCAGCTCGATGCGTGTGTCAGTCCCTGGGGGCCGCCACCGGGTCTTCCGATGGCGTTGGCTGTCCGTCAATTATATATGTACGCCAAAGAGGGCCAATTACGCGTCGAGCCTGTGGCAGCGCTCATCCGGTGTCTTGGGGTCTATCCGCTCGGCAGTCTCGTCAGATTGTCGACGGGAGAACAGGCCGTGGTTGTCAAGACGAACCCACTCGAACGCTTGAAACCGACGGTGAAACTTATTTCGGATCAAAACGGACGAGTCTATGATTCTCCGATCATCGAAAACCTAGCCGCCTCGAACACGTCAACACCCCAACGGATGATTGAAGATATCCTCAATCCTGCGAATCTGCATATCGACGTCCAGCAATATGTGAGTCATGACCCACGTCATGAAAGTCATGTATGAGTAAGTCGTCACCCCCATCATCGGATCGGTCATTCGAAGACGCATATCGTCAGCAAGTTGCGATGAACCAGGCGTTAATGAAAGCGTTGACTGTCGGGGTCTGTGTTCTGAATGAGTCGGGGCAGATCGTGACGTTGAATGATGCGGGAGCACGTATGTTGGGATGGAGCGAAGTCGCGGTTCATGGAAAGACTGCGCATGAAATTTTCGAGTGCCTGACTCCTGAATCCGAATATGAATCGGCCTATTGTCCAATTCATACATGCATGCAGACACGTTCGTTGGTTTGGACGTCTCACATACAGTTCCGTACGCGTGCCGGTGGGTGGTGCTGGGTCGAACTGTCGAGTCTTGTCTTAGAAGATGTGGGTGGCACTGGGATGATGTTGACGTTTCGGAATCTCAGTACGGAACGGCAATTGCGTGAAGATTCGCAGCGATTGGTGGCGATTCCGGAGGAAAGTCCCTTTCCGATCATTGAGGTGAATCAATCGGGAAATCTGTTGTATGCCAATGCCGCTATGATTCATCTTATGCGGGAGGTAGAGTCTGGGTCCTTCGATGCAACCACAAGCTTTCCATTGCCGTTGCTCGGTCTCATTCAAGAATGTTTGGCAACGGACACCATACGTAGAGATATTGAAATTCATCTAGGGCCGTATCTCTATGCTTGGGTGTTTAGTCCTCATCCGGCGCTTGGGTTGGTTCGTGGGTTTGGGATGGATATTTCAGACCGAAAATTAGCTGCAGATGAGTTGGCGGCCTTTGCCGACAGGCTTGAGGTAAAAAATCGAGAGCTCGATGACGCGCTGGTCAAGGCGGAAGCGGCGACACAAGCCAAAGCGGCATTCTTAGCGACGATGAGTCATGAAATACGCACTCCGCTGAATGGCGTGATTGGTATGACTGAGATGTTGTTGCACACCTCGTTGACCTCGGAACAAGCTGAATGTGCATCCTTGCTTCGTTCCTCAGGGGAAACCCTGCTAATGATTATCAACGATATTTTAGACTTTTCGAAAATTGAGGCCGGGAAGCTTCATCTTGAAATTGTCAGCTTCGAGATTCGGCGGCTGCTTGAAGACCTTTTAGATGTATTTGCTGAACGTGCTCATAGAAAAAGTCTGGATTTGGCCAGTATCGTTGCGTCGGATATTCCCATGTTCATCGTAGGAGACCCAAATCGTCTGAGGCAAATTCTTACGAACTTCATCGGGAATGCGATAAAGTTTACCGAACAAGGAGAAGTGGTGATTGCCATTGAACAGCTACACGATGGACCCGGCTCGATGTTGCCTGACACGTCGTGCATGCATTCAACGGAAAGTGACGCGTCGTGTGTTTTGGGGGGGGGGTGTGAAGAGGGTCCATCGTCTGGATCTGGTCTGTGTTTACGGTTTTCGGTGAGAGATACGGGAATTGGTATTACGGAAAAGGCCCAAGAGCAATTATTTCAACCGTTTTCGCAAGCGGATGTTTCGACCACCAAAACGTATGGTGGGACGGGTCTGGGGTTGGCCATCTCACGTCAACTTGTGGAGTTGATGGGAGGGAGTCTCGGGGTCGAGACGTCTGAGGGGTGCGGGGCGACGTTTTGGTGTCACATTCCATTTGCTATTGATGTCGGGGCTTCTCATCGTACTGTTGACATGTCTCCTCGGCTTACGCCGGCACGAGTCTTATGTGTCGGATGTCCATCGGCCACTTTGCAGATGCTTCAAAATCTCTGTCATGAGTTTGGAGTCCAGTGGGCTGCTACGGCAGATTGCACCCAGGCTTGTTCGTGGTTACGGGCGGGGTTGAAGGAGGCGCAACCGTATACCACCATATTTATTGATTCGCTCCTTGCTGAACCATATCGGCAGAAGTTTATTCATGCCGTAAAAACCGATCCGCATTTGCAACATCTTCACATTGTTCTGCTCATCAACCGAGGGATACCGGTGCCTAATCGAACCGTTCATGAGCCGATGCTTGATATGGTATTGACCAAACCTGTGCATCGTGCGCGGGTACGGCAATGTTTGGACCTGGCAAGGGCGGATTTCGTGGATCCTCGCACCCATACGAATGAAACGGCTGAAGCCGGTCAACAGTTCCCCGGGCTCTCGGTGCTGGTGGCGGAAGATAATGTCGTCAATCAAAAGGTGGTTTCATGGGCTCTGAGGAAAATCGGATGTCATGTGACGATGGTGGGTACCGGGCGCGAAGCTGTCATGGCCAGTTCGACGGACGCGTATGACATCATTTTCATGGATTGGCATATGCCTGAACTGGATGGGTTGGAAGCGACACGTGCCATTCGAGCGCGTGAAGCGGAAGACGAGCAACGAGCGCCGAGCAACGAGCGCCGAAATCTCCCTCACGTTCCGATTATCGGCATGACGGCCAATGCTATGAAAGGTGATCAGGAGCAATGTTTGCACGCAGGAATGGACGACTATATGGCCAAGCCGATTCGTGTCCATCAACTCTCGGCTATGCTCGCTAAGTGGATGCCCATGTCTCCAGATTCGACCTCGACGGCATCCCAGCCTTTCGAAGAACCGGATCTTATGGTCGATTCGATAGAGGCGACATCTGATGACTCAACACAGAACACTGCTCCTATGAAAGAGACAGAGACTGCTGATGTCTACAATGTCGCAAAGGCTCTAGAAGAATTAGACGGTGACTGGATTCTCTTCAAAAGTCTAGTGACGATTTTTCTCGATTCGGGTCCTAAGCTTATGCAATCGATCGACAAGGCGTATAAGGCGAAGTCGTATGATGCACTATGGAGTCATGCCCATCAGCTCAAGGGGTCTTTAGGGGCATTGTCTGCGCGTGAGGCGGCGCATGCCTCTGCACGATTGGAAAAGGCCGCGCGTTCACGAGATCTTCTGGCGTTACCGCACACATATGCCGATGTCACACACGCATTCTATCGTCTCCTTCCCGTATTGCAGTCCGTCGTGTCTCAGGGGGAGGTGTCACCTCCGCATCAGCTTCACTCGACGGCTTCTTCGTAACGTCTTGTATCTGAAATGAGTCTGGCATGCTGATGCAGCATGCTCAGGAATGAAACCTCACTATTGATGATGAATCGTCGATGCTCGCTGTGATGGCGGAAGCGATTTGTGAATGAGACTGTATAGTCATGACGGCTCTCAACGGCGACGAGGCATGGGAAATATTTCAAAGCAAAAGTCCGAGGTTCTGGAAAAATACATGCATTGATGACTGCGACCCTTGAGCAACTCTTGTACGTAACGTCGGGAGGGCTCAAGGTATCAAGCCCGTCGAATTTGCTTGTATTTTTGCACAATGTGCGTATAAGAAAATATGTAAGAACCAACAGGCCTTGCATGTCTCATGTTCAAGCATACTGATCTGTACTGAAATTCGCTCTACACCATGGAAAACAAAATGAGATGGCGTTCAGTGTGTCGTCTGCTCGCGTTCGACAGTAAATGCACATCATTATGGAATATTTTCTTGTAAAAGTTCTCAAGTTTATGAATCTTCGCTCCGATACGAAAAGCATTAGCAACCATATGCAACGAGGTATGTCCATGAATGATTTGCTCACGTTACACGAAGTTTCCACATTTTTAAAAGTTCCAAAGTCAACAATTTATAAACTCGCCCGTGAACGACGGTTGCCCGGTCACAAGGTCGGAAAACACTGGCGTTTCGTCAAGGAAGAAATTGAAGCGTGGGTACAAAATGCCGGTATAGAAGAAGCTGTTGGCGTAGGACATCAGAATGGTTCCTCCGAGCGATTTAGTTTGAACTAAATGGTGTTGACGGTGATGCTTTTGTTGTTGGGTAGCAGTACGATTGAGTCCTCACGTGTGATCTATTCGGGTGCGCCTTCCATCCTGTCTTCATAACATTATTCATGTGGGGGCCTGGCCCCCACAGAATCCTTTCATCGATGAAGTGAAAACCATCCTTCATTTTTATACATAGAAGGGTGCTGGTATGTCCTTCCCCTGTATCACTGAGTGACCGGTTTCATGTCGCCTTCTGATGCATTGAACGGGTTGCATGTAGTCATAGCTGGACTCCTGATCGATGCGTGGTGCATGACGTCTGATCGGCCACATGCCGTAGGCTGGTTATCCGGCTTGTTGTATTCGAACGTACAGCGGTTTCCCTCCAATAATTACCATCTCCTCATGTCTTTCTTCTGAGAAATATTCTCACGCTATTGCTTAAGAAATGCCGTATGTTGACCGATTCTCACCATACGGTGTGTCAATGTGATGCATGCGTCTCAGAGTGATCGGGATGGTCATGAACCGATGGGTGCAAGGTGTGTTTACAGTGTCAGAAGATCATGAAGGAGGGATGGGGTTATGTTAGACACGAGTATGAAGGTGTTGGTCGTTAATGATATGTCGACGATGCGTCGTATCGTGAAGAATGTTTTAAAGCAAATCGGGTACTCGGATATTGCCGAAGCAGAAAATGGACAAGATGCACTCACAAAACTGAAAGCTGGTGGGTTCGGATTGGTGGTGTCTGACTGGAATATGCCGGTGATGCCGGGCATTGAACTGTTGCGCAATGTGCGGGGTGATGCCAATTTGAAATCACTTCCCTTTTTGATGGTCACGGCGGAAGCACAAAAAGAAAATATTATCGAAGCGGTACAGGCTGGAGTGAGTAACTATGTGGTGAAACCGTTTACGGCCGAAGCGCTTCAAGAAAAATTGGAAAAAATTTTTGCGAAAAAATAATGGGATGGACTGTTCGTTGTCCCGGTAGCTGTCGGAGTCAAGAAAGGAGATCGCTATGCTCGTAGATCGAGGCTTTGAAGACACGAATGAGCCTGTAACGGAAGAACCCGACCAGTCTATCTATGATGAATTGGGCGAGTTAACAAAATATGTCGAAATGATGACCCGGACAATTGGGGAAATGGAAATTCCTGTGGCGTCAACATCTGATCAATTGCCCGACGCGACGGCGCACCTTGGAGAACTCGCCAAAATTACGGAAGAGGGTACGCACAAAGTCATGACGATTACCGAAGACATGACGGAGAATCGCGAGCGACTGAAGACTTTGGTGCAGAATATGGCTGGCGCGTCGCCAGAAGACCTTGTCAAACATATTACAACCATCACGATGATGTTAGATGCCGACGAGGCGCGTATTACCAACATTACCGTTGCACTCGGATTTCAGGATATTGTGGCACAACGTGTTGCAAAGCTGGTGACGGTGCTTGAAGAGGTGCAACATAAACTTCTCAAACTTGTTGTCGTGTTTGGTTTGCAACACAAAAAAGGTCAGCCCAAAAAGGAAGGGCGTGGCTATGAAATGCTTCATCAGCTGGAAGCGTCCAAAAAAACGGCACTGAAGCAGGATTTTGTCGATGATGTGCTCGCAGAGTTTGGATTTAACTAATGACCAGGACCCGGTGACGTAACCCGTAAGGATTGACAACTTCCATGAACATGCTTTCCCTCTTGCCGTGTCTCTCGCCTTTCTCTTCACTGACAACACGGAGTTTCTCATGAATGATGAGATGAAAGAAATCTTAAATGATTTCCTTGCCGAAGGTTCGGAAATGTTGGAAGCGCTTGATCAACATTTCGTGCAATTGGAAGCCGATCCAAGCAATGCCGATCTCTTAAATGAAATATTTCGTGCCATGCATAGCATGAAAGGCTCGGCAGGGTTTCTTGGATTTACGAACCTTGTTGAAGTGGCTCATCAAGGCGAGAGCCTTTTGAATAAGTTGCGTCAGGGAGAAATTGCCGTTTCCCCGTTAATCATCGATATCATCCTGGAAGCCGTTGATGCCGTGAAACTGCTGCAGGAAGATATTCGGGATACCGGAGAAGATATGCATGTCGACACCAGCGTGATTGTCAATAAACTTACGCTGATGATTGATAGTGCTTCAGTGATTGGTTCTGCTCCGTCTGATGGGGCCGTATCCGATCCGGCAAGTGTGTCGAGCGAGACATCCTCAGCGCCGACCGCGGAACAGGGAGCGTCAGCAGAGATTGTTGGGTCCGGTGGTGGTGCGTTGGAGGGCTCTTTATCAACGGAACATTCCACCAGTCCTGATATTCATGTGATGCCGGAGTTGTCTTCCAGCGATTCCATGACGTCATCATCTGACCTAGAACCAAAACCAGAACCGGAACCGGAAGCTGACCTTTCCGTGATGTTGAATAAGATTAAGGATGTCACGAGCCGTTCGATTCAAGCGGCAAAACCTGTTCCGGGTAAAGCCAATGCGGGCAAAGAAGAAGATCAAACTGTTCGTGTCGAAACACGCCGTCTTGATCATGTCATGAACCTTGTCGGAGAACTGGTGTTAGGACGAAATCGTCTGATGAAATTAGGGTATGGGCTGGAGGAATATTTTGAAAATGACCCGCATGTTCGTGAACTTGGGGTGACGTTGGCGCAATTGAACCTGGTGACTTCCGATCTTCAACTTGCCGTCATGAAAACACGGATGGTGCCGATTCGCAAGGTCTTTGCCAAATTCCCACGTCTGGTCCGGGATGTGTCGAACAAACTCGGGAAGCAGGTACGCCTGGAGTTGCTTGGCGAGGATACGGAAGTGGATAAATCGGTTGCCGATGAGCTTGGTGATCCACTGGTGCATTTAGTGAGAAACTCTATGGATCACGGCTTGGAGACGGCCACTGAGAGACGTGAAACTGGAAAATCATCGGAAGGATATGTTCGGCTGACGGCTTCACAAGAAGGTAATAGTATTGTGATACGGATTGAAGATGATGGTCGTGGCCTGCAAGTTGAAAAAATTAAGGCGAAGGCGCTCGAACGAGGATTAGTATCTGAAGCCGATCTCGTCTCTATGGGGCCACGGGAAATGATGAATCTGATTTTTCTTCCAGGGTTCAGTACGGCAGAGCAGGTGAGTGATTTATCCGGTCGCGGCGTGGGGATGGACGTGGTTCGGACAAACATCAGCCGGATGAATGGAAGCATTGAATTAGACTCTGACCCCGGTCATGGGAGTCGTGTGACCATTAAACTTCCCCTGACCGTCGCAATCATTCAAGCGCTGATGGTTGAAGTAGAATGCTGTACATTTGCGATTCCACTTGCGTCGGTGATTGAAGCCGTCAAAGTGACGAAAGATGACATTAAGACCATTAACGGGCAAGCGGTGTTAAACCTCCGGGAACGTATTCTTCCCCTCCTTCATCTGGCCGAGAAATTTCATATTCCCAGTGAGTCCTCCCATGACGAGTGTTATGTCGTGGTTATCGCTATCGGTGAACGGCATTTTGGCGTGGTGGTCGATCGATTACGGGCACAAGAAGAAGTCGTGATTAAATCACTTGGCGAGTTTTTGTCTGAAGTGAAGGGTGTAGCGGGAGCAACGATTACTGGTGATGGCAAGGTGGTCTTAATTTTGGATATGGCCGATCTCGTCCAAGAAGTACGAGGCGCGTCCATGGTGATGGGATGACGATAACCGTGAAACGGAAAACAGGAGACAAAAGAGTACTGAGGGGGATCGACGATATCATGCGTCAAGCCCCTAACAGTGTTTTCTCCGTCTCAGGCTTCACATCTCACGTTTCACGATGTATATGGAGAGAAATTTCATGTCGAAATGGATGGCGGAAATAGATCAGCGAACGAGGTTGGCTGGCGCCAATAAGATGGAACTGTTGATGTTCGATCTTGGAACCGATGAAATCTATGGTATTAACGTCTTTAAAATTCGTGAAGTCATGAAGGTTCAGCCTATGACCAAAATTCCGGATTCCGATTCGCGAATTTTAGGCATCGTGAATCTTCGTGGTGAAAATATTGCCTTGGTGGACCTCAAGCAAGCCATTGGGTTAGGTGCATTGGAACACGAAGGCGCTAAATTGATTATCACCGAATATAACGATCAGAAGCAGGGTTTTCTTGTCGCAGGTGTCGATCGAATTATACGAATGTCATGGGAGCGGATTCATACTCCGCCCCCGATGGTGCACTCGAGCCGTCAAGGTTCGGTCACGGCTGTCACCAAACTGGATGACGGACGTATGGTGTTGATACTTGATGTCGAAAAGATCCTCATTGAGTTGCATCCCACATTATATGATGACATGTATGCCGGTATTGAAGTGTGTACAGGGTTGACGGGGAAGCGCCTACTTATCGCCGATGACTCTTTGGTGGCGCGTAAACAGATCGCGAAAACGTTGGAACGATTGGGAGTGCTGTGGGAAGAAACCTGTACGGGAAAAGAGGCGTGGAACCGGTTGCGAGCGTTTGCGAAAGATGCCGAGACGACAGGGCAACCGTTGACAGCATATGTGGATGCGCTATTGACCGATATCGAAATGCCGGAAATGGACGGCTTTTCGTTGACCAAACATATTCGACAAGATCCACGTCTTTCCGGTTTGCCTATTCTTATGCATTCATCATTATCGGGAAGTTGTAATCTTGATAAAGGGAAATCTGTCGGTGTGACGGATTTCGTGACGAAGTTTGATCCAAAGGTGTTACGGGAAAAATTGATTCAACATGTTGCAACGTCGGCCGTGTGATGCCGCAATGTTGCGACAACGTAAAGGGAACGATGATGGCTTCATTCTTTCGCATATCACAGTGGATGTTAACGTCCAAATTGGTGATTCTCCTCATTGTCTTTGCCGTGATCCCCATGAGCATCATTGCAAGTATTGGTGTGTTTGCAAGCCATCAAATTGAAGATGTCGTTGGTAAGCGGTTAGCGAGTATGGCCTTTGGGTTGGGCGATAAAATCGACCGAAATTTGTTTGAACGATATAGCGATGTCAAGGCGTTCACGCTGAACCGTGTCCTCCATGACCGAGAGGCATGGTATCAGACGAGTGAGGACGCGAATGTCATTACCCGCACCATGAATGCCTACATTGCGAATTATAAAATTTATTCATTGTCCATCATGGTCGATCTGCAGGGAAATGTTATTGCTGTCAATAGCCGTGATGGTGATGGAAACCCGATTGATTCGGCATTTCTCTACGAGCAAAACTATCAGGATCGGGCATGGTTTCAAGCATTGACACGCGGCGACTACACCACAGAGATGCCATTTACGGCTCAGGGCAATGATCGGCTGACCGGAACGTTCGTTGAAGATGTTCATGTCGATGCCGATGTGCAACGAGCATATGGAGATTCAAATATCTTGATTCTTGGGTTTTCAGCGCCGGTCTATCAGGATGGAGAGGTCATCGGCTATTGGAGCAATCGTACCAATTTTTCCGTGATTGGTGATTTAATCCAGCAATCATATGTGGAGTTGGAATCTTCCGGCTATCCATCGGCGGAATTGACCATCTTGGATGCGACCGGACGCGTGTTGCTTGACTATGACCCATCTTCACAACAGGCCACAGACATTGTCCATGATATGGATATTCTGTTTACGGTCAATCTTGTCGATTATGGTGTTGCTGCGGCCCAACAGGCGGTACAAGGAAAGACCGGATATGGGAGATCACGGCATGCCCAAAGGCATATCGAACAAATGGCCGGATATACTCACTTACAAGGCGCGCTTGGATTCTCCGGGATGAATTGGTCTGCGCTCATTCGTGTGCCAGTCGAAGACGCACTCATTCAAGCCTCATCGATTCAACGGAATATTCTCGTTGCCGCTTTGATCTGCTTCTTGGTGATCATTCCAATTGGAACGTTGATTGGGCGAAAAATTGTTGGCCGGGTGAAGCCGGTGATGGAGGTCGTCAACCTGGCATCTCAGGGAGACTTTTCTCGTCGTGTGCCGGTGACGACCCATGATGAACTCGGACAGATTGGGTTGGCGTTCAACGGGTTTTTAGATCATTTGCATCATATTCTGAAACAATTTAATCATGTGGTTCAAGCCGTGGCGGCGTCTTCCAAAAAACTCTCCATGAACGGGCATGAGGTTGCGCTGGCAAGTCAGGAGCAAACAACTCAAGCGACACAAGTCGCGACGGCCGTTGATGAAATGTCCGCGACGGCGGGTGAGATGGCCAGGAATGCGCAAGTGCTGGCCGGAACGGCCCAAGAGGTTAATCATTCGGCCGTGAAAGGTGGAGAAATTGTTGCGAATTCTATCAATGGCATGGAGGCCGTAACAGGCACGATGCAAGCGTCGGCCGATCGCATCAATGCTTTAGGGAAACGCTCTCAGGAAATCGGTGAAATTATCCGTGTGATCGAAGATATTGCCGATCAAACCAATTTGTTGGCACTGAATGCGGCAATCGAAGCTGCGCGTGCGGGAGAGCAGGGGCGAGGCTTTGCAGTTGTCGCCGATGAAGTCCGGAAACTTGCCGAACGAACGGGAAAGGCCACGAAGGAAATTGCCGGAGTCATTGAAACGGTGCAAGTGGGAACACATGAAGCGGTTCAGTCGATGGAAGCGGGTACCACTGAAGCGCAACATGGAATGGCGTTAGCGCGTGAAGCAGGTCAACGACTGAATGAAATCGTCGAAGGGGTTCAACGGGTGGCGGATATGATTCATCAAATTGCCGGGTCTACCGAAGAGCAATCCCTCGTCTCAGATCAAATTGCGCAAAATATTCAAGCTGTTGCAAGCTTAAGTCAGCAGAATGAAGATAGTGTTGAACAGGTGGCTTCAGCGACGAGTGATCTTGCTCGAAAGGCTTCCGAGCTGCAAGCCTCAATCAGTCATTTTCGCTTCTAAGATGTACGTGTAGAGATTGTGTGATTCGGAGTTCTCAGCTGAAAGGAATCGAGGCATGACGCGCATGAAAATTGGAGTGAAGTTGTGTGTCGCTCTCGGATGCATGACGACGGTGATGATCTGTACCGCATTTCTGTTTCTCTATCATCAAGAGGAGGCGCGTTTGTACGCTTTGTTAGAAGAACAAAGCACAATGGTTCAAGTTCAGATGGACGTCACGCGAGCCTATATTGCCAAACACTATGTAGGGAAAATTAAAAAAACGCCTCTGGGTTCGGACATTACTGTGGCACGGGAGCATGGAGTGAATCCTCTCGCCATTCCATTTCCAGCCACGGCGACACAAGAAATAGGAAAGGCGCTGAGTGACAAAGGCGTCTTTCACGCACGATTATTCAGTGATCGGCCCATGAACCCAGCCAATGCTCCAACTGACGAATTTGAACGTAAAGCCTTAGACGCGATTATGGCCGGTGCGGACTCGTATTCGTCGGAAGAACTACTTCACGGCGTACCGACGTTCCGGCGAGCGAGTGCCGATAGAGCTTCCGAACCGGCTTGTGTGACTTGCCATATTGATAAGCAAGTCGGAGATGTGATTGGTGTGTTAGCCGTGTCAATTCCCATGTCGCATGCGAAGGAAGAGATGATGGCCTCCGTGATTCGAAGCGGGGGAATATTGTGTGCCATGCTGCTTCTCTGTATGGTTGTGGTCTACCTGTTTCTGGAAAAGGTGATCGTACGACCTCTCCACGGTTTGACCGCGATTTCAAAGGACATTGCACAAGGACAAGGAGACTTAACGAAACGGGTGCGGGTTGTCAGTCATGATGAAATCGGTGAGTTGGGACGGTACTTCAATTTGTGTATTGAGAAAATTCAACGATCAATGGGTATGGTCTCGGAAGCCAGCAGCCGGATTGTTACCTCGGCGACGGAACTGTCGACAGCCTCGAATGAGTTATCGCAGAGTTCCGAAGGACAAAACTCACGAATGCTGCAATCGACATCAGCTGTGGAAGAAATGACCATGACGGCCAGTGAAGTCGCACGGAATTCAACGGAGGCGGCTCGTCTCGCTAAGGATACGTCGGACACGGCACAAGCCGGGCGTGCTGTGATGGTCCAGACCGTAGCTGGCATGCAACAGGTGTCCGATGCAGTTGGACAGTCATCGACGATCATTCTGACGCTTGGGAAATCGTCCAATCAAATCGGCGATATTGTTCGCGTGATTGAGGATATTGCCGATCAGACGAATTTACTTGCCTTAAATGCGGCCATTGAGGCGGCAAGAGCCGGAGAGCAAGGTCGTGGGTTTGCCGTGGTGGCGGATGAGGTGCGGAAACTCGCCGAACGCACGACTAAGGCGACGAAGGAAATTGGTGATATGATTCGACAGATTCAACATGATACCAAGAGTGCCGTGGCCTCGATGGAAGATGGGACTCAACGAGTACTGGGAGGCGTCGAGTTGGCGAATAAGACCGGCGAGACCCTTGAAAAAATTCAAAGCATGGTGAATCAAACAACGTACATGATCCAGCAAATAGCCGATGCGGCAGAAGAACAGTCATCGGCCACTCGACAGATTGCGAATGATCTTGAAACCGTTGCCCAAAGTACTAAAGATGCGTCTGGGGGCGTGGCGGAATCTGCAAAGGCCAGTCATGATTTGCGCGCACTTGCGACGGAATTACAGGCATTGATTCGAACGTTCAGGATTTAGACATGCGTCGGCGATTGTACGTTGCGTGAACCATGTATGGCCTGGCTAGGAAGAAGCCGGGGAATCCGGTGGAAACGGTCGGTCAGGCGGTGATGGTTTGGGCTTGAGTCCTTGCCGTTGGTTTACGGCACGTTCCAGGAGCACAACGGAGTCTTTGAGAAGATCTGCCGCGCAGGACAGTGTCACATGAAGTTGTTGCATGGCATCACTCCATCGCCCTTCTTTTTGTAATTCTTGGAAACGGCGATGTTGTTCTTGCAGAATGGCTTTTTTGGCATCAAGCATGAGACGGTCGGCTTCGGTATTTGGATGAGGATTCATGGGTCTTTCCAATCGTTAAGAGAAAAAATATGATATTCGGCAGACTATCAGAGGCTCAAATACCCTTTCAAGAATACGTTCTTGCCTGTTCTGTTCAATTACGTGGCAATGGATGCACTTTGTGAATGATACGATGAAATTCATGGAAGATCGGGGAATGCGGTCAGCGACGATTCGCGTACTTGTGGTTGATGACTCCACGTTTATTCGTCATGCCATTGCACGGATGCTGTCAAAATATCCTGATATTGAGGTCGTGGGACAGGCACGCAACGGCGAAGACGCGCTTGCTATGGTGAGAGAATGTTCACCGGATGTCATGACATTGGATATCGAGATGCCGGGAATGAACGGATTGGATGTGCTGGACATTATCATGCGGGAATGTCCGATGCCCGTCATCATGGTGAGTTCGTTGACGGAAGACTCTGCCAAGGAAACGTTTCGTGCTCTGGAACTCGGCGCGGTTGATTTTATTTCAAAGCAGCTCGATGGGTCTTTGTTGACAATTACAAAAATTGAAACACATTTGATAGAAAAAATACGAGCGGCGGCGTCTTCACGTGAGAAAATCGCCGGATTACTCGGAACGGAAACTAGTCGACAGAACCACAAATACTTCTCCACCGTGCCTCCTGAGACACGAGTTGCATGGCCGCGTGCGAGGGGACATCAACATGCAGCGGCACATGGTGTTGATGCATTGGTAGTGATCGGCTCTTCCACGGGTGGTCCAAAAGCCATTCAGGAGATCTTAGCGCAATGGCCTTCAGCATTCTCGTGTAGCGTGCTGGTGATTCAACATATGCCAAAATTTTTCACCAAACCGTTTGCTGCGCGTTTACACGAACAATGTGCGTTGGCGGTGTGTGAGGCCAATGACGGAGACTGTCTCGAGGCCGGCAGAGTGTTCGTGGCACCCGGCGGCCGACATCTTCGACTTGAATCTCACGTTGGACAGAAGGTTCTCATCCGGATTTCATCCGATCTCACGCATTTGCCGTATCGTCCGTCGGTTAATCTTGCGATGGAGTCGGCTGCGAATATCTTTGGTGACTCAGTTATTGGGGTGGTTCTGACAGGGATGGGGAATGATGGTGAATTGGGCATGGCGGCGATCAAAACCGCCGGCGGCCGTACGCTTGTGCAAGACGAAGCGTCGTGCATTGTATATGGGATGCCAAAAGCCGTCGTTGCGGCAGGGCATGCTGATGTGGTTGTCCCGCTTTCACGAATGCATGAAGAAATTCATAAATGTCTCGTACGCCTTATAGAGCATCAGTCTGCGAGATCACTGGAAGTGTGCGGGTAAGAGGATGATGAGTAGAAAGAACAGGATTCATCAGTGTGTCACGAAGGAGTGATTCATGTCGGAACAACAGATGCAAACCACGATGGTGATGGATGAGGTAGCCGGAGAAGGCGGAGCGCTTCTTCAATTGGTCAGTTTTCATGTTGGCGAGGAGGAGTTTGCCATCGATATCCTTGGTGTACAGGAAATTATTCGAATGGTGGAACTTACCGCTGTGCCAAATGCCCCGTATTTTGTTGAAGGGGTGATTAATCTTCGTGGAAAAGTCATTCCTATTTTAGATCTCCGTTCTCGCTTCGGTCTGCCACCGGGCGAACGTACGAAGGACACAAGAATTATTGTGGTCGACATTCGCAAGACGGTACTGGGGTTTGTCGTGGATTCTGTTGAAGAAGTCCTCCGGTTACCGGAGAGCTTGATTGAAACACCTCCCAGTACGGGTCGAGGAGGAAGTGCCGAATTTCATAAAGGCGTTGGCCGTGTGAATGGACGTCTGTTGATGTTGCTTGATCTGGGTCAAATTCTAGGACTCGAATCAGGCACCTAACCCTTTAGGATCGTAAGTTATGGATATTCTTACAGTCGTTGGTCTCGTGATAGCAGCGGTGTCGATTCTTGGCGGACAGGTCTTAGAAGGCGGTCATGTCAGTTCTATCGTGCAACCGACTGCGGCCTTGATTGTGTTTGGTGGCACAATTGGTGCCGTCATGATCAATTACCCCATGTCCATTTTCATGAAAGCCATGGGAAGTGTGGGAATGGTTTTTGGCAATATCTCAGTTGATCAAAAGGGTATTATTGCGCAGATTGTCGAATTGGGGAACGTGAGTCGAAAGCAGGGCTTGTTAGCGTTGGAAGGACAAATAAAAAGTATCGGGGACCCACTCATGGCCAAGGGCGTTCAACTCGTCGTCGACGGGACGGAGCCTCCGAAAATTCGAGAAATTCTTGAGGTCGAAGTGGGGATGTTTGAAGAAGAATATACCTTAGCCGGTAAGGTCTGGGAGTCATTCGGAAGCTATGCGCCAACCGTTGGTATTCTTGGTGCGGTGATGGGACTGATTCATGTCATGGAAAATTTGGCGGATCCTTCCTCGCTAGGTGGTGGAATTGCCGTAGCCTTTGTGGCAACCATTTATGGTGTTGGTGGCGCGAATCTTGTGTTTTTGCCGTTTGGCGGAAAAATTAAATTAAAAGCCAAAGAGATGATTGTGGGAAAACTGATGGTGATTGAAGGGTTGGTCTCGGTTGCCCAAGGTGAGAATCCCCGTATGATTGAAGAAAAGCTTAGCGGATTCCTCTCTGAAGCCGAGCGGGCAAAGTCATGAAGTCCCGGCATCGTTTGCAGACAAGGCGGGTTCGTTGAAAAAGAAACACGAAGAACATGAAAATCATGAACGCTGGCTGGTGTCGTATGCCGATTTTATCACGTTGCTCTTTGCATTTTTTGTGGTGATGTATGCGGTGTCGTCGGTCAACGAAGGGAAGTATCGAACATTAAGCGAGTCCTTGGTCAGTGCCTTCAGTAATAATAAGCCTGTGGGTAGCCCGACGATTATTGAGTTGCCGTTTGAGAAGCAGAAAGAAGTGCTGACCAATGAAGAATCGCACATTAAACGGAATGTACGTGCGTATGTGAAAATTGCAAATGCGATACAAAGTGCGAAACTTCCGGACGGGGTGTCGGTGACGTCAGGGAAACGAGGGCTCAATATTCGAATTTCCGATGATGCCTTATTTGCCAGCGGCAGTGCCAGCATTCGCCCTGCGGTCAAAGAGTTTTTAGATTTAATCTCGAGTCTCGTGAAAGACCTTCCCAATTACATTAGTGTGGAAGGGCATTCCGATTCCGTGCCTATTCGTGCTGCGGCGTTCCCGTCCAATTGGGAGTTGTCTGCCTCACGCGCAAGTGTCCTCGTTCGATACTTTACGGAGGTGCGCGGCTTAGATCCAAAGCGATTTTCTGCAATAAGCTATGCCGGTTACCGTCCCGTGGCCACGAATGATACGGCTCAAGGACGGCGAGCCAACCGTCGTGTTGAAATTGTCGTGCTTCGCCATACGCACGCACCGGTCCTTCCACGAAATCCGTTTGTGAACCCCTAAATCTTTGAATGTCCAGGTAGGCGTATGCGTGTGTAGATGCGTACGGCCAGCTCTAGCTAGGTAAAACCCCCCTTGCGCGGCATATTGTGCCGCCACACAGTCACACGGAAAAGTGGTGGACGCAAGACCTCTCGACCGTATCGGGAACAATCTGCTACCTGTTGGGAAATTTCTTCCTGGCTTCGCGAGATTCCTCGAGGATTTTGGTCCTGATTGACCCTGTTCCTTCGTCACTTTTCACTCTTCACTTTGGACTTTTCACTTTTCGTCCCCTTGGCATGTCCGTTGCTTTGTTACGGGTGAGATGAATGATGTGAGGAGACGACTATGAATCGTGGAGTTTATCCGCCATTAGCTGGAGCCATTTCCTTTGAGCGACGCCTGGAAGTGTTGTCTCATAATATCGGCAACGTTAATACCACAGGGTATAAGAAAGACAAACCTGTGTTTGAAACGATTCTTGGTGCGGTGTCCGGACCCTCGGTGGCGGGGATGGATCTGTTCCCTCGTGTCGGCCGGATTATTCCGGAAGTTGAGCAGGGGACACTCGAGCAAACCGGTCGAAAACTGGATGTCGCCCTGAACGGGCCTGGATTTTTGGTCGTCAAAACGGCTGATGGCGACCGGCATTTTCGAGGCGGACGTCTCTTTCAGAACGAAAATGGTGAGATCATCACACATACTGGTGATCCTGTGTTGGGGAAGTCGGGCCCCATAAAAGTACCACCTGGCGAGATCGCGATTGATCGTAATGGCGAGATCAGTGTGAAGAATACGGTGGCGGGTCAATTCCGTGTCGAAACACTTCCTCCATCGACGGTTCCTGTGAAAGCAGGCGACTTGTACTGGATTATTCCTGACAATGTGGATGTGGCCACAAATACTTCGATTCAGCAGGGAATGTTAGAAAAGTCCAATATCAATCCTGGGATGGACATGGTGGAGCTCATTAAAGTCACGCGTGCCTATGAGCAAATGCAAAAAGCGATTCAAACGATGGATCAGTTAGCCAGTCAAGTGATTCAGGTTGCAAGAATTCAGGGATAAAAGATCGTGAGACGGAAAATGTGAGACGGAAAACGTGAGACGAATAGTCTCTGTCGTCTTACAATTCACGTCTTCCGTTTTTCGAGAATATCATGCTGGAAAACAAAGATACGATAGTGAAGAAGTTGTTGAAAGCTGATGAACTAAAGGAGAGAACAGAATGATTCGTGCCATGCATACAGCGTCAACAGGCATGTTTGCTCAGCAACTCAATATCGATACGATTGCGCATAATTTAGCCAACGTGAATACGACAGGGTTCAAACGCGGGCGTGCGGAGTTTGCCGATTTATTATATCAAATTCAACGATTGCCCGGTTCCAGTGCATCAACTGTGGGGGTGTTTCCGGTAGGCATTCAGGTGGGGCTGGGTGTGCGTCCCGTGACCGTGTCAAAAGAGTTTGTTCAGGGAAACTTAAAACAAACGTTTAATGATTTGGATTTGGCGATTGAAGGCCGGGGTATGTTTCAAGTGACTCGTCCAGATGGAACGACCATGTATACCCGTGGTGGGTCATTTAAGCAAGACAGTACGGGGAATGTGGTCACTGGGGATGGCGATACGCTCGTTCCGACAATCACAGTCCCGTCGGGAGCGTTGAAAATTGATATTGGTCAAGATGGCACGGTTTCCGCTTTGTTGCCGGGTGTGGCGACGGCGACACAGATTGGACAGATCCAACTCGTTCGCTTTGATAACCCAGCCGGTCTTGTAGCGCGCGGGGATAATCTATTCATTGAAAGTGCGGCGTCGGGTCCGGCACAACAAGGGACTCCTGGATTTTCCACTGGTTTTGGCCTGATTCAGCAAGGGTTTTTGGAAACCTCCAATGTCAATATTGCCGATGAAATGGTGAATATGATTATTGCGCAACGCAGTTATGAACTCAATGCCAAAGCCATTCAAGCATCGGATGACATGATGCAAGTGGCCAATAATTTGAGGCGGTAATAGATGAATCGACTACGCATATTTAGCCTGTGTGTGCCGCTCATGAGTCTCGTCATCGTAGGCGGGGTGTGTGCCGAGTCCGCTCGGCAGCATTCGGCAGATATTCAAAGCGTGACGATTCGACAGTTTCAGAACGCGATTATGAAAGATCTGCAAGCACGGATTCCCTCACGGGATATGAAGCTCGACGTACAGGTTGTCTTTCCCAAAACTCCTCTTGACGTGCCTGCAGGACGATTGACCTTGGATGTGCAACAGGATCGTTTGCGTCATCTCGCAGGACGTCGAGCGTTTCGAGTTCGCGTCATGGTGAATTCGAAGCCAATCAAGACGGTGAATATCGTCACATCGGTGTCTATTCGTGCTGAGGTGCCGACCCCCGTGCGTTGGATAAAAATGCACGAAGTGTTGACGGCCAAAGATCTTATAACAACCACGGTGAATCTTCAAACCGTTCATCCCGATATTGTGTTGTCCCCGGATGATATCCTTGGCAAACGCGCAACGCGCTCATTGCCTCCACATCAGCCGCTTCGGTCGTCATTCGTCGCCGAGCCATTGCTTGTTCGCAAAGGCGATCGTGTCATGATTGAAGTGAGACGTGGCGGGTTGTTTGTCCAAACGCTTGGTGTTGCGAAGGCATCCGGTCAATCTGGAGAACTTATTCCGGTGACGAATCATGCTTCAGGCCGTGATATTTTGGCCACCGTATTGTCTTCGGGAGTCGTCGAGGTACAATTTTGACCTGGTTCAGCTCATGCCCCCTGTGCAGCCCCTGCCTGACCCTTGTGCTTGGAGTTGCGCTGGTTCTTTCAGGATGCACGACTCCTCCACAGTCTACCCAAAAAGTCGAAGACGACACATTTGAACAACCGCCATTGTCCCTTCCCGATACAGCCGGGTCGCTTTGGCAGGAAGAGAATGGCCGTGCGTATTTGTTTGAAGACCGGCGCGCAAGCCGGATCGGGGATATTGTGATCGTGAATATTGTGGAACAGCATAAAGGATCAAAGTCGGCCAATACGAAGGCTGACCGGGAGTCGACCTACAATAATTCTATCGGAGGATCGATTTTTGGATTTAATAATTTTGCATCGACGTTTATTGAAGGGATGGGTATTGACTCGTCAACCGAAAATGAGTTTGAAGGCAGCGGGTCGACCAGTCGCGAAGATACCTTGACTGGTACGATTGCCACGCGGGTGACGGAAATCTTACCGAATGGGGATTTACGGATTTCGGGAAAACGGGAAGTGACGGTGAATAGCGAAAAACAAACGATGATTCTGAAGGGCATTGTCAGGAGGATTGATCTGGATACGACCAATACCGTCATTTCTTCTGCCATAGCGGAAGCCAAAATTGAATATACCGGACTTGGCGTGGTGGATGATGTGCAACGCCCAGGCTGGTTAGTGCGGATACTTGATTGGGTCATTCCCTTCTAAGGAGAAATGTGCAGTGCACAATGTAACAGTCACAATTCAAAAGAAGTCAAGTGTTTTTCACACTCTTACACTGTGCGTGTTACACATTGCATGTTGCATGTTCCTGTTGCCGTCGGCCGATGCCGCACGGATCAAAGATATCGCATCTATTGAAGGCGTACGTGAGAATCAACTCATTGGGTATGGATTAGTTGTCGGCCTGGATCGTACCGGAGATTCCGTCGTGGGAGGCCAGTTTACGGCACAAGCCATCCTCTCGATGCTGAATTCGATGGGAATAAACCTCAAGGTGGATCCGATTCAGTTGCTGACAAAAAATACCGCTTCTGTGATGGTGACGGCCAAACTGCCACCGTTTGCTCGGCCTGGTATGAAGTTGGATATTCAGGTGTCGTCGCTCGCGAATGCCAAGAGCTTGAAAGGAGGAACGTTATTATTGACCCCATTAAAAGCTCCGAATCAGCAAGTGTATGCCGTTGCCCAAGGGCCAATCTCCACGTCAGGATTTGAAGCCGGGGCCTCAGGGACATCGGTCACCAAAAATCAACAATCAGGCGGTATTATCCCAAGTGGTGCCATTGTTGAAAAAGCCGTGGATTTGAATATTGAACAATGGAAGGCGTTTTCCTTAAGTATCCGGCATGCCGACTTTACAACATCCCTTCGTGTTGCGGATGCCATTAACACGCATTTTGGATCAGGCGTGGCCTTGCCGGTGAGTTCCGGACAAGTCAAAGTGGTGATGCCGAAGTCCTTTCAAGGGAAAATCGTTCAGTTAATTGCGGCGGTCGAGGGGCTCAATGTTGATGTTGATGTTCAAGCCAAGGTGGTGGTGAATGAACGGACCGGAACCATCGTCATGGGCGAGCATGTACGCTTATCCAGCATGGCGATCTCGCATGGAAGCTTGACGATCAAGATTAACACGGACTTTGATGTCTCACAACCGGAGGCTCCAGGTCTTATTGGTGATGGGGCTGGTGAAACGGTTGTGACCGCCGAATCCGATACGACGGTCGAAGAAGAAGGGGGGCGGGTCATTCAAATTGAACAATCGGTGACATTGGGTGACCTTGTGAAAGCGTTAAATTTTATTGGCGTATCTCCCCGCGATCTTGTCGCGGTCTTGACGGCCGCAAAAGCCGCCGGCGCACTGCAGGCCGATATGGAAATGATTTAAGAGCCAGGAGGCAATAAAAAGTGAAAATTTCAAAAGGCACAGTGAATAACGAGATAAGAGATATGAACGATGAACAACGAGGGTTGGAACCGTGATCGACAACATTCTCAGTGCTCCACAGCGTTCACCGGTTGACATGCTAGAGACCGCACGGCTTCAGAACCTGCAGAAAGCCGGCAATCCTCAAGACATTCGGAAAGCTGCTATAGAGTATGAAAGTTATTTCTTATCCTACCTCATGAAGGCGATGCGGGCGACGGTTCCCAAGGGGAGTCTAACCGCCAATCCTATGGGGGAGACCTATCACTCATTTTATGATGAAGAAATTGCCAAACGTGCCGCGCAATCCGGGGGCATTGGCCTGGCCGACTTTATGTTGGCCTCTTTGGCCGAGGAACCTTCTCTGCCGCCTCCGGCTCCTCATTCGTTACCTCCCAATCCTCTTCAGAAATAGCCGTTACGTACCGTTTGAAGATAACTAGTTAAGTTCTGATACAGAGTCTCCGATATAGTGTATAGAAGGAGGCGAGGTACTTATGACTATTCCCAGTCTGGATCCGACTGGTGAGTTGGGGCGATTATTTTCCACACTCCAGCCCAAAGCCATTACCCCGAACGATCAGCATCAGTCGAATCAGGTTTCAACGGGCAGCACAGACGATAATGTGGCACTTTCGACCTTTGCACAGGAAGTGCGAGACCTCACCAAGCAAGGATTGCACGTGCCGGACACTCGTCATGACCGTGTTCACGCTGTTCGTGAGGCGCTTCAAGGTCAACAGACTCTGGCAAGTTCAGGGCAGGTGGCTGATGCATTGTCGCGTGACACGATACTCAACGCACTAGCCCTTTCGTAACGCGATCGAAATTGAAAGGTGGACCGTATGTCATCAACGAGTCTCTGGGAACAACTTCATGATCTTTTCGAGGAAGAGTGCATTGCCTATGAGCAGTTAACAGAGTTGCTTCACGAAGAATGGACGGTGTTGCGTCAGCTGGACTACCTGCACGTATTGGATGTGACGCGTCGAAAAGAAGTGGTCATGATTCGTATTCGATCCATAGAGGAGGAGCGAGCGACGTGTCTTGAGGCCTTACGGACGTCTCTCCCACAAGAAGACACTTCCTTTGCGTGGGTGGCCGAGTCAACCATGCCTGAAGCTGTGCCGGCCCAGCGCGCGTTGACCAAGCTCGTGACAATTGGGCGGCAGGTGAAAGCACTCAGCGCTCAGAACGCTGGACTGATCAATCGTGGTCTTCAAGTGGTTCGTGATGCCATGTCTGTGGTGCATGAAGGGGTTGGAGTGAAACCTCTGTATGGAGAGTCAGGATGTTTAACGTTTGCCTCGGCATCCACCTCTCTGAATGTGGAAGGGTAGGGACGAATGGCTGGGATTGGACATCTGTTTGAGATTGGCAGAACAGGAATTCGTGCCCATCAGCAAGGGCTGGCCACGACGTCTCATAATATCAGCAACATTGAGACCAAGGGCTATTCCCGTCAAGAAGTGGTCCTTGAGGCCGCGTCGCCTGCCAATGGTCAGGAAGCATCCGGTGTACGTGTGAACGACATTCGGCGAAATGTGGATGTCTTTCTCGAACGGCAAATTACCAAGCTCAAGGAAGATGTTGGACGACTCGATGCACGGCACAATTATTTAGTGCAAACGGATGGAGTCTTTACCGAAGGTGACAATAATGGAATCGGGCATGGGCTGACAGAATTTTTCAACGCCGTTCGCGATGTTGGGACGAATCCTGAAGGGGCTGTACAGCGTACGGTGCTGCTAGAAAAAGGCAACTCGTTGGCTGATGAAGTGAATCGAGCCGCCGAGGCCCTAGACCAAATTCGACGGGATGCCGATGGAGAAATTGGACGGCATTTGACGACGATCAACAGTGTGGCCAGGGAAATTGCGACGTTAAATGATTCGATTTTTCATGCGGAAGCGAGTGGCGGTGCGGCGCATGATCTTCGTGATCAACGTCAAGTTCGCGTGAATGAATTGGCCGAGCTGGTTGATGTCTCGGAGATCGAGATGCGTGATGGGCTGGCCATTATGGTGGGAGGCCATCAGTTAGTGAGCGGCAACCATGCCAATAGGCTTGTGCAGACACCAGACGCCGATAATGCCCCGTTTAACGATATTTCGATTGTGCGAAGCGATAATACGACGTTAGACATCACCTCACGAATTCAGGGCGGACGAATCAATGGTCTTGTCACGTTACGTGATACGGATATTGCCGGCTTTCAAGATCGTTTGGATCGTTCTCTCGCCGTGTTGGTGAATGAATTCAATCAGCAACATGAAGCCGGTTTTGATCTGGATGGTGATACGGGTAATGCCTTTTTTTCAGCCTTGAGCCCTGAAGCCCCTGTCGCACATGATTTGAATACAGGCGGCGCGGCCGGAACATCGGTTTCGATCACGACCGCGAGTGCCTTGACGTTTAGTAATTATGAAATAGCCTTTACGAATGCGACGACATTTGACGTGCGTGATACCACAAATGGCACGACGGTCCTCAGTGGGCAAGCGTACACCTCCGGGAACAATATTGTCTTTGACGGTCTGACCGTGGTGATTACCAACGATTCCGGAGCACCTGCCGCCGATGATGTGTTTCGGGTGAGCGCACACAAAGGGGCCGCGGTCGATCTTTCCGTGGCACTGACCAATACCGATGATATTTCCGCGTCGTCAACGGCCGCTGGGGTTCCCGGGAATAATCTGAATGCCTTGGCATTAGTGAATATTCATACAGCAAGACAGGGCACGTTAGGTAATGTGACGTTGAATGATTATCACGCTATTACGGAGGGGAATGTCGGCAGTACGTCGCGTGAAGTCGAGTTTTCCCTTACGGCTAAAAACGCGGAAACTGAGCAAGTTGAGACGTTTCGTGAAGGGGTGTCGGGGGTATCATTGGATGAAGAATTGACCCATCTCTTAAGTTTTCAGCGTGCGTTTGAAGCCTCGGCGCGTCTCATTACTGTTGCGGATGATCTCCTGCAAACGGTGCTGGCGTTAGGCAGATAATATCCTGATAGTTGATTGGGAGTATATGCGATGCGAGTGACTGATCGACAACAGACACAAGCCTTACTGACAGCTGTTCAAAATGTGCGGCAAGGGATTTTTGAGCGGCAAGAACAGATCGCGTCCGGCAGGCGCGTGAATCGCCCATCTGATGATCCGGCTGCAGCCGAGCGTATCAGTCAGTTTAAAAATACGCTCAAGACGACCGATCGTCGACTGTTTTCCGTCAATGAAGGCATTGGCCGGCTTAGTGTATCGGATAGCACATTCGAATCTGTTGGGCATGCCATCCAACGCGGACGAGAATTGGCTATTCAAGCACGGAACGACACCAATTCCGATGTTGAGCGGGCGAATATCGGAAAAGAAGTCAATCAGTTGTTTCAATCGCTTTCCGGACTGGCCAATACGCAACTCAATGGCCGGTCAATCTTTGCCGGTCATGAAACGCAAACCGATCCCTATGTCCTCGGTGCTGTGACAACTTCGGTAGACGCGAACAATGCTGGGACTGGAACCGTTGGCGGCGTTGTGTCAACGGCTGCGGCGCTCGAACCCCATTTATATGAAGTGCAGTTTAACGGTACGAATTATGATGTCTTGAATGTGACGACAGGGGAGACCGAAGTCTCTGGGGGAGGAAGCCCGCTCACATTTGATGGATTAACGGTGACCATTGGTGGAGCCCCAACGGCTGGCGATGTCTTTTATGCCAGATCGGGGTACATCTATCAAGGCGATTCGAACGACGTCGCTGTCGAAATTGGTGATGGCAAAACGGTCAGTTCCAATGTCCCGGGTGATCGTGTGTTTTCAGGACCGACGGTGAACCTGTTTACGGTGTTTCAGGACTTCCATCAAGCGTTGGCGACAAATGATGAAGATGGGATCGGCGCGGCAATTGCCGATCTTGACACCGCTCTTTCCCAAGTGACCAATGCCCGTGCAGATGTCGGGGCACGAGTCAATCGGTTGGATACGGTCAAGGAAAGCTTGAGCTTGGTTCAGGTTACGATTGATACGCTTCGATCCGACTATGAAGATGCCGATCTCGCAAAAGTGGCGACCGAACTTTCGACGCTTCAAGTGAACTTGCAAGCGTCGTTGTCCGTACTGACTCGTCAATTTGAAACTAGTCTCCTCAATTTTCTTCGTTAAAACTTTTCTCCACTTACGCTTTCACGCTCTGCTTTAGGTTAGGGTCGTCTTCTCCGATAAGTCCGGTACAGGCCGCATGTGTTTGGTCCAGGCACGACACTGCGATGTCTCGAGACATATGAAATGGTCGGAACAGGTCCGTTTCGATGTCTGTTACTCGATTGCCAAACCTGAATTGATCTTGATGATAGGAAATACGTCGTATGCGAGTCTTAGTAGCTGATGATGATCCGTTGACATTGCACATGGTCGTCTATCGCTTGCAACAGTGGGGGCATGAGGTGGTGACGTGTCGTGATGGAGAGGAAGCCTGGAACATCTTGCAGTCGGAGTCTATACCGCAAGTGGCGATTCTTGATTGGATGATGCCTGGGCTTGACGGTGTGCAGGTGTGCCGAAAGGTTCGAGGGCAATCGGGTGATCCCTATGTCTATATCATTTTGTTGACGGGGAGAGATGACACGCAAGATTTGATTGCCGGGCTTGAGGCCGGTGCCGATGATTATCTCTGCAAACCGTTTAATCTGGGAGAATTGGAAGCGCGACTTCGTTCAGGCAAGCGTATTGTGGATTTACAAGCTGAGCTGATCGCGGCTCGGGAAACACTCAGAGTGCAAGCGATGCAAGATCCGTTAACGAAGTCGCTCAACCATGGCGCCATCATGGATTATCTTCATCGAGAATTGGCTCGTGCAGGACGGGACAATCTTCCGTTAAGTTTGATCATGGTCGACCTTGACAAATTTAAACAGGTGAACGATACATTCGGGCATTTAGCTGGAGACTATGTGCTGGTTGAAACTACTCGGCGGTTTCATGAATGCTTACGTCCGTATGATGCGATAGGACGGTATGGAGGAGAAGAGTTTCTCATTGTCCTTCCGGGAAGTGACGCGGAGATCGCCATGAAGCAAGCCGGGCGGATTCAAGCCTTGCTGCAAGAAGAACCTATCCTTATCTCTGACTCAGCCATTGCTATTACTGTGAGCCAGGGGGTGACGACCTGGGAGCCGTCGTGTTCGGAAGACGTCAGGTCTCTCATTAATGCCGCAGATAATGCGTTATATCTGGTGAAGAGCAGTGGGCGTAATGGCGTCGAGTTTATTGCGTATGATCATGCCAAGCAGACGGAGAATCTGATTGTCCCGAGGCATGATATCTAATGGCGTGCATGCTCCTCATTTATCAGGATCCTGTACAGGCATACCTCCTTGCCATGTTGTTGGAGGCGGAGTCCATTGACCCTATCATCTGTCATGGGCTTGAACAGGCACTGGCGGTTTGTGACGCACGAAATGATATTGATGGGGTGCTTCTAGATCTCCAGACGCTCAAGGCAGATGTGGGGCCACTTCCTGCAAGACGTCATTGGTCACGCCATTCTTCGATGCCCATTTTGGGGGTATCTTCGTATTATGACGAGTCGGACGCCGAGCATATTTGCCGGGAGTTTTACCTTGATGGCTATCTGTCGCTACCGGTCAACCCCCAACGGTTTCAGCAATGTATCCAACACCTTCTTCGGGATCATGTAGGTCAACCCTCTGCTCTCGAGTTTCAAAGTTGCTCATGAGACAAGAAATGCACTACATTGGAGGGGCGGTAGGTTTAACCTAGAAACAGCAGTTGGATCACGAAAGTCTGCATACCTGGACACCTGCAATTCAACTAGTGGGCCGCAACGAGACGTTTACCCAAGGCTGCCCTTTTGCATGGCATGGAGCACGAAACGATCGTGGCGAGGCTTTCCATTGCAGATCTTTATGCACCGAGCAAATGTAAAAATCTCTCATTACCCACAAGGTGACCGCGAGATTTGAACATTTCCTCTGTACACAAATAGTTTGCACAGCTTTTTCGCGCCCAACTGCCGTTTCTAGGTTCAAACTTCTTGGTTTTTTACTTAACTTCTTTGCTGTAATGACCGATACATACAGAGAGAGCCAGGGGGCCCTCTGCGGCCAACGTTGGCCGGTAGTGGCTGATTCACAATTGTTGTTACGTTAGGGTACCTCTAAAAACCAGGGTTTTTGCGTGAGGGCAAGGAAGCCGCGCGGAAAACCGCAGTGTATGAGCCAATACATGAGGGGTTGAGCACGCAGTTAACGCCGCCATCGCGGAAAAGGACGGTTTTTAGAGGTGCCCGTGAGTAAAGGACTGTTATGAAGGTTGCAACCAGTCGTTTTGGAGAAGTTGAGGTCACCGAAGAATCTATGGTGACATTCCCCTCTGGACTTGTGGGTCTACCCAATTACGTTCGGTATGTGGTATTTGACGTTGAGCAAGACTCTGGATACCAATGGCTACAATCACTCGAGGATGAAACCTTAGCCGTGGTGATTATGCCTGCTGATGTCCTTGAGCCTGAATTTGCCAATCAGATCACCGAAGAAAGTGTCTTGGACTTGAATCTGACTGCAGACGACCAGGTTTCGATTTCTGTTATTGTCACGATACCTCCTGGACAACCTGATCTGGCCACGGCGAATTTTCGTGCACCGATTGTTGTGAATCTCCGCACACGGTTGGGTAAACAAATTATTTTGCATGAATCTCTTCCTTTGCATGTTCCGCTCATGCCAGGAGACTCAGAGGAGTCGAACACACCTGCCGGCACCTGTTTGCAGGAAGCCATGAAGACGTGATAGAGAGAGGTGTGTGCCATGTAGACTGAGTCTCACAGTGGTGTTATGACTTCGAGTGTATATTTGAACTATTGACGAAAGACAAGATTGCGGCTGAAACGTTCACGGGCGCCATGGAAGGCTGATGTTAATACTCACAAGAAAAAAAGATGAAGCCATTCGCATAGGCGAAGATATTCGAATCGTGCTCGTGCAAGTAAAAGGTGGACAAGTTCGACTGGGTATTGAATGTCCGGCGGAAACACGGGTCTTGCGAGAGGAGCTCTATGAAGCCGTTCGTCAAGAAAACTTGAACGCCATTTCCGCCGATCCCGAACAAGCTCGCACTCTACCGAAACCGACAAATCTCCCTCAACGAAAACTCCCCCCCACTTGAAGGCTTCTCCATTTCCGTTACTGTATGCTTCCAGTCTTTATGATGTAGTTTCCTGTTACGCGTTGTTATTGGCGCTTACTGCCAGATTCTCTCATCAATTTCTACCTGCTGTGTAGGCAACAATTTCCCTTCCGTCGTCCGTGCATAAGCCACGATTGCTGTAATTTTCAAAATTCAGTCAAATTTTCAATAGTTGTGATGGCATAGGTCTTGAATCGTTTTGCGTGAGATGATCGAGAACACGGTAGATGTCATTATCATTGGGGGCGGGGTGCTGGGGTGTGCGATTGCTCGAAGTTTAGCCGCACAACGACGAAACGTCATGCTGCTGGAAAAAGAGCCTGATGTTGGCCTACATGCAAGTGGTCGAAATAGCGGCATTGTTCATTCTGGATTCCATCAGAAACCTGGCTCATTAGCGGCGCGTTTGTGTGTAGAAGGCAGTCATGCCATTCGTAAGTATGCCGAGTCGCGACGAATTCCCTATGAACAAGTCGGAACGTATGTCGTGGCGTCTGATAAGTCACACGTTGCCATGCTGGAAGACTTAAAAGGGCGAGGTGATCGAAATGGTGTGCAGGATCTACAAATCATTCCAGTTTCTCGTGCAAAAGCGAATGAGCCAAGTCTTCATGGGCATGCCGTTCTATATTCTCCGACAGGCGCCATCATTGATTCACGAGCCTTGACGAAGGCTCTTGCGAATGATGCCCTCAGATCTGGCGCGCACATCCGGTATTGGCAAGAGGTCGTGAACATCGATGAACGCCCTGACGCAGTCTATGTTTCCACTCGCGACGCACGATACAGGGCTGAGATTGTCGTGAATTGTGCCGGTGTGCATGCGGACCGTCTTGCGCATGGGATGGGAGTTGGTGAGGACTATGTGCTGGTGCCGTTACGTGGCATCTACTTCACCGTTACACGTTCAGGCCCTCCATTGATTCAATCTATTGTCTACCCCTTTCAAGATTGTGCCTCGCCATTCTTTGGTGTACATGTTGCCCCCACTGTGAATGGAGCTGTCCTGGTTGGGCCTGGTGCGGTTCCGGTTTTTGACCGCGAAGCCTATCACTCCATCTCACATCATTTTACAGTGATGGCCCAATTGGCAAGTCAACGAGCCGTGTGGAAAGCGGTCTTTCAGAATCGCGAGCTTCTACGCCTCGGCTGGAAGTCTGATACGCATAGTGTCACGAAACAGTATTTCTGGAAAGAAGCTTGCAGGGTTGTTGAAGGATTAGAGTTCGAAGACCTCTCGCTTGGGAGTCGAGTGGGTATTTACCCACAATTAATTCAGACTGATGGTCAATTTATTGACGATTTGGTCATCGAATCGACAGAGCGAAGCATTCATGTATTGAATATGATCGCACCTGGAATGACCTGTGCTTTATCGTTTGCCAAGTGGTTAACGGATCGAATGCAAGGAGCGGGACAGGGCGTAAAATTCAAGACACCTTCGTTGGCGAGCGTGTCGTGACAAAGCTCGAGTCAGTTTAGAATATATATATATAGGACAACGCGTATGCCATTGAAGATACTTGTTACTGGTGGGGCTGGTTACATTGGGTCAATTTTGGTCCCTGCATTGTTAGAGCAAGGCTATCACGTCACGGTTTTGGATAATTTTCTGTATCGACAATCCAGTCTCATGGAGTGTTGTGGAAATACCAATTTTGATGTCATTCGTGCCGATTGTCGAGATGAACGTATTCTGAAAAACGTCTTGAATGGTAAAGATTATCTTATTCCACTCGCTGCATTGGTAGGTGCTCCGCTATGTGAACAGGATCGTGTGGGGGCTCAATCGATTAATTTTGACGCTATACAGCTTCTCTGTAAGTTGGCATCACATTCCCAAAGAGTTCTCTTTCCTGTCACGAATAGTGGGTATGGAATTGGTGACGCTGGGCAATACTGTACAGAGGAGTCCCCGTTACGTCCATTAACTTTATATGGTGAAACAAAAGTTAAAGCCGAACAAGTCGTGTTAGATCGAGAGGCTAGTCTGACATTTCGTCTCGCTACGGTTTTTGGCTCATCTCCAAGAATGCGGATGGACTTACTGGTCAATGATTTTGTTTATCGAGCCATGCATGATAGAGCCGTCACGGTGTTTGAAGGACATTTTAAACGAAACTATATTCATGTGCGAGATGTCGCGCGAGCATTTGTGTATGGCATCGAACATTTTGATGCTATGAAGGGGCGACCGTATAACTTAGGTTTGGATGATGCCAATCTTTCAAAGATTGAATTATGTCAAAAAATACAATTCTTTTTCCCAAGCTTTGTCTACCTAGAGGCCCCTGTGGGAGAAGATCCAGACAAACGGGATTACATTGTTTCGAATGCCCGGGTACTGAAGGCTGGGTTTAAGACCGAATGGTCTTTAGATGATGGCATTCTTGAACTAAAAAAATGCTACACCGTGTTAAGAAAAAATCATTATGCCAATGTGTAACGAAGTTCAGTTTTCCACCACGTATCCCACCATGTTCGCTCAACGTGCCGTTGGTTCTCACACGATGGTACGGCTTGGCGTCGGTGTGGTAATTCGTGACGAACGGAATTGGGTTCTACTTGAGCAGCGAGCTGATTGTGGCTGGTGGGGACTTCCCGGTGGAAGGCTTGAGGTCGGTGAGTCAATTACACAAACAGCTATGCGTGAAGTGAAAGAAGAGACTGGGCTTGATGTGGAAATTATTCGCCTCATTGGCATTTACTCTGAACCTCAAGAACGCATTGTGACCTATCCTGGTAACAGCGATAGTCTGCAACTGATTGATGTAGTTGTGGAAGGAACGATTGTATCTGGGAGTTTGACGTGCAGTGATGAAAGTTTAGGGCTATGTTTTTATCCACTCGATCAACTTCCCGCAGAGTTAATCCCTCCCTTTCGACAACCTATGCGAGATGTCGTGCAAGGAATAAGTGGGAGGCTTGGGTGACGTGTTCCGTAATCCTATTTAGCGTTGCGTGGTGTTTGCTATGAGTCAACTCGTAACGCACCCGCTTGATGTTGCAATCCTTTGTGGGGGGAAAGGGAGTCGATTGCGGTCGGTAGTGTCAGATCGGCCAAAGGCGATGGCTGTGCTTCGCGGTCGTCCGTTTCTTGAGTGGCAGTTGATTTCGTTACGCGAGGCAGGCCTTAAGGATATTTTGCTGTGCACTGGATACATGGCGAGGAATATTCGAGAATACTTTGGTGGAGGAAAACAGCTTGGGTTGCGAATTACGTATTCGGATGAACCCGAGCCACGGGGAACTGGAGGTGCTCTCCGAAGTGCTTTGTCCAATATTCAGACTGATCCCGTGTTGGTATTGAATGGAGATTCTTGGTGTAACGTGGATATCGCGAGTCTCGTTGATTTTCATGTGACGTGTAAGGCTATCGGTACGCTGGCCTTGACTGTCGTGGCGAATCCAGAGCGATATGGTCAAGTCAGGCTAGGAAAGAATGCGGAAATTGTAGACTTTGTAGAGAAAAGCCAATCTTGTGTGACTGGTTGGATTAATGCAGGACTATATGTGTTATCGCGTTCAGTCTTAAGCCGTATTCCTGAAAATGCCTGCCTTTCATTGGAACATGACATTTTTCCTCAATTGGTACACAACGGTTTGTATGGATATTGGGGCGAGCACCAATTTTTTGATATTGGCACTCCAACTTCATATGCGCAAGCTGAACAAGAATTTGAACATGTATTTCATGGTGTGCAAGATGATCATGGAGTCATGGGGATGATGGTATGAACTGTAGAATTTGTGATTCATCTGATCTAGATCTTGCGATTGATTTGAACGATCAGCCTTGGTGCAATCATTTCCTTCGTATCGAGGAAATAGGCACTGAACCTGTCTATCCACTTCGTGTCGTGTATTGTCAGAAGTGCCATACCCCACAGTTAGATTATACGGTGCCTAAAGAAGTGATGTTTGGAGATCACACATACTTGTCAGGTGTTACTCGTACATTGGACGAACATTTCAAGCATGTGGCGAATGAAGTTGATCGGACTTTCTTCAAGAGTCTTACGAAGAAACGAGTCTTGGACATTGGTTCAAATGACGGAACGCAACTTAAACATTATCAACAATTAGGGTATGACGTGTTGGGAATTGAATCTTCCAAAGGCACCGCTGAAATTGCCAATCAGGCTGGAGTGCTGACCTTGCATGATTTTGTCAGTGGTGAACTCCTGATGCAGTTACCCGAAAAATTTCAGGTCATTAATGCGTCAGGAGTTTTTTTTCATTTAGAAGATCTTCATGCCATTACAGATGGAATACGTTTGGTGTTAGATGAGAATGGCGTCTTCGTGGTGCAGTTTCTGTATATGAAACGAATAGTCGAAAACCTGGCCTTTGATCAAATCTATCATGAACATTTGCTCTATTATAATTTAGAGACGATTGAGACATTATTAAATATGCATGGATTATCAATGTTCGATGCATATCTTTCTCCGATTCATGGTGGCTCGATTGTTGGATTTGTCGGGCCGATTGGACGAAATGAGCCGTCCTTGCGGCTACAAGGTTTACGAAAAGAAGAAGTGGTGCAACAGAGCAATGCCTATTCGACATACAACACATTTGCTGAGCAGATTACTCTCCTGAAAGCTAGTAATCGAGAATTTTTCGAACGTGCCAAAGATGTTGAGAAAAACGTGTACGGGTTTGGTGCTCCTGTCAAAGGCAATACCCTCCTAAATTACTTTGAAATTGGTCCTGAATATTTGGATTGTTTAGTCGAGAAAAATGAGTTACGTCGTGACCTGTATTCTCCAGGACAATATATCCCGATCGTCATGGAAGCGGAGTTGGCCGCGCCTCCGGATATTTATTACGTGTTGGCATGGAACTTTAAAGAAGAAATTTTAACAAACAACCAGGACCTCATTGCACAAGGCGTTGAGTTCTATTTCCCCATTAATCCTCGTCCTGTCTTACTATGAAGATATTGGTGACCGGCGCAACAGGTTTTCTCGGACGGGCATTGTGTCAACGGCTTACTGATGCTGGGCATACGGTTGTCGGATTAGGATCGCGCAACGCTGATCTGACTGATCCGAACAGTCTCAATCAATTTAATCACTATCACTATGACTTCATCTATCATCTTGCGGCCTGGACGCAAGCCGGGGATTTTTGTCTTTCTCATCCAGGTGAACAATGGATCATCAATCAAAAAATCAATACAACCGTGCTTTCCTGGTGGCAAGCCTATCAATTTCAAGCCAAAATGGTTGGGATTGGAACGAGTTGCTCGTATGCGCCAGATCTCGATACATGCGAAGAATCCTATCTCAGTGGAAAGCCTATTGACAGCTTATTTTCATATGCCATGACAAAACGCATGCTGTATGTCGGATTGCAGGCCATTCAACGCCAGTATGGTGGGACCTTTGTGTATGTCGTTCCATCTACCCTCTATGGTCCTGGGTACCATACTGATGATAGGCAATTACATTTTATCTTCGATTTAATTCGAAAAATTCTTCGAGGAAAGCACTATAGGGAGCCTGTGGTGTTATGGGGAGATGGGGAGCAGACGCGTGAGCTTATTTACATTGATGATTTCATTTCCTTCCTTCTCTCGGTGAGTGAACATTGCAAAAATGATATCGTGAATATCGGGACAGGCGAGGGATTAAGTATTAAATATTTTGCTGAAAAAATTTGTGAAAAAGTGGGGTATCCATTTGATGCCATTCAGTTCGATCATTCGAAATATGTTGGGGCACGGTCGAAGTTTTTACATATCGGCAAGTTGCAGCAGTATGTGAATGATCTTCGATTTACTCCATTAGAAGAAGGGTTAACGGCCACGATAGATTGGTATGAACAGCAAGTTTCGTGGAAGAAACCGAAACAATAGATCGTCATTGACACGATGATTATTACGCAAACTCCAGTCAGGATCAGTTTCTTTGGTGGTGGCACCGATTACCCAGAACATTTCACTGCGTATGGGGGGGCCACGCTTGGAGCATCCATCGATAAATATACGACGATTTCAGTGACTCCCTTAACGAAATTTTTCGATCATCGGATTCGAGTCAGTTATTCTCGCATGGAATTATGTACGTCAGTCGAGGAGCTTCAGCATCCATCTATTCGTGAATGTTTACGATATGTCAACATTGACGGTGGAGTGGAAATGAGTGTTGTGAATGATCTGCCTGCTCGTACAGGGCTCGGGTCTTCCTCCTCATTTACCGTGGGATTGTTACATGCGCTTCATGCCTTTAAAGGGGAGCTGGTCAGCACTGAACAACTGGCGAAAGAAAGCGTATATGTGGAGCGAGAAATGATAAAGGAACGAGTCGGGCTCCAAGATCAATATACGTGTGCGCTTGGAGGCGTTGTCAATTTGGAGTTTCATGATGTTGACCGTGTTGATGTCAGACCGCTGATTGTTCAGAAAGAGCGCTTGGCAGCCTTAGAAGAACGATTACTGTTATTTTATACGGGTCAGCAGCGAACGGCTCACGATATCCTTGAGCATCAAATGTCCCGCACCAAGAATGGTGACGTGGTCTCTCAGCTTACGCATATGCAGTCACTCGTCCAAGAGGGGGCAACAATATTATGCAATGGTCGAGATCTCAGAGAATTTGGAGAATTATTACAAGAAAGCTGGATGTATAAACGACAGTTGTCTGATGCAATCAGTAATTCATTGATTGATGATGCCTACGAGCGAGCATGCAGAGCTGGAGCCGTCGGTGGAAAATTGCTCGGGGCGGGAGGGGGAGGGTTTTTGCTCCTCTATGTTGAGCCATACAATCAAAAAGCCGTTAGGCAGTCTTTGGTCGGTATGCCAGAAGTGAGTTTCCATTTTGAAAGCCAAGGGTCACGGTTGATTTTTTATCGACCATAGCCATGTCGTCGATGCCAGATCATAGTTCTTATGTCTGGTAGCAATTGGTCTAAATATTGCCTTTGATAATGGTGGAAATGGTCGAAAAGTCAGGTAGGAATTGAAAATGAATACAAAGAAGAAACATGTCGTCGATCCTCAGCAATTTCTCGTTGATTATTTCTCGAAATATCATGAGGCGTTATTGAAACTCGATGTATCTAGCAAATTGATTGAATTGAAGGAGATGATGATTGAGTGTCATGCAAAGGGTAACAAAACAATCATCGTTGGAAATGGTGGAAGTGCAGCTATCGCGAGTCACTGTTCTGTAGACTTTAATAAAGCGGCCGGAGTCCGATGCATGAACTTTAACGAATCCTCGTTAATAACCTGTTTAGCGAATGATTACGGTTATGAAGCATGGGTCGCAAAAGCCCTAGAGTTTCATGCGAAATCAGGTGATCTTGTCATTCTTATTAGTTCAAGTGGGAAGTCTTCTAATATGATTTGTGGAGCTGACTACGCGTTGAGTCATGGCATGATGGTGGTCACGTTGACTGGGTTCGCTCTGAACAATCCACTGAAAAGTCGGGGCCATGTAAATTTGTGGATTGATAGTTCCTCATATAACTTTATTGAATGTTTTCATCAACTGTGGTTGTTAGCTGTTTGCGATCTTATTGCCGAATCTCGTTCTATGACGAGTAACCCCTCTTCAAAAAAACATACCAAAATTCAGACTGTCTCTCCCTCAATGCCTACAGCGGCATAGCGGTCAATTGTGTGAACAGTATCGTCAATTTCTTGACGTATTATTTTTTAAAACTTCCAGAAATAAAAAAACTCTTTATTTAAAGGACTTTTCTCGTATGAAAATACAAAACTTTCGAGGTCTGATATTTGCACTGACTTTCGATTCATGATGCATGACTGAAGAGAGAGTATTGAGGAGGTTGGAAAATAGATTGATGGTTGTAATGAATGCTAAGAAAAAACATATTCTTGTTACTGGCGGCTCTGGATTTATTGGTAGTCATCTTGTTGAACGTTTGATTCAAGATGGGCATCAGGTTCGTGTTCTCGACAATTTGTCGACAGGCCGTCGTGAGAACTTGGATCATGTCTTTGAATCAATGGAGGATGAGCGTCGATTACAGTTCTATCAAGGAGACATCACTGATCCAAAAATCGTCGATGACGCGCTGCGTGATATTGATTGGGTTTTTCACCTGGCTGCATTGGCTGACATTGTTCCGTCTATTGTTCATCCTTTGGATTATTATCAAGCCAACGTTACGGGTACGGCAACTGTTGTCGAAGGTGCACGAAAGGCAGGAGTCAAACGTTTTATCTACACAGCGTCATCTTCATGCTATGGAATTCCAGATTCGTATCCAACCCTTGAAGCACATGCCATCCAACCTCAATATCCCTATGCCTTAACAAAGTATCTAGGCGAACAAATAGTCATGCATTGGGCGAAGACGTATGCTTTGCCGGTTGTCTCACTTCGTCTTTTTAACGTCTATGGCCCGCGTGCTCGAACCTCAGGGACCTATGGGGCGGTCTTTGGCGTCTTTCTAGCTCAAAAGCTACAACAGAAACCATTTACGGTTGTGGGGGATGGTACGCAAACTCGTGACTTCACATTTGTGACCGACGTCGTCGATGCCTTTGTCAAGGCGGCAGAGTCTCAATGCTCTGAAGAAGTTTTCAATATTGGTTCTGGTGGCACCTATAGCATTAATCGTCTCATCGAACTCCTTGGTGGAACTGCCGTCAACATTCCCAAGCGTCCAGGAGAGCCTGATTGTACCTTTGCAGATATTACGAAGGCACAAAATACGTTTGGATGGTCGCCGTCAATTTCATTTAAACAAGGGGTGAATATGATGCTCGAACACATTAGTTCATGGGAAGGGGCCCCTGTGTGGGATCCCGTTTCTATTGCCGCAGCCTCTTCCGATTGGTTTAGGTATTTGGGTAGAGGAACGGCTGAATCTGTGACATGTGAGGTCTAGGCATGGCAAGTGTGACGGTCTTAAAAAAAACGCAATCTCTTGAAGACTTAGAGTCACTTCTTCAGGATGCTCGTTGTCAAGGAAAGACCATCGTGCATTGCCATGGAGTCTTTGACTTACTGCATGTCGGTCATATTCGTCATTTAGAAGAAGCGAAAGCATTGGGGGATGTGCTGGTTGTGACCGTGACTCCTGATCGCTATGTGAATAAAGGTCCACATCGGCCAGCGTTTCAGGAAGATCTTCGTGTGGAGGGAATCGCGGCGTTAGATGCCGTGGACTATGTTGCGGTGAATCGTTGGGACACAGCGGAAAACGCAATTAAATCGTTAAAGCCGGACGTCTATGTCAAAGGGCCAGACTATAGTCAGGGTCGACCGGACTTGACCGGTGGACTAGCTCGAGAAGAGGCTGCAGTGGAATCAGTTGGTGGACGTCTTGAAACGACGAATGACGTGCAGTTTAGTTCGACGAGTCTACTCAATCGCTATGTCCCATTGTTTCCCTCTGATTTAAATGGATGGTTAACAACGTTTCGAGAACACTATACGGCCGGAGATATTATCGAATATCTTGAGCGACTCCGTTCTCTCCGAGTTCTCGTCATTGGAGAAGCGATTATCGATGAATATGTGTATTGCCATGCGTTAGGAAAGTCTTCCAAAGAACCTATTTTGGCGATGCAGCATGTCTCACAAGAAAAACAGCTTGGAGGAAGTTTAGCTATCGCGAATCACCTCGCAGGTTTCTGTGAACATGTGGAATTGGTGTCATACCTGGGTACGATTCAACCACATGAGAAATTTATTCGACAGAATTTGAAGCCAAATGTTACCCCAAGCTTCGTGTTGAAATCAGGATCTCCCACCATCGTTAAGCGTCGGTTTATTGAAGAATATCAATTCACCAAACTTCTGGAAGTGTATGAAATGAATGATGCCGCACTGACCGAACGGGAGGATGGAGAATTGCGTGACACTCTGGAAGAAAAATTAGCACAGTGCGATGTGGCTATTGTGGCAGACTTTGGACATGGATTGTTGTCGTCATCCGCAGTTCAGCTTCTGGGAGAACGAGCACCATTTTTAGCGGTCAACACGCAAATTAATGCTGCGAATATGGGATTTCACACCATCTCGAAATATCGGAAAGCGGATTATATCTCTATTCAAGAAAAAGAAATACGAGTGGATCGACGGGATGCTCGAGGCAAGTTGACCTCAATGGTGGAAGAGCTCTCAAAGGATATGCGTTGTCCGTCTATCATGGTCACACAAGGAAATAAGGGAACGTTACTGTATCACCAAGAGGATGGATTCTTCGACAGTCCATCGTTAGCCGTAAAGGTTGTGGATCGAGTAGGGGCAGGAGATGCGTTGTTTGCCTTGACGGCTCCATGTGTCGCCACCGGAGTGCCTTCGGATGTTGTGGGATTGCTTGGGAATTTAGCTGGCGCGCAGGCTGTCATGACCGTAGGAAATAGTGCGTCACTTGATCGCCTTCAATTACAACGTAGTGTTGAATCACTACTAAAGTAAGAAATGCAAAGAGCAAATTGCAAGGTGAAAAATGAAGAGTATGTAAGAAAGAGATCTTTGGGGATTTGAACTTTCCAATTTGCAATTTAAATTTTTCACTTCTCACGGTGGAGCGTAATGGCTATGCAAGACAGTAAGCACGTATTGGTAACTGGGGGAGCTGGCTATGTGGGATCAGCATTAGTGCCTCGACTATTAGCCGAAGGGCATCGAGTAAAGGTGTTGGATCTCTATCTCTATGGAGAGTCAGCCTTAGCGTCCGTACGATGGCATCCGAACCTTGAGGAAATACGAGGCGATATTCGAGACTCTCAATTATTGAAACGAATAATGCCGGGATGTGGTGCGGTCATTCATTTAGCGTGTATTTCCAACGATCCAAGCTTTGAATTGAATCCGTCTTTGGGACGCTCGATTAACTACGATGCCTTTTCGGAATTAGTTGACTGCGCACGTGAGTCTGGCGTTCGACGTTTTGTCTATGCCTCGTCCTCTAGTGTGTATGGCGTGAAAGAAGAAGAGAATGTGACGGAAGATCTTCCGCTTCAACCTTTAACGGATTATTCCAAATATAAAGCGTTGTGTGAGGAAGTTCTGCTTGAGAAACAACGTGCAGGTTTTGAGGTGGTAATCATTCGTCCCGCCACGGTCTGCGGCTATTCTCCACGTCTGCGCTTAGATCTTACCGTAAATATTCTGACCAATCATGCAGTCAATAATAGAAAAATTACCGTGTTTGGTGGTAAGCAAAAAAGGCCGAATATTCATATTCAAGACATGGTTGAGGTGTACACACAATCCTTGAATTGGCCGTCTGAGAAAATTAATGGGCAGGTTTTCAATGCTGGCTATCATAATCATTGCGTATCAGACATTGCCGCGATGGTGCAGAGTAAAGTTGGACCCGATGTGGAAATTATTTATACGGACACCAATGATCATCGCTCGTATCACATTTCGTCGGAAAAGATTCGCCGAGAATTGGGATTTGTTCCCAAGCACACTGTGGGACAGGCAGTGGAAGATCTGGTTGGTGCATTTGCAGCGGGGCGTATAAGAAACTCGATGAGTGATGATAAGTATTACAACATTAAGAGAATGCAGTCGTTAGTACTTACGTAGGGTGTGTGATGAAGAATATTGCCACTATTCTCAGAAGCGAAGTCGTTCGTATGTCACATCAAGCGAGGACGCCTCATTTGGGGTCCGCATTAAGTTGTGTGGATATTCTGGAAGTATTGTATCGTGGAGTTCTTCGGATTGATCCTAGCAATTATCAAGATCCGGATCGAGATCGGTTCATTCTGAGTAAAGGTCATGCGGCGAGTGCTCTGTATGCGACGTTGGCTCATCGAGGATTTTTCCCCTTGGATGTTCTCAATACCTATGCACAATCGGGTAGCTGTTTGCCGGAACATCCAAGCCCCTATTGTGTTCCTGGTGTGGAAATAGGTTCTGGTTCTTTGGGGCACGGTCTTTCGGTTGCTAGCGGGATAAGTTTAGCTGCAAGAATGCAAAATCGAATGTATCGGGTGTTCGTATTGTTGAGTGATGGGGAATGCAATGAAGGATCAACATGGGAAGGAGCACTGTTTGCTTCGGCCCATAACTTGGAATCTCTTGTTGTAATCATTGATTACAACAAATGGCAGGCGACCGGGCGAAGTGACGAGGTTATGAAGTTAAAGCCTCTAGCGCAAAAATGGAAAGCATTTGGATGGAGTGTGTACGAAGTAAATGGTCATGACTCTCTGGAGTTGGCAGATGTATTTCGTGACATACCAGATAACACTGGAAAGCCTGTGGTCATTGTCGCCCATACGGTCAAAGGTAAAGGAATATCGTTTATGGAAGACGATAATAATTGGCATTACCGTGTACCAAATGACGAAGAGTTATCCTCTGCAGTTGCGGAGTTAATGCGTATATGAGGAATGCGTTTGCAGAGACTGTGACGCAATTGGCAGAAGACGATACGCGTCTTGTGTTGCTGACAGGCGATATTGGTAATCATCTCTTTGATACCTTTCAGGACCGTTATCCCAATAGATTTGTGAACTGTGGTGTGGCGGAAGCAAATATGATAGGTGTTGCCGGAGGCCTTGCGTTGGCTGGAATGAAACCTCTGACTTATACGATTGCATCATTTTCGACCACTCGTTGTTTAGAGCAAATTCGAGTGGATCTATGCTATCACCGTGCGTCAGTGGTGATTGTTGGTGTTGGAGCTGGTCTTGCATATGCTGCCAATGGGGCTACCCATCATGCCTGTGAAGATATCGCATTGCTCAAAGCGCTTCCCGAAATGACGGTGGTATGCCCTGGTGACCCATGGGAGGTTCAGGAACTTGTTCGTGCTGCTGTTGCTCATGATGGTCCAGTCTATATTCGACTGGGGAAAAAGGGTGAACCAGTGGTTCATACAGATCAACCTAAGATGACCATAGGCAAAAGTCTTATTGTAAAACCTGGGCGAGATGTTTGTTTAATCAGCACCGGTAATGTCCTTCCTGTAGCCATGGAAGCTGCTGCATTATTGCAGCGGCGAAACGTGTCAACTCAAGTCGTGAGCATGCATACAGTTAAACCCTTGGAACAAGAGTTCCTTCGTGAGACATTCTCGAAGTTTCCAACGGTTGTCACGGTTGAGGAACATAGTTGTAAAGGTGGATTGGGTGGAAGTATTGCCGAGTGGCAGGTAGAACGTCAGTTGCTTGGTACACAATTGATCTGCATTGGAACCGATGATGTATTCCTTCATGAGGCGGGTGGGCATGAGTTCGCGCGTGACTACTTCGGGCTGACCCCTCATAAGATCATGAATGTCGTATTGTCACGCACATGTAAAAAACAAAATGCAAAACAACTGGAGTTGGTTAGATGAAGACAGTCGCAGCTATTCTTGTCGAAACCGGAAGGCCGCTTGCTATCGAAGATCTTGAAATACCCAAGCTGGCCCCTGGCCAAGTTTTAGTTGAAATGGCATATAGTGGTGTGTGTCACACTCAACTTTTGGAGTGCAATGGATATCGTGGAGCTGATCCGTTTTTGCCGCATTGTTTGGGTCATGAGGGGAGCGGAACCGTACTTGAAGTTGGGGCGGGAGTTCGTAAGGTTAAGGTGGGTCAGCGAGTCATATTGTCATGGATAAAAGGAACTGGAGCCGATGTACCAGGAACTGTATACGAATGGAATGGACATAAAGTGAATGCCGGAGGAGTCACGACATTCAGTCAATATACTGTCGTGAGCGAAAACCGACTCACAATTTTGCCAGACACTATTGGATTATCAGATGGAGCGTTTCTTGGATGTGCAGTTCCTACAGGAGTCGGAGCGGTCTTGAATACCGCTACTCTTCGTCCAGGGAATAGTCTTGCCGTGTTTGGTGTTGGGGGTGTAGGAAGTTTTGCTGTAGCGGGAGCGTGTCTTAGTGGAGCCTACCCTATCGTTGCAATCGACCTGCGAAAGGAACGGTTAAAAACAGCCGAGCGTATTGGTGCAACACATTGTATTGATGCGACAGAGCACAACTCTCTAGAGGAGATTCACAAGATTTTCCCTCGTGGCGTGGATGTCGCGATTGAATGCAGTGGGCAAACGACCGTGATGGAGATGGCATTGTCGGCCGTTCGTTCTCAGGGGGGAATTGCGGTTATCGTTGGTAATGCCAAACATGGGCGGAACATGAAAATAAATCCCAAAGAGCTTAATAGTGGAAAGCAATTACGAGGCACTTGGGGAGGCGACAGCATTCCTGATCGAGATTTCGAGCGATATGCAAGATTGATTGCTTCACGTTCCCTAACGTTCGACTGGCTCCAAGATGAACCATATTCGCTACTAAATGTGAATCAAGCGATTAGTGACCTAGAGCAAGGAAAGACCTTGAGACCATTGCTTAAGATGGTCGCCTAGTTCCTGATGATGAGCTCAAGATGATCGTTGGTCTAGATTTTGATAATACGATTGTTTCGTATGATGCGTTGTTTCAACAAATGGCGATCGAAGAGAAATTAGTGCCCAACAGCATTCCGCCTACGAAAACTGCGATACGAGACTATTTGCGCCATATTGGAAAGGAAAATTTTTGGACGGAGCTACAATCACGAGCGTATGGTCCTTTCCTGAAAAGAGCGATTCCATTTCCTGGCGTATTCGAGTTTTTGTCTCATTGTAGAAAAGCAGACATATCTATCTATGTCGTGAGTCATAAGACACAATTTCCATATCAGGGAACACAGTACAATCTTCATGAGTCAGCGTTGGAATGGATGTTTCAACAAGGATTCATGTGCCAAGAGAAGTATGGGCTTTCAGAAGATCGGGTGTTCTTTGAACCGACCGCCACTGGGAAATGCTACCGCATTAGATCGCTGAAATGCGACGTGTTTCTAGATGATCTTCCTGAGTTTTTGCTGAGTGTAGAGTTTCCTTCTTCAGTGCATCGGGTCTTGTTTGACCCACATCAGCGCACGAGTTCATTCCAGGGTTTGGCGCGAGTAGGGAGTTGGAGAGAGTTTCTGCAGTGCATGTTGAGTGAGTGGTCAAATCGATGCGTAACGACGGCCTAATGCCTCCAATCACAGCCATGTTGGAAAAGCATGGTGTGACTGGAGTGTCGACAATTGATGAACTGTCAGGAGGAAGGAATAATCGAGTATGGAGAGTGCAGGCGAATGATTGTACATTGGTCGCGAAACAATACTTCAACGATCCAGGGGATACTCGAAAGCGTCAACGAACTGAGTACGATTTCTCCAGATTCATCTGGGATGCAGGAATTCGTGATGTGCCTTGGCCGTTCATTTATGAGGAAGAGGTAGGAGTAACATTTTTTGAGGACATTCCTGGTCGAAAAATCTTACGAGACGAAGTGTGTCTTGCCTATCTGAAGCAAGTAATAAAATTTGTGCAGATGATAAATCGTCAAAAGCATCGTAAGCGAGCCTTAAGTCTTCCAGCAGCATCAGAGTCGTGCTTTAGTATTGCTGAGCATGTGTATTGTATCGAGAAACGGGTGAAGCGGTTAGAGTCGGTTCAGACATCCACGCCTTTCGAGCGTAGGGTATGGGAATTTATTCGATCGACGTTGTTTCCATGCTGGGAAAACGAAAAACAAAAAGTCTTGTCCTCAATAACCTCTGCAGCCTATGGCAAGATATTGAGCATGTCGGAACGATGTCTCTCTCCGTCGGATCTTGGGTTTCACAACGCGTTACTTGGGGTGAATGCTACTCTTCGGTTTATTGATTTTGAATATGCCGGATGGGATGACCCTGCAAAACTTGTGTGTGATTTTTTCTGCCAGCCAGAGGTTCCTGTGTCGGTCAAGTGGTTCGACGTGTTCGTGCAACATGTCACGAGCGAGTTGCCAGAATCAGAGCAGCATCAGAAGCGGGCGAAGATGTTGTTTCCGCTCTATCAAATAAAATGGGCATGCATTCTTCTCAATGAATTTTTGCCCATTGGAGCAAAGCGCCGTGTTTTTGCGGGCGGTATGCTTAAGGATGAAAAAGTTAAACGTGGTCAATTTCAAAAAGCTAAACAGTTTATAGAGCCAATACTGAAGCAAAATTTGATTCGTGGAACAGTCTTTGATTATTGCGAGCCGAGTGGAGTGTGCCTATGAAAGTTGTCGTACTGGGAAGCAATTCATTCTCAGGGCAAGATTTTATTGACCTTCTCCTTGATCATGGTGAATATTCGGTTATTGGAATTAGTCGTTCCCCTGAAAAGTCACCAATGTTTTTAAGGTTTTATGGTCGACACGAACTTTCGCGGTATCAATTTCATCAACTTGATTTGAATTCTCAAATGGATGAAGTATTGAGGCTCTTAGACACTGAGCAGCCCAATTACATTGTCAACTTTGCAGCACAGAGTGAGGTCGCACTGAGTTGGAATCATCCAGAACATTGGTATGAAACGAACAATGTGTCATTGGCCAAACTTGTCAATCATTTGCGGAAACAAAAGTATTTAGAGAAATATCTGCATATTTCATCTCCCGAAGTCTATGGTTCGTGTGTCGGGACAGTAAAGGAAGACGCTCCGCTTAATCCGAGCACGCCCTACGCTGCCTCTAAGGCTGCGGCTGATACGTTGCTCCATTTGTATCATAAAGAGTTTGGATTTCCTTTGCTCATGGTTCGGGCTACCAACGTGTATGGGGCTCGACAGCAGCTCCATAAGATTATCCCTCGATCCGTAATTTATTTTCGTTCGGGGAAGCAAGTGTCATTGCATGGTGGTGGGAAGGCCGTAAAGTCCTATATTCATATTAGAGATGTTTCTCAAGGTGAACTCGCTGTTTTGGAACGTGGGAAGATTGGGCAAATCTATCATCTTTCACCTGATGAAGGAATAACTGTTCGAGATGTGGTTCGGACAATTAGCGAACGATTGAGCATCAATTTTGAGAAAGCTGTTTATCAAGTGGAAGAACGAGTGGGACAAGATTCTGCCTATGTGATTGACTCTGGTAAGGCTAAGACGGAATTGAGTTGGACTCCTTCAATTGCATTTCATGAAGGTATTGTGGACGTCATTGATTGGAGTAAGCGCCATTGGGAAATGATCGTACAATATCCGATGGAATATCAACATCAACCCTAACTAATTTGTGATATGGAATGTATTGACTTTATTTCGTCTCTACATACTGTGAGTAAACGAAATTACTTGCAGCGGGTGGTTGAGCATGACAAGACGGTCTGTGCCGAGGTGGCCACTCGTTTTGGGAAGGAATACTGGGATGGAGATCGGAGATATGGATACGGTGGATATCGTTATGATGGTCGATGGCGAGCAGTTGCGGAGGCGATGATTCGTCATTACGGACTTTCTCAAAATGCTTGCATTCTTGATGTTGGTTGTGGGCGAGGCTTTTTGTTGTATGAATTCACCCAACTCCTTTCGAACGCTACAGTGGTGGGGATAGATGCGTCTCGATACGGGATCCAAACGGCTAAACCTGAACTTCAAGGCTGTCTTCAACTAGCGAAAGCAGAGAATCTTCCATTCAATGACCAATCCTTTGATTTTGTGTATTCAGTGAATACATTGCACAACCTGTATAACTACCAGTTGAGTCGTGCCCTAAGTGAGATAGAGCGCGTCTCACGAGGTTCGAAATATGTGGTGGTAGAGGCGTATCGAAATGAGCGGGAGAAGGTGAACCTCATGTATTGGCAATTGACATGCCGGGCGTTTCATACGCCAGAAGAATGGCGTTGGATCTATCAGCAAGCTGGGTACACCGGAGATTACTCCAATATTTTTTTCGAATAACAACAGATACGGTTATGAATGGCGTATTGCAAGGGTGAAGTCCAATGATTATGGATATATCCAATTGGCTTTATCGGAAGTTTATCACTTAGTTGTCCACTTTGAGTGTGAACGTATCAGGAAATCGATCGGAATGTCGGATACGATTGCATGTATTCAGAGTATAACTTCTCGAGAGTAAATCATGGCACTATTTTCGGACGACACAAAACAGGCACTCGAAATGCTGCTCGAAAAATTGAGCATCTCGACATAAGACAGATCAGGAAGGACTCTTACTTGTCCAGACACGTTTGGATTTTGCTCATCACGAAATGGCGTGTGTCGGTGATTCAATGAATGATAGCGTGTCTGGAAAGCGGGTTGGAGTGCACACAATCCTGATTGAAAATCTTACTCACAGACTTGTGAGTATTTTTAGACCAATGTGTACGTTATCTGGAGATTGAGAGATAATTATGCAAGATCTCGGTCCATATCATGCTGACCCTGAGCAGTATGAGAAGTTGGTTGGCGAATTGTATGCGAACTACAAGGGAGCGATTTTTCCACCAGAGTATGGGTATTTTCTTGAAAAAGATTTGCTCCGACTGCTTATTCGTCTTGCTCGATATAAGTTTGTCGCACGGTTAATCAAAAAAACGGATCGGGTATTGGAGATTGGTTGTGGGTCTGGATTAGGGAGTGTGTTCTTAAGCCAGTTTTGTTCGCATGTCACGGGAATGGATGTCAAGAATACAGAGATCGCGGAGGCACGTGCGCTCAACCCTCGAGACAATGTCGAGTTTCAAATGGGCGATGTATTCGATGTGGAAGCTTCTCAGCGTTATGACGTCGTTGTGGCTCTTGATGTGATTGAACATATGCCCGTTGAGCAAGGGCATCAACTCGTTGCGGCTATGGCTGGTCATCTTCATCCGAGTGGTATGACGGTGATTGGATCACCGAGTCTCTATTCGTACCAGTATCAAAGTGCACTCAGTAAGGCCTCTCATGTCAAGTGCTATGATCAGGAAGAATTGCTCAACTTGATTGAACATTATTTTGCTCGAACGACCGCGTTTTCGATGAACGATGAAGTGGTCCATACCGGATTCTCGAAAATGGCCTGGTATTACTTTGTTTTAGCTTTTATTCCCCAATTCAACCACGGCGCGAAATGCGAGTGATCTGATGCCTAGTGAAGTCATGGAGTGGAAGGTACCCTTTCTTGATCTGCGAATTACCGATAAAGCTGCACGTCAAGAGATCCTATCGGCCGTGGAGAATGTATTGTGTCATGGCCAGTTGGTTCTCGGAAAAGAAGTACATGAATTGGAAGTCAAAATAGCTATTTTTTGTGGGCGAAAATATGCGGTGGGCGTCAACTCCGGTACGGATGCCTTATATTTGGGGTTGAAAAGTTTAGGGGTGGGGCCAGGCTCTGAAGTCATCACCACCTCACTATCATGGGTCGCTACCGCTAATGCTATTGCGATGACAGGAGCGACTCCGGTTTTTGCGGATATTGGTGAAGACTTGAACATCGATCCGGAATGTGTTCGCAGATTGATTACTTCAAGGACGAAAGCTGTGATGCCGGTACACTACACGGGTAAGGTTTGCCAAATGGAAGCGTTATCTGAAATTGCCGCCGAGTATGATCTAGCAGTCGTAGAGGACGCTTCCCAGGCATTTGGTGCTCGCTATCACGATCAAATTGCTGGATCTTTTGGAAGCATCGGTTGTTTCAGTATGAATCCTATGAAGGTATTAGGAGCATGTGGTGAAGCTGGTATGATCGTGATGGATCGTGAAGATATCTACGACAGGTTACTTGCCCTTCGGTATAACGGAACCGTGAACAAAGAAGTGTGTATCGAACCAAGCCTGAATGGGCGATTGGATACGATACAGGCTGCAATCCTGTTAAAGCGGTTATCAAAGATTGATTGGGTGATTGAGCGAAGGCGGGAGCTGGCATCGTGGTATGACGAGCAACTGACTGGATTGGTGGAGACTCCTCGAGAGACTCAAGGCGGAATCGATGTCTTTTATACATACATAATTCGAACAAGACAGCGAGATGCGCTCATGGCGTTTCTTCGAAACAAGGGAGTTGAGACCAAAATTCGTCATCCGTCTCTGATGTCTGAACAACCTGCATACTTACATTGTCCGCGTGCGGAGATGTTGAATGCTTCTGGCTTGGTGAAAGAGATTCTTTCTCTTCCCATCCATGAAAAATTGGCACGCACTGATGTCTGTTATGTTACGGAGTGTGTTCAGGAGTTTTTTCAGGAAACGAAGGAGGTGTAGTGGTCGTTTCTTTGGGTCAAGAAATGAATGAAGTGAACGGCGCACAGCTTGCTCAACTCAAGCAGGCAGCGATGTCCTCTCCACAAAAACGTGCGAGAATCTGTCTTCATCGCGATCATTATGAGAAAGTTCAGGAAATGGTCATTGCCTTTTGTCGAGACTCCTACGTCCGACCTCATCGTCATGCTGGAAAGAGTGAATCATTTCACATGATTGAGGGAGAGCTCCTTCTCGTGTTGTTTAGCGAATGTGGTCAAGTTACGCGCCGGACACGACTCTCACCTGGGGAATGTGACGGAACATTCCTGTGTCGATTGCCTGGTGATGTCTGGCATTCGGTCATCCCTCTCTCGACGTTTGTGATTGTTCATGAGACAACCACTGGACCATTTTTGAAAGATACAACAGAACATGCGCTATGGTGCCCAGATGGGTCGAATGCTGAAGAAATTGCTGAATTTCAAGCTTACATGATGAGATGAGTCGACTTGGTCATTTAGTCCCTCTGGCATCATTTAGTTGAAAGGTCGTATTGGCTATGCAAGACATGACACTGTCGGTATGTGTGCCAAACTACAATCACGCACATTATCTTGAACAGTCCATAGGGTCTATTCTCAGTCAGTCTTTCACGCCAACTGAAATAATGATTATTGACGATTGTTCAACTGATAACAGCCTTCAGATTATTGACGCATTCGTCCAACGAGAATTCAACGTCAAGTTAATTCAAAATGACACCAACAAGGGGCCTCTTTACTCAACTGATCTTTTTTTGAAGCAAGCACAGGGTGAGTACATAGTTGGGTGTTCGGCTGATGATAAATTCCTGCCAGGATTTCTTGAAGAATCGATGAGTCTTTTGGCTCAGCATCCCAATGCTCCGCTCTGTTGCTCTGACCCTGTATGGTTTGAGGATCAAAGCGATGTTGAAAGGATTTCACGCCTGCAATGGAGGGACACGCCTGGGTATCTTTCCCCAGAAGAGTTCGTTCAAGTCATTAGAGGGAATTGGATCGCTGGTCATACGTCGGTGGTAAAAAAGAACGCGTTGCTAGATATTGGTGGGTATCCTTCAGAACTGAAGTGGCATTGTGATTGGTTTGCCTTACTCGTTCTCGGCTTTCGACAAGGCATCTGCTATATCCCTGCACCGTTATCGGCCCTGAGAGTTCGGTCAGATAGCTATTCCTCTTCAGGAAGGCGCACATGGGAGGACCAGTCTCAAGTTCTTCAACGTATTTTTACAATGCTTAAATCTAAGTCTTATCTTGACGTTGTCCCCTATTTCGTTCGCGGCAAAGTGATGAATCATTTTGGTGATGACATAGTTCATGCAGTGCTGGAATCGCCTGAGCATTGGGATCTGCAGACCTTGATGCTGATTCATTACCCGTTTTGGCAATGGAGTCGGTATGTTCAAGGCGAGACGCTAAGTGCATCAACACTCGAACAGTATTCGATGCACGCAAAGAATGTTGAGTCAGCTAGTAACTGTTCTGATCCAGCTATTGTACGAGCGAGTTTATCTGCGACTGCGCCGTTTTGTATTGAATTGGCTCGAGAACATCCCGAACAGGTTGAAACCCATTTAGCATTAGCATTTGTCTATGCAGCATTAGGTGATGACTCCCGTGCCGTAGAAACCCTGATTAAATCAATTTCTCGTTTTCCCACCAATATGAATGTGCGTTATGCATTGGCAATGATGTATGAACGTACAGGTCAGGTTAGGAGAGCTATCCAAACCCTAGAGATGCTTGTCGAAATTGACTCTTCTCATGTGCGTGCCCAAGAGAGGCTGAAGGACTTGCATAAGATGGGAATCCACACAACGAACACCTGTTCAATTTCCAAGAGCGTTGAGCAGCCATTAGACCATGCGATGAAAGAGGCGTTGGTCAAAAATGTAGGTATTGGACAAGTGCAGCATCCAAAGTTTTCGATAGTCACGCCGACTTATAACTGCGGTCCATTGATTCGCGATTGTATAGAGAGTGTCTTGCGGCAAAATTACGAGAATTTCGAGCATATCGTCGTGGATGGTGGTTCAACAGATAATACTGTCGAGATCCTTAAGGAATACCCGCATGTGAAGTGGATTTCTGAGCCAGACAATGGAGAAATCGAAGCATTGAATAAGGCTCTGCGAATGGCTACTGGAGATATTCTGGGCTGGCTTAATGCCGATGATTGTTATGTCGATGGAGCATTGCTTCGGGCAGCCGAAGAACTATGTTCTGCTGATGGCCAGCATGTAGTGTATGGGAAAACAATTTTTGTCAATGACGAGAAAGAAGCGACACATTGGGTGATGCCGATGGCACCCATCAATATGGTAACGCTGACAAGATGGTTTAAGCTTAATCTGTTTCAACCTTCAATTTTCATCTCTCGAATGTTATTGGAAGATGTTGGATTCTTTAATGAACACCTCTGTTACGGAGCTGATTATCAGTATTGGTTTAGGATTGCCATGAAAGGGTACAAGTTTCATTTTGTTGATCAAGCGTTTTCCAAATCGATGATTTATCGATCTGGAGGTAAGACGGAAACGCCTTATGCGGTAAAAGCCAAAGAATGGTGGGACATTTGTATGGCTTTTCTCCCATGCTTAGAAGTTGGAGAGCAAATTCATTTCTTTAAGGATTTTTATACCTTTCGATTACTCCACGCTGCTGACTATTACAAGGATGAAGTTATAGATTTTTCCGATTGTAAGGAAAGTGTCATAGGTTTTATGCTCGCCTATCGTGAATGTAAACGAGTCGATCCAGATTTTTTCTATAAGATTTTAAGCAGTAGACTGCAAAGCTCTTCGCAAGATTCCCTTCTCATTACTGCGAATCTCCTTGGACTGTATGCTGAGAACCTTGTTCAGCATAATCAGTGTGTTGAGGCTCAACAGGCTTTTGAATGGGCATTAGCCCTAGAGTCGAAAGATCCAGCTGTACGAAGTCAGTTTGGCGCATTGCCATTGGTCTGCAGAGGGAACGCTGACACGGTCGCATAAACGTAAGGTGAGTTAAGATTTTTTACGAGTTAGCCAATGAAAAAGATACTGATTTTTTGGCCATTTAATGCGTTGGGTGCACGAACGGGGGCGCATCAAGTTCAACTTGCTGATTTGATGGCACTTTTGAACTTAGGGTATGAGATCACATTATTTGCTTCAGATTTATTTGGAGACCCTGATACGGGTTGGCATGTTGACGATGTGAGAAAGTTTGAAGAGGCATGTAACATTAAAATTCATCTTGCGCAAGCCAATTCAGTTGAGAAACTATTCCTTCTCAATCAACAAGTATATTATCCAGATACTTGGGATATGTATCAAACTCCTTGGCTCTTGAGAGAGTTTCGCAATGTCTTTTTGGAGGTTAAGCCGGACCTTGTGCTCATCTATTACGCATGGTGGGGGCAGCTTGCTGTGGATGATGCGTATAAGTCGGCGACTCGCATACTCAGGAGCGTCGACTTGCTAGAAATCAATGGGCATTTAACCAAAAAGGTCTCACCATTCTTAAAAGAGCCGGTTATACCTGAAAATGTCGACCCTTCGGTAATTGATGAAGCGTTCTATGATGAATTGTGGAGTCATTCTTACGAAAACAAGTCCAAGGAAATTAAGGTTTATAACGCGTACGATGGAGTTGTTACCATTACAGAATCAGATGCTCGTATCATTCGGACGCACTCGACATGTAGGGCAGTACGTACTGTTCCGACCGCATGTGCCCTTCAACATATAAAAAATTCATATGATGGATTACCGTTGTTTGTGGGGTCCAATAATCCGCTCAATCTCCAAGGGTATGTATATTTTGTTAGGAAAGTATTACCTCGGGTGTTAGAGAAGATTCCTGGATTTCGATTACGCGTGGTTGGTGGATTTTCAGAGAAGGTAGAAGGGGTTCAAGGAGTCGAGTTGTCAGGCTATATACCCGATTTAAAACCTCTGTATACAGTCAGTCGATTCACGATTTGTCCCATGCTGGGAGGAACAGGGAGTCAAATAAAAATACTCGAGTCAATGGCGCATGGTGTTCCGGTTATTGCCATGAAAGCGGTCGCAAGTGCATCGCCTATCGAACATGGAGTGAATGGGTTTGTCGCTAATGATGCAAAGGAATTTGCTCAATATGCGATTCAATTATCGATGGATTCTGCTTTGTGTCGAAAGCTTGGAGAGGCTGCACGGCAAACTATCGCTGAGCAGCTTTCAATGGAGCAGTCTGTAGAGCGATGGAGAGAAGCCCTATCAGCTGCTCAAAAAAAAGTAACGAGAACGACTGAACCACAGGCCATTCCTCTGAAATCTCAAAGCCCTAAAAAGGTCAATGCTATGTCCACATTACGAGAGTCAGCAATTTTACGTCCTAAGATTTCCGTTGTAACTCCAACTATGAATTGTGCTCAGTATATTCGTGGCTGTATTGAAAGCGTCCTCGCACAAAATTATGACAACTTTGAGCATATTATCGCCGATGGGGCTTCAACAGACGAAACGGTTGAGATACTCAAAGAATATCCCCATCTCAAATGGGTGTCCGAACCAGATAATGGAGAAGCTGAAGCATTGAATAAGGCGCTTGCGATGGCAAACGGTGACATCATTTCCTGGCTCAATGCAGATGATAATTATTTTGGTCAAGATGTGTTTCGAATTGTCGCATCGGAAATGAATTCTCATGAAGGTCGGCATCTTGTCTACGGAAAAACTCTCTTGACGGATGAACAGCAAGCCATCGCGTGGTTGCAGATTCCTAGAGTGCCAATCACATTACCCATATTGATGAGATGGTTTGACCTGATAGAACTCTATCAACCGTCGATGTTTTATTCAAAAGAACTTATACGCACAATAGGGAAATACCGAGAAGATCTATTTTTCTCCATCGACTACGAATACTGGCTCCGGATTGCAGCTCAAGGGTACTCATTCCATTATGTCGATCATGTGCTCTCACAATCACGGTTATTTCGTGAGAGTGGTAAGTCAGCTCTGCCGCGAAAGGAACAAGAAGAAAGTTGGACACGGACAGCGACCGCTTTTCAACATCATCTTAGCGAAGTCGAGCGAATCCATTTTTGGAAAGACTACTATCGCTATCAGTTACCATATTTGAAGCAATCTAATGAACCGATTACCCCACCTGATGATGAATGGGCACAAATTGGACTGGCGCTTGTGCTTCGCGGTTGTAGAGTGGGATCTGAAGTTGTGAAACTGCTAGAGCAAACGATGACGCGACCTCCACAATGTTCTGATGCGTATTGGTTGTTAGGTGACGAATTATTGCGTGGAACGAAAGACTATGATCGTGCAAAACCTATTTTAGAACAGGCTCAAGTACTCACCTGTCGTAAGCAACAAGAGGCTGTGAAAACGCAGGCTTCTTCAGGCATAAATTCAGATTGCTTGATACGTGATGTGCAACCTGCAATGAAGGCAAACGTAGAGAAGGAGTCGGTTCCTCGTACATCTATAAGCGAAAAACACGACACAAGTAGACAAGAGCGGCCTCTTCGAGTGTTATTTCAAAATCGACAGAATGCCGTGTCTCATCCTGGTGGAGATACCTTAGTGATGAACAAGCTCAAAGATGGTCTTGAGCAATCAGGTATTCAGGTCGATATTGCACTGGGACAATCGACATTAACAAGCTACGATCTTGTTCATTTATTCAACTTTGCCACGCCAGAATATACAGAGCACTGCGCAAGAGAAGCCCTGCAAGCAGGGATTCCTTTTGTGGTCACAACTCTGTTTGAAGATTGGCCACGATTTCTTTCAAAGTGTTCTGCGTCGATTGCTGTGTTTAGGCAGTATTTTGAAAGTGGGTTTGATGAAGGACAATTTACTTCAACTTTGAATCAGATTCGAGGACTACCTTCAGTTCCACCTTCTGAGAATTCCTTTGTGGCGCAGCATGCGTCCTGCCTCTTCGCTAGCGGTGAAGTAGAACGTCGCCGATTGCTTGAAATTTATCCCGAGAGTAAACGTATTGAAGTCGTGAAGTTCGGAATGGACCATCTCAATGCTAATGTTGGTCCAGAATTGTTTTGCGAAAAATATCAAGTGAAAGATTATGTTTTGTGTGTTGGTCGGCTTGAGACGAGAAAAAACCAATTGATGCTTTTGAAGGCCTTACAGCATGAACCAATTCCGATGGTGTTTGTTACCGGCGGGGTTAAGTATCAAGCAGAATATGATGACCTGTGTCGTCGATTCCCACGAAAGGCCCCTACAATATTTGTTGATCGTTTGTCAGATGACATGCTGGCATCGTGTTATCGAGGAGCCAAAGTATTTTGTTTACCAAGTTGGTATGAATTGCCTGGGATCGTCACAATTGAGGCGGCTCGTTTCGGTTGTGCCGTAGCTGCTACGTCTTGGGGGACGCTCAAAGACTATCTTCCGTACGGTGTACATTATTGTGAGCCTGATGACCCAAATAGTATCCGAGATGCCGTTCTTCAAGCGATAAGCGCTCCGCCTTCTGCGCATCTTCAGAACGATGCTTTGCAGTATACCTGGAGTCGGACCGTCGATCAGCTTAAGGGCCTGTACCAAGATATTCTTACTCAAGCGAAAGAAGCCACGATTCAGGATATTCCCAAATCCCATCCTACGTCTTCCTCTGCTCAATCTGTAACTCCGACAATTGAGGCAGAACTTCAAAATGCACAAGACGCCCTCGTGCAGGGAAGACTGGATAAAGCCAAAATGTATCTTAAAAAGTTTTTTCACCAACATCCAACCCACCCAGAAGGGTGGGTAGTCTTTGGTGTTTTGTCGATGCAGCATCAGAATTATCAAGAAGCGGTCGATGCTTTTAGCAGTGCTCTGCGCTATGGAGGTGATCCTCGAAAGTGTCGCATGGGGCTGGCTATGGCTTATATGGGACAAACAGCAGCTGACAAGGCAAAAACAGTATTGCTTGGGGTGCTGCGTGCATACCCCGATGATGAAGAGGCCATTCATTGGTTGATTCGGGCATGTACGGTCCTTGGGGATTGGGGTGAACTTGAGAACTCACTCTCATACTATCTCCAGCGAAATCCTACAAACTGTTCAGTCCGCTTCGCGTTGGGAAGTGTACAACTTAAGGTGGGCAATATTGAAGATGCAAAAACCCATATAAATACGCTAAAGCTTATTGCTCCAGGTTTCGAGGGCCTAGACGAAATGGAACAAACTTTAGAGCGAGTTGCTCGAGAGGTTGTTTCTTTAAGTACCCATCAAAAATCTGCTTAGATCGAATCTTGGTTACACGTGTAGGAAACTCAACGATTTCGTGCAGCAGCATGCAAAAAGAGTCATAGGGTTCCAAGAATCATTCGGGTAGACGTGTGTAATAACCGATCAGTTGACTCATTCAACTCACTCGACTTGATGAAGCCCCATTTGCTTAATGCACGATACTAGTTGCTTTTGAATTATGACCAATATTATCAATATAAATGATAATCCGGAGATATTAAGTGATTACAAAGGGTTGAATTTATTTGATTCGAATGAATGGATAAAAACCTTACTACATACTTTCTCATATCAAATATATGCAATTCAACAAGATCGAGGCATGATTTTTTTTGCTTTCATTGATGATTTTATAGGCAAACGGATTGTTTCACTCCCCTTTTCCGACTACGTCAAGTCAGGATTAAACATAGATCAACTCGAGGATATTATAAAAACAATTGAACGAAATTTTAAGGATTGTCCTATTAAATTTCGCTGGGACGGAGAGTCTTTCAAGGATTGTACTATCAGAAATCTGACTACTAACATAGTGGCACAATATCACAGAGTAGATATAGATGATGAAGACGTGATGCTGAAAAACACTTCGAACTCATTTCGAAGAGCAGTCGCAAAAGCGAAAAAAAATGGTGTCAGTATTCATAAAAGTTCGGATATCGAAAGCGTCAGAAGATTTTTCCGTTTGTTTGCTCAACACAGGAAACTAAAGTTTAAAATACTGACTCCTCCCATAACGTTTTTTGAAGTTATTTTTGATGAGTTCTTTAAGGCAGGGAATGGATTTGTTCTGGAAGCAATGCTGGATGGTGAAGTTATCAGCGCCATTTTACTACTCAAGCATAAAAATGTTTTGTATTACAAGTTTGGCGCATCCAAAATGGAGAAGTTGGAATACAGGTCCAATAACTTACTGTTTTGGGACCTTTTATGCCGTGCCCGAAAAGATCAATACGATATTGTTGATCTTGGAATGAGTTGGTGCGCTGATGATGATATTGGGGTGGTGAGGTTTAAACAAAGTATGGGCGCCATAAGCTACCCTATTGCAATTATATCGAATACACTGCTGGCTGAAGACAACAAGAGAGAAGACGCAAGGCAAGTGTTACGGGATATTACAAAACTGATAATAGAAAGTGATCCGGATGAAGAGCTACTTCATAAAGCCGGAAACCTCTTGTTCAGATACTTCACATAAAGAAGGTTACAGTAATGGGATCTACAGGTAGAAAAAAAATTGCAATTGTTACAAATTCAAAGGGGTCTTTGTTGGAGCATGCCTTGAGGTTTGAAACGTGCAATCAAAAAATTGATTTGCTTATTACGGATAGAGAATGTGGTGCAATTGATGTTGCAAAGAAATACGGAAAAAAGTGCATGACTATCATCGAGGCTAATAATAATGAATTTTCAAGAAAATTATGTTCCGTATGCAAAGAAAATCAGATTGATTTCATAATTAGTGTTTTCTCCAGACTCTTTACAGAAGAAATTTTGAACGAGTATGAAAATAAAATTTTAAATTTGCACCCATCTTTACTGCCAGCATTTCCTGGTATGGGTTCTTTGAAGAAGGCAATTAATTCAGATGTTCGATATATAGGTGTTACAGCGCATATCATCGATCATACTATCGACGGAGGCCCCATAATTGCGCAAGCGATTGGATGCTGTGACAAGGGAAATAAAAATCAAACAATGCACAAAATGTTTGTTGCACAATGTAAATTATTACTTCAATCAGTCAATTATTTATCACATGATAGAATATACTTTGAAAACGGAATATTAAAAATAAAAGATGTCATCTATGGCCAAGATTTTTTTTCACCCATACTGGACGATGCAGATGCAATAGCTTTAGATATACCGTTTCCAGGTGAAAAATTTTCAACAGTACCTCACTAGATTTACTTATCTAAAAGCCATAATGGTGCATATAGGAGTGATCCTGCGCGTGGGCAGCTGTCGCACAACATACGGCGTTAGAAGTCTGTCGGTCGAGTGCCTGGTAACGGTGTTCGGTGTTGTAGAATACGAAAGTATTCCTCCAACTGTTTCTGCACGTCGAGAGAGGAGTCATAGGCGTTGAGGTGCACCCACTCCTATTTCACATGGCGCCATAATCGTTCCACCACCACGTTGTCGACCCTAAGGTTCTTCCCGTCCATATTGATTACTACTCCTGCTTCTTGCACGACTTGAGTAAATGCTTAAGAGGTAAACTGAGCACCATGATTAAAAAGTCCCGCTCTATCGTCAATTCCCCGATCTTCTCACGGAGGGGTTGCACGATGCCTTCCGCCTTGCCCTCTCCCGTGTGTTAGACGCTAAAGACCTGCTCGGCTTTTTTCTTGTTCTGTTTCTTCCAGCCTTGGATCTGATTGGCATGTACGTCATAGTGGTCGACTAACTCAGGTCATGTCTTGTCGTTCCGTATGACTGCCATGGCGACTTTGGCCTTGAAACTCGGTGAATGATTCCGTTGTGGTCGTATTTTCTGCTTCTTTCAAAGGAATAGTGGAGGCTACTACTTTTTGGGTCTTGTATGGTTGGCTTTCGTAGGCACAATTTTCCTGTCTGATGGGAAAATACGGCTGTAGACAACGAGTAAGCACGAATCTGAAGCCACTATAATATCGTAAAGTTGTAGGAAATTTTCAATTTATGCTCATCGAGGCTATTCCTGGGCTATCGTGTGTTTTCTGGTCTATAACTTGAATAGAGATCCTCTTGTTATTTAACAATTTTCGCCTTACAAAAATTTTTTAATGGGTTTCATCTTCAATCTTCTATACTTTTCATTTTTTCAAGTGATAATTCTCATCCCCAAGAGAAAGGGTGAGCAAGATAAGTGCAGAAAATCGTTGCGTTGGAAAGGTGAGAGAACTGAACAAAAATCTTTTGCTGCCGTTAGGTGAATGATGAAAGCACTTATTACAGGGATCACTGGACAAGACGGGTCGTATCTCGCAGAGATTTTACTTGAAAAAGGGTATGAAGTGCACGGTATTGTTCGACGCGTCGCCATGGAAGATCCAGATCGACGGTTATGGAGAATTCGGCACATAAAGGATGATTTACAGTTGCATGCGGCCTCGTTGGAGAGCCTGCCAAGTTTGTATCGAGTCTTTAAAGAGGTGGTGCCTGATGAATGCTACCATTTAGCTGCACAAAGTTTTGTGACCTATTCCTTTGAAGATGAATTTTCGACTTTACATGCCAATATCAATGGAACCCATCATGTGTTATCTGCTCTAAGGGATTGCGCCCCTGACTGTCGATTCTACTTTGCCGCATCCAGTGAAATGTTTGGAAAGGTCGCATGTGTGCCACAGGATGAATTGACCTTCTTTCATCCACGATCGGCTTACGGTATTTCTAAGGTGTCCGGGTACCATCTCACTCAGAACTATCGTGAAGCCTATGGGGTCCGAGCATCGTGTGGCATTTTATACAATCATGAATCGCCACGCCGTGGCTTTGAGTTTGTGACAAGAAAGATTTCCTATCATGCAGCGGCAATCAAGCTAGGACTTAAAGATCAGTTACAACTTGGGAATCTTGAATCACTCAGAGATTGGGGACATGCGCGTGAGTATGTGATGGCTATGTGGATGATGTTGCAACAGGACGATCCAGATGACTACGTCATTTCTACAGGAGAGCAACATTCGGTTCGAGAATTTGCCGAAGAAGCCTTCTCCCATCTTGGACTGAATTATCAAGACTATGTAGTCAGTGATCCTCAATTCTACCGACCAGCCGAGGTGGAAACGCTATTAGGTGATGCTTCGAAAGCTAAGGAACGACTAGGGTGGATACCTCAGATTAAATTTCAAGATTTAGTGAAAGAAATGGTAGAAATCGATATGGAAATGCTAGAGACCGGTGATGTGAATCTTACGAAAGCCAAATCCTCCAGCATGGCATTCTATGCATAAACGTCTTAGGGGCGGTTAACTCCATCTCGCAACACTTCTGGGTATATTCAAAATTATGGAGAGACTTTGCTCGAGTATGTACCTAAATAAGACTTTATACACCTTAAAGAGTTAAACAAGAGTTACTAATGATGAGAGGGAAGATGTCACATTAATTATACATAAATAAGTATATACAAGATCTAAACTTTCTATCACCAAGAATCAAGGGGCGAAATTGGGAATAGCTTTAGCAGGATCAGGGTTGCTGTTACAGGAATCGCAGAAAACTCAGTTTCAAGGGGCAGTGTTGCAGCTGGGGCGCCAAGATATATATTTTTCATATGCGGACTTTACTAAGCAAGCACGAGCACTCAATATTTCTCTAAAGAATCTAGAAAAGATTACTACACGAGAGAATCCTTATTGTCCTGCATTAGACACCATTGATGATCATTGCTTTTTTCAATCTCTTGGGTTCGATACGGTTCATAGTCTTGATATTCATTCTTCTCAGGACAGTACGTACATCTGGGATTTAAATACACCAGTCCCAGAAAGTTTGCATAATCAGTATGATGTCATTTTTGATGGAGGTACATCTGAGCATATTTTTCATATACCTAATGTGCTCAGAAATATTCATTATATGTTGAAAGAAAATGGCAAGATTATTCATTTTTCCCCAACCCATAACTATGTCGATCATGGTTTTTACATGTTTTCGCCAACTCTCTATTCAGACTACTATGAGAGTAACAGATATGAAATATGTACGGCATTGCTTGTTGGTCATACAACTCCTGTCAATCACTTTGAAGAGCCTATTTTAGTCAACTACAGGCCTGGAATATTGGATCAATTTTCAGTGGGAGGATTTAATAAAGAAAGATTTAGGGGGTGTGATGTCTTTAGCACATTTTTTTCAGCGATTAAAACTCAAGATTCTGTTTGGGGAATGAATCCTCAACAAGGATACTATAGAAGGCAATGGGAGTCCCAAGGAGTAAAGTGAAAAGGTGGGGTGAAGGTTTTTACTTGACCCTCTTTCTGGGGGAGTTCTTCGTACGTGTGTTGATCGGCCAGCATAATGGTTCGTATGACACCTAGGTACATGATGAAGAAACTCAAGAAATGCTCATAAGAAAATATGTTGAAGAAATTATATTTTTCACATTGAAATTTTGAGGTTCATGTATACGGTTTTATCTGTTCGTTCGTTTTAATACGGAATGGAATTAGAACGATTGTGTCTGTTGAAATGATCAAGGGCGATGAGTTGGTCTGGTGGGAGATATGATATGACGGAGCTTATTAATGTGGAGTCTCCTGTGAAAATAGGGAATAGTGACCGTGATTGTCTTGAAGTCCATACAACGCATTCTATCAATTTGGAATTCACCTCTCGCTGCAATTTACGCTGTGTGTATTGCTCCGTGAGTCATCCAGATTATGTTGGGCAAGATCTCACCTGTATCGAGGACTTTCACGCTTTTGTGAAAGATTTGAAAGCGCGAAATGTCCGCCATATTTGTATTAATGGGACTGGAGAAACTCTGATACTCAAAGACTGGCGGTCCTATTGTCAGCAGCTGCTGGAGGCCGGTTTTTCGCTCACCTTAATCAGTAATTTTGCGCGTGAAATGGATCAGGAAGACTATGATACTTTGGCAAGGCTGACCCAAATTAATGTGAGTTGTGATACGGTCGACCTCAAGGTATTCAGGAAGCTTCGACGAGGCGGGGATTTTCGTATGCTCGTGTATAACATGGCACGCGTTCGCGCGGCAGCATGCGCAAATGGAAATATGATGCCAAGGTTTGGGTGGACGTGTGTTGTAAACGATCAGAATATCCTCGATCTGGAAAACTATGTTGCGACGGGAATTAGCATGGGAGTCACGCAATTTGCATTCAATAATTTATCCAAGATTTCGGATCTGCCGCATGCCGAGAGCTTCAACCACGTCTGTGAAATGCCTCAAGAACGGTTTTATGAGGCCTTAGGTGCTTTGGAGCGCGCCCTGAAATTGATTAAAAAATTTCGTGTGGAAATATGCTGTGAGAGTGGCTTTTTGGATAGTATCAATGCACGCGTAAATATGGATCAGGCAAAGTCTGAAGATGTGACTACTCAGACGCAGGTTAAGGAGCTAGCGCAATGGAAGGTAGCGACATCAGTGGGCATCGCCTATTCTGTGAGTCCTAAAAGTGGACAAACAAGAGATTGTCTAGATCCGTGGAACTATGCCATCGTGAGGGCTGATGGGAACGTGAGCCCCTGTTGTCAACGTGAGCCAGTTGGCTCCCTGGCTTCCGGGCAAAGCATCAACGACATTCTGAATAATTTTTCCATCAAACGTCTCCGCCAAAACTTACTTTCCGGTGATTTAGACGAGGGCTGTCGCTTCTGTGTATCAAGACCGTTAACGGACTGTGGGACCTTGCAGGACAAGGTCAGGCGTCATCTGGCTTAAAAACTGCCTGACGCGTGCTTATCTCATCTCTAAGCCCAGGCATAAGATGTCGTAGGCCAATGCGCTCAACTGTCGTAACCCATGTATTTTTCTAGCGAATAAAGTTAAGGACATATTTAACATTCTATGGACCATACTTTACTGTTCAAGCAAATCCTCTCTTGCGGTGACGTTGTGTTTGATGTTGGGGGACATGCTGGAGACTATGCCCGTACTTTTAGTGACCTTCTTGGACCACGAGGACGGGTGTATAGCTTCGAACCTCATCCTGAAATATACCTTGATCTCGAAGATCTTGCTGTCCATAGTCACGCAGCCAACATCTTCCCATTTTCGTACGCCGTGAGCGACACGATTGGCGAAGAGGTGTTATATGCGGGAGGGAACAAAGATGATCCATCAACAACGAGGGCATCGACTCTGTGCATGGAGGGAGCGAACTCGGACCGGTTAGGGGCTGATATGCGGTTATTCAAAGTCAACACCCTAACGTTGGATTTTTTCTCAAAAAAGCTTAACGTACTTCCCGACCTCATTAAAATTGATGTGGAGGGAGCCGAAGATCGAGTGTTCGGTGGAATGCTTGAAGTTCTCCAACAGTCTCACGCGACGGTGTTATTTGAGTTTTCGTTTCCTGGCTCCCAAGGCTCTCTTCCTCGACATTTTGAGACTCTCAGAAGTCTTGGTTACAGGCTTTGCATAGCAAATTTCGTACAATTTCTTGGGAATCCACCATTTTCCTGGGAGAATATTGCAGATTCGTCAAACGGAGAACTTAACGAAAAAATGTTTTCATTCGTTGACGACGATGTATTCAATTTGCAATATCTTCTGTGCGACGTTCTTGCGATAAAACGAGTGTCACATCTTCGACTTTTAGCCTCTGATCGTCTCATCCCCATCACGGAAGCTGTTCATATGGCAGTCTCTTTGAAACAACGAACAGCCTTGCCAATGATTTCATGAAAATTTCCACTTGGTGTGTGGCTTTCCAACATCTTGAAGCTCATTCCACTAATTTTGTCACCAATAGCAGTATTGCAGAGAGTTCGGGAATTGGAGCAGGGCCAGTGCCAAAGACTGCTATCCACTATTCTCCAATTAAAATGAGAAAAAGCTAAAGTATTGAGCAGAAAATTTCGATATCGATACAGAACGTCTCATAATGGGTTTTACCTGTGTTTGGTTGGAATGATTTACTGGCTGCTGATTGCCGCTTATGAAGGAAGCTGCAAAACATTGATGAGTTCATCTGAAATGAGTGATGCGATGCAGTGAGACCAGGGAGATAATCAATGACGCTGGGTTGATATGGAGGGAGCTGGCATGAAGGAGCTCATTAATGTGGAGCAGCCTGTGACAATAGGGAGTCGTGACTGGGATCTTCTTGAGACGCCGACAACGGGGTCTATCAATTTGGAATTCACCTCTCGGTGTAATTTACGCTGTGTGTATTGCTCACTCAGTCATCCTGATTATATTGGGCAAGATCTCACCTGTATCGGGGATTTTGACGCTTTTGTGAAAGACCTGAAAGCTCGAAGTATTGATAAGATCTGTATTAGCGGGACTGGGGAGACTCTGATACTCAAAGACTGGCGTTCCTATTGTCAGAAACTGCTGGAGGCCGGTTTTTCACTCACTTTGATCAGCAATTTTGCTCGTGAAATGGATCAGGAAGACTATGATACCTTGGCAAGGCTGTCCCAAATTGATGTGAGTTGCGATACGGTTGACCTCAAGTTATTCAGGAAGCTTCGACGAGGTGCGGATTTTCGTATGCTCGTGTATAACATGGCACGCGTTCGCGCGGCAGCATGCAAAAATGGTCATGAGATACCATTATTCGCGTGGAGTTGTGTCGTGACCGATCAGAACATCCTAGGGTTGGAAAACTACGTTGCGACGGGAATTAGTATGGGAGTCAGGCAGTTTAATTTCTGTAATTTAGCTAAGATTTCTGATCTCCCGCATGCCGATAGCTTCAACCATGTCTGTGAAATGCCCCGTGAACAGTTTTATGAGGCCTTAGGGGCCTTGGAACGCGCTCTGAAATTGATCAAAGGGTTTGGTCTGAAATTTGTCTGTCACGATGGATTGTTGGATAGTATCAATGCTCGCGTGAATCAGGACCAAGCAAAGGCTAATGATGTGACTAGGCAGACGAAGGTTGAGGAGCGATCGTCATGGAAAGAGGAGGGAGGTATGGGCGTCACGACCTATTCAGCACAGCCACAAAGTGGACAAACAAGAGATTGTCTAGATCCGTGGAACTATGCCATTGTGAGGGCAGATGGGGGTGTGACACCGTGTTGTTTTTATTCGCCAGTTGGGTCCCTGTCTTCTGGGCAGAGTATCAACGACATTCTGAATAACTCCTCCATCAAGCGTCTTCGCCAAAACTTACTCTCTGGTGATTTAGACACTGCCTGTCGTACTTGTCCAGGAAGGCCGTTGACCGATTGCGGGACACTACGAGAGAAAGTTAGGGATCACCTGGCTCAAACTGGGTGAAGAGTGGAGAATCGATTAAGAGTTTTATTGTTGTCGGGAGGAAGGATTCTATATTTCGGTGACTCTCAAATGTTCCCTGTTAGGAAGTCTGCTTCAGGTCATACCAGATTTGACTTCTTCGTAGTCTCGCAGCTTAGGCTGACGGGTTAACGTGTTGTATGAATTGCCTTTGGATCTCCAAGGGTAAGCATTAAGATAGTGGCGTAAATAAGGGTAGCCTGGTTGAAGGATGAACCTGGCCTAAGCTTGAAAGCCGCAGAAATTAAGTTTGCAATATTCCGTAGACAAATGAGGCATAGATCAGATCATCGGGACTAGATACATGACTGAAAACGAAATGGAAAAACCAGCAGGGTTAGGAGGGCTTATTGCCAAATTTGTGAAAGAATTAGTCCAACGAGAGTTTACGCAGCAGTTGTCTGAGATTAAGCAAGACCTTCTCAGAGCAAACTATATGTATCATTGGCCTATGGACGATGCAAAAGAAAGTTCAGCTCCAATTTTTGAATCGAATGTTGAAGTGGAGGGAGAATCAATTCCCCTTCCACCCCCGATTTGCCGTGCTGGTTATTCTCCTGATGATGATAGACATTACCTTGAATGGGGTAAATATGATCATGACATGATTATGACGCTGATCGAGCGGCACCATGGAATTAAAGAGCATATGAGTATTTTGGACTGGGGTTGTTCATCCGGACGGGTTTTGCGTCATTTTATCAAAGAACAGGAACAATTTCACTGGAAATTGAGCGGCACTGATATTCAGGCATTTTTAGTTGAATGGATGAGGAGATATTTCCCAAATGACATTCAAGTCATGACAGGTAGTACGTTTCCCCATCTTCCGTTTAAGGATTCTTCTCTTGACGTAATCTACGGCATTTCAGTCTTTACTCATACAAAATATTTATGGGACTTCTGGCTAGCAGAACTCAGCAGAGTGCTGAAGCCTGGTGGTTTGTGTATTCAGACTGTTCAGTGTGAGTTTGCCTGGGATTTTTATCACACTAATAAGGAACTAGACTGGGTTAAAGAAAATCATCCAACATCAATGCTGGAACAGCCTGAAATGGATACAGATTTCTTTTTCTATGGTGATGCTGTCGTCAGTCAAACGTTTTATAAAGAAGAGGTCATTAAAAAGTATTGGAACAGATATATGACTGTACTTGAACTTCTCCCCCCACCTGAAAAATTCAGCTTTCAAAATTGGATCGTGTTAAAGAACTCCTGAATTTTGACTAGAATGTTATATGAAGTAGTAGGAATTTTACCGGCCTATTTCGTTCAATAGAACAGTACTAAAATTAGGAAAGGTCCTAAACTCGTGGAAGCATTATTAGGCACATCATTAGGCAGATATATGAATGAGTCCATGGATCTTATACTCTACGATCTCTATGGGACGGCTTTATCTGCATTCTGCCAAAAGTCTAATCTGCGCGTGGCAGGTGTGAGTGCCGATCTTTCACTATTTGAGAATTCAGAAGCCATGAAAGATTTTGGACTATCGATTAAGGAATTTTACGGGGGAATTGCTCAGGATATCTTTTACTCAAGTCGAGAAATTGCTGAGTTGGATAGCAAAGCCTATGATCTCATCATTGCTGAAGCGAAGACCTCCTCAGAGGAAACCGCATTACTTGAAAAATTAGATAAACATTTTTCTCATGAAACTCCCCTTACGTGTCCTATTCTCCTTATGAGAAAGTTCCGAGTTGGAGTGAAGATTGCGTTGGATAAAATTTCCATATTGCAGACGTGTTTGAATTTTCGAAAACTTGGCCTTATTGCCCATGCCCTTCTTGCAACGTACGATGGATGCATTCTTGAGTGTGGGTCATTTCGAGGAGGAGGCACCGTGTTTATGGGGAAGTTGCTGGATGAATGGGGTGATGATCGAAAGATTTATACATTTGATACCTTTGCAGGTATGCCTCATCCTACGAATGCTGATGGAACGACCATCTATCAATCTGGAGTGTTTGCAGATACGTCGCTTGAGGGCGTCTCGAGCTATGTTCAGGAGCAAGGCTTGGCTCAAAAGACTACATTAATCAAGGGGCTTGTACAGGATACATTACCAGATGTGTTGTTGAGAGAAGAACATGTCTCATTTGCATTATTGGACACTGATCAATACGAAGGAACTCTGGCGAGCCTCAGGCTTATTGTACCGAAACTTCAAGAAAATGGAATCATACTTGTTGATGATTATACGGTTGAGGGTGTCAAGAAGGCTGTGTCCAAAATACGGGAGCAATATCCTCAGGTAGGCGGCGCGGAGGTGTCGATGAATTTTTATATGCTTTGGAATCGGACGAATCGTTACTTTTTGTCAAGTTGTCAGGTCTGCTAGCTCTTGTTTTTTGTAGAGTTTCTCGCCAACTTTCCTTTTTCAGAATCTATCCGCTTTTCTCTTCTCCGTTTTCTCTTTTTTCGTGACGTTCCCACGGCTAAAGTGAGTCCTTTCATCTCTGGCGAGAGATTATACAATTAAAGAAATAAGCAAGAAGCACTGACAACGTAAGTTAATATGTTGCATCTTCTTCAATTGGTATGACTTGGAGGTGTCCCCGTCCCCATTCTTTGTCCTGGGTCCTTGTATGGTTTTCTGATTGGCATCCAAACTCTGGGGGAGGACTGCAAAAGAAAAATTGTAATCATTGATGAATTGTATAACGAGAAAAGTTCAGTAGAGAAAATCTGAGCGGTTTCGAGTAAAACTTTATGTCAAGAGAGGAACAGCTTCAGATAATGGCATGAAATGCGTTGTGTGAAAAATTTGCCTATCTCTTTCTCTTTGTATTGCAAGAACATTGGTATGGAAAGGTATCGTAGACAATAATTCGTCATCAGAAAATTCCAAAAGGGATTTGCCTAAATTCTCGTTCGAAGAATTAATAGTATTTTCCCATGAATAGGGTGGGTCTCCGAGAAATTTTGTGAAGTCGGTTAAGTAAAGGGTGTATCCAAAATCCCTGAGAGTTTTTAAATGTTGGGGAACTTGGTTTTTCCATTTATTGAGTCCAAATTCAAATAGCACCGTAGGGTAAAATCGACGGAGAGTCTCACGCATTCCTGAAATCACTCGGTCCTCCGCACCTTCTACATCTATCTTAACGAAGTCGGGAAAGACTTCAATCTCTTTGCAAAAAAAGTCTAAAGGTATAGTTTTAACTTGAAAGTTTCGCAAGTTTTGACCAAGGCGGTCAGACGTTGCTAATTCAACACAAATGGTGGATGCCTGGTCATGGATTTGATCGTTCCCAGAGTACAAAGCTGCTTGACCTAAGCTGTCGCTCAGAGCATAAGAAAATGGGAAAATGTTACCCAATGGGCAATGTACTGCAACATTTTCAAGATGAGGGTAAAGGTCGGGATGTGGTTCGAAGCTATAGACTTTTCCTGTTTTTCCTACCATGGCGGAGAAAAGTCTCGAATAATTTCCCTTATGCCCTCCAATATCTAAAACAATGCTACCCTCGCATAGGATCTTTTTGAACAGCATGAAATGGTCCATTCGATATTTCTTACTTCCGTATTGCCTACATATTGATAATGCGTTTTGTTCTTGAAATAAAGATCCCCGCAGCAAGCTACGGGGAATGGCAAGTTGAAGCGCAATTAACGTGTCTCTTCCTTGAGTGAGTTATTGGATAAAGGTTTCTTGATATTGAGGTGCTCTCTATTTGTCAAGCAGCCACGAACTGGGTCAAATAGCTGGATTGATAATCTAGTCTGAACTGCGTTGGCGTTTTATCATTTAACGCTGAATGGTGATACGTTTTGTTATAGTCCCCGACCAACTGAGTTATAGGTTCTTGCAATTCTTGGTGGCTTCTCCATTCTCACAACAAGACAAGTTCTTCCTTCAGGGTACGCATCGGCCGTAGGATGTGCCTGCAATCTTTGGAATCGTATGTGTTGCTATTTCCTGGCAAGTTGTCAGGTTTGCTAATACCGACTATTGCCTTCCCATCGTGTGTTGTTCAATACACTATCTGAGCCTGTACTCCTTCAGTGTTTCTGTCTTCTTTGATCGGCATGTCTTTTCTCGTAGGGCACTTGCTATTTGTGTATGAGTGCGATTGCATTAGATCTGAATTATCGTATCTTGCACATCACGTTTTTGGGTTTCGAGTAATTTATTCAAGGCCTCATATGTTGGCAGGGCTGCAGTGAGTTTCTCAAGTGTTATCCGTGCCTCCTCAAACTTTTTTTGTTCAATGAGCAGTTCCACCGTGCGGGTCCATTTCTCAAGACTGTCAGGCTCTTGTTCCTGTAAGGACTTATAGGTTCGTAGTGCTTCCTCGTTCTGATCTGCGTCTAGGCATTGTTCGGCAAACCAAATATACATCCGCGTATCCAGTAAAGAGAAGTTCTGATCACATTCAGTTTCCAACCAGTTGGTGTTCTTCTCTCGAATCACCTCTCCTGATTTTTTCGCAAGATAGAACTCATTATTGAGTCTCATCGAACGACGAGAGCCGTTCCATGTATCTTCCACGTGTGCGACGTACGTTTTTGCGCAGTGTGAGTGATGGCGATTCAGCTTGGCGTTATTGGGTTTTGCTCTTGTCTGTGTGCTTGTGTTTATTTCGTTCTCATCAATTAACTTAAATCCACATCGCTGCAATTCTTTCGCAAGCTCGTCTGTACTGTACTGTCGCATCGAAACCGTATCTTCTAAGACTGGATCACGAGAAACACCAATTGGAATTTGGAAGGCCAGATACCCATGAGTGGTGAGTACCCGATGACTTTCCTCTAAATATCGTGCAAATACAGGTCGAGGCATATGCTGAAAGGCGACAAACGAATACACCAGATCAAATGATTGGTCTCGAAACGCATGTAGGTCAACTCCAGATGTTTCCAATGTCTCGACATTGATACACCCATCCAGCCATTTCTTGCTTTGGGCAATCATTTCCCCGGAAACATCGATGCCGACAAGCTGTTGAAAGTGAGAGGCGAGCGGTTTGAGAACACGGCCGATTCCGCAACCAATATCCAGAACAGTCCACGAGGGGGAAGAGTAGGGGGCAACGCGAGATAGAAGGGCCTTGGCCGTATTTTTGCCGGATTGTTCAAATTGCCGGTCATTATGAAAATGTTCAGTTGCGACCCAAAATGGGGCATGATGTGTCGCCCGACGATTCCACTCACGTTTCATTTTTTCAGCAATGTGCATGGATGTATTTTCCCCGTGGCAGGGCATGCGTATGCGTACGGTCATCATTTCGAATTAATGTCATGCGTAGGTCTTCGAGTAAGAGCGAGGACGGGTGTATGATTGTGTGTACGTACCGTTCAAACGGTGCAAGAGTACTGCCAGTAAAGAGCTTCACAAGTCTGCAAGTGATGAAACGTTGGTTGACGTATCTAGAAGCGTTAAGGGTTCACGCTGCGAACACTATCCTTCGTACTCGAATATGAATCGTTAGAGACCTGCTATCTCGATAGGAAAGGGTATAGGTTCAGGTGGCTCTCTCTGAATTAAAGAATCGAACAAGAATAACCGACAACAAGAAAGAATATGTCACATCGTCTTGTTATTCAATTGGCTCGGTTAGGGGATCTTCTCCAAACCTTACCCGTCATTGCTTCCTTGCGAGAGTGGTATCCGGATGAAGAGTTGGATCTCTTATGTGCAAAACCCTTGATCTCTGTAGGTTCTTGTTTTCCCGGTATTAGGCAGATTTTTCCTTGGGATGGTGAGGAGTGGAGGGGAATTGCCAAAGATTGGTCTCAAAAGAAAGAAATGGCGCTTTTTCAAGCTGCAAATTATATACAAAGATGTCAAGCCGGCTCATACTCACTGGCCTATAACTTGAATAATCATCCTCGTGCGATGCTTGCGAGCCATCTATATGCCAGTGAAGTGATGGGCTCTGGTTGCTATGGTCCGCTTTCTTCTCGAGTTCCCAATTGGGTGAAATATTTGCAAATTGTCGGGGCCCATCGTGGCGGAAATCGTGTGCATCTTGCTGATGCATTTTGTGGGATCTGTGGAGTGAGGCCTCCGACTAGTATTCCAATGTTAAAACGCGCCGACAGAAAGTTTCCCATGGGGCTCAGTAGCTTTTTTTCTGCCAATGGCATTCGTGTGGCGCTTGTTATTGGTTCTGGTGATGCTGATCGTCGGATTCCTCTTCAGATGTGGGATGAATGGATTCGCACATTTCTGACTGCCTGTCCGGAAGGACGAATCCTGTTAGTTGGTGGAGCCGGAGAGCGTGAATTGACCCATGCGCTTTTAGATCGAATTCCATCACTATATCTTGGACGAATTTGGGATGCATGTGGACAGACGTCTCTTCCGCAATTAGCGAATATCTTGTCACATTGTGATTGGGTGATTGGTTCCGATACGGGGCCTCTTCATCTCGGTGTTGCCTCTGGAGTCAAGATTCAAGGCTTCTATTTTTCTCGTGCGCGCGTGCATGAAACAGGTCCCTATGGACCCGGCCATTGGGTATGGCAGGCGGAAATGACATCAAGTCAAAATGAAAAATATAAAGCGCAAAATGGGCAAGATCGGTTAGAGCAAAATGCAAAATGTAACATACAAAATAATGTAGAAGAAGGGATACATCCGGAATCTTGGCCAGTGCAAGAAAGCGTTGAACTATTGTTGACTGAAACGTGCGCATCGATTCCAGAAGGATGGAGTCTTTGGGAGAGTCACCACGATGAGTGGGGTGCACATTTTGTCCAATATGCCGAATCGAATCGAGAGCCTGGTGGGTATCGTGAACAGATGTGGGATATGCTCAATGGACGGAATGTGAATTGGGACTCTGTTCATGAATTGATGGGGCTGTCGGTTTCGTCTCACGTTTCATAATGCGTACTATGAAGATTTTGTTGTTAGGTTTTCCTGTGTTGAAGAAGGCTTTTTTGCAATGTGGGCATGAGGTGTTGACATGCACAACAGATCAATGTGGCGATATTTGGATTGAGGCATTTCCTGTGTCTATTGATCGCGTGCTCCAATCATTGCCGCGTGGATGGAGTCCTGATCTTGTGTTCTTAATGGATGAAAGCACGGAGCCTATGTTTTTTGGCTTAGAACGTCTTGCGATTCCAACCGCATGGTACACAATTGATGCCCACCTTCATTTACATTGGCATAAAGCCTACGCCGCGGTATTCGATTTTGTATTTGTGGCGCAGAAAGATTATGTGTTGGATTATACCTGTGATCCCTCGCGTCAGGCCGTGACGTGGTTACCGTTATTTTCCGATCTTGAACGAGACTGTCATTGTGTATTACCCAAAATCTATGATCTGAGTTTTGTGGGTGTCATCAATTCGACGTGGAAACCTGAACGGAGTCGATTGCTAGAGGCAGTGGGTGCACGGACCCCTCTGTATACCACCACCGGAGAATATGTGAGTGTCTTTAACCGTTCTAAGGTTGTATTGAATGAATGTGCGGCCAATGATGTGAATTTTCGGATCTTTGAAGCGTTGGCATGTGGAAGCTTGCTATTGACGGAACATGTGGGAAATGGGTTTGACGAATTGTTTCAAGATCGAAAACATTTAGTAATGTACGATCGAAGCAATATCAACCAAATTGTCGAGTTAGCGCAATACTATGCCCATCACAAACAGGAGCGAGAGGCTATTGCCTATGCTGGGCGAGAGGTTGTGCTCAAATCCCATAGCACGGTACATCGAGCGCAAACCATTACGGAGATTATCCAAACTTCAAACTCGCATAAGTTCGTCAGTTCGAGACAAGCAAAATTGTCAGAAGTGTACGAGCTACTAACTTACGTGTATGAGCATGCTGCTGGTATCTATGAAGTTGCGAGTCAACGACATCAACAGTCCGCCTTACAATTTCGTGAGTGTGTGCGAATGCACACGATGTATCAAGACGTTCGAAGAGACGCGCTGCAACGTTTACGAGGACATGCACAATATTCGAGTGGGGTCAGTTTGTGAACATTCTTCTGCTTGGGCTTTCTATTCTAAAGGAAGCGTTTCAAGCATGTGGTCATGATGTCTTAACGTGTACAACAGATAATACTGGTGATGTGCGGCTGCCTGAGTTTCCTATTGAGATCGATCGTGTATTACAGGAATTGCCATATAGCTGGGATCCTGACTTTGTATTATTGACTGATGAAAGCACCCATCCCCTTTTCTTAGGTTTGGAACACCTTGAAGTTCCGGTAGGTTGGTATGCGATCGACTCTCATCTTCATCATCGTTGGCATAAAGCCTATGCAACGGTATTTGACGTGATATTTGTTGCACAACGTGACTTTGAGTCTCTATACCGGCGAGATGAATCGAGGCAGTGTGTCCACTGGCTACCTTTATTTACGTTTTCTGATCCGACAAGACCTGTTCAACCACTACGAAGACATAATCTCAGTTTTGTCGGGACGAATAACAAAGCTCTCAATCCATTGCGGTATCGAATTCTCGAAGAATTACAACAGGTTTATCCACTGAATATTGAAACGGGAGATTTTATTTCGGTGTTTTTGGAATCGAAAATGGTGCTCAACCAATGTGCGGACAATGATGTAAATTTTCGTACATTTGAGGCGATGGCATGTGGTGCTCTCTTGTTGATGGAACGGGTTGGCAACGGGTTAGAAGATTTATTTCAAGATCGGGTTCACTGTGTGCTGTATGAAAAAGGCAACATCGAACAAATTATTCAGATAGCTGAATATTACATGTTACATGAAGATGAACGTATCAAGATTGCTGCTTTGGGTCGCTCAGAAGTGTTGGCAAAGCATACTGGAGTTCATCGGGCCCAGACAATTCTCAATACACTTGCAGCGATTGATGGTCAGACTATCCTTCAGCGGAGGAGAGCCAGGCAAGATGAAATCCTTTTTCTCCTAGCACCGGTCTATGAGTACGCGGCTTCTTGTTACGATGAGAGTGCGACAAGTCGATTCTTGAATAATCAATCTATGGCTCGTCACGCGTCGGCGGTGGCTGAGAAGTTTCGACATGCCGGTCTTCAGATTCATCATCGGCTAGGTATGTAAGAGCTCTAGGATACTCTATGAATATAGTACAAAAAAATCTGAAGCTTCTTCGTGTGCATGATCCTATTCTTGCGGATAGGCTCAAGGACGTGAATGGAGGAGTGTTAAAGGTATTGACTGCGAAAAACGGTATGCCAACAGCGCAGGTTCATCAGCAATGGATTCATAGTGCCTATGATCCCTGGAAGGAAGCGCAAGCGTGGGCAGAACATGCAGTTCACGAGCATCGTTCAGGAGAGGCTTTGCTGACCATTGGTGTTGGCCTCCTCTATCACGTCGAAGCCTTAACGCAGATCCTTAGTAAGGAAACACAGATTCTTGTTTTAGTGCCAGACCTTGGTGAGTTGCTTGACGTACTGACGGTGAGGTCTCTTGCGGGATGGGGTGAACAGATACAATGGTTATGGGGCGATGCCGAGGATCTGGCTGATCGTGTCAGTCAAGCGTATTCTCGAATCCGTTTTGTCCATCATGCCCCTTCTGCTGTTCTTCATGAGCCGTATGTCAGAGCCTTTCAATATGCACTTCGTGAACGAGTGTCCTCGAAACAAGGAGGAAAGCTTCATGTTGCCGTCGTCGGACCAATCTATGGGGGATCTCTATCCGTGACGAACCATGTGGTTCCAGCGTTGGAAGCTCTTGGACACCGGGTGACGTGGATTGATCATTCGATTCACTATCCTGGATATAAAAATTTAGAACGTCTTCGTGACCAGCAGTTGAGAATGACCATGCAGAGTAAGTTTGGCGATACGCTTGGAGTCGTGAGTTTGGCTCATATTGCGGACGATCCACCAGACCTCGTCCTGGCGATGGCGCAAGCGCCACTATCCATGCCTGTGTTAGAGCAACTTCGTAAAAAGAACGTGGTGACGGCTATGTGGTTTGTCGAAAATTTTAGACATTTAACCTATTGGCAACAAGTCGCGTCTGGATATGATTTTTGGTTTGTGATGCAACAGGAAGCCTGTATTGATGCGCTCACGCATGCCGGGGCGAGGCAGGTGACTTATTTGCCGCTTGCGGCGAATCCTGCCATCCATAAGCCTGTCACGAGTTGCTTGGAAGAACACGAAGAGTTTGGCGCTGACGTTTCATTTCTTGGGGCTGGCTATCCGAACCGACGGCAGTTACTTCAAACGTTACTTAATCAAGATTGGTCGTTCAAGCTCTGGGGCAATGAATGGGAGAATCCAGGTCCCTTAGCTGTTGCGTTACAGCGAAATGGGGCACGAATCGATTCAGAAACCAGTGTCAAAATATTTAATCACACAAAGGTCAACATCAATCTGCATTCGTTTACTGGGCATGGGTTTGACCCTGATGGGGATGGAATTAATCCGCGCACGTTTGAACTTGCTGCGTGTGGAGCGTTTCAGATTATCGACACTCGAACACTGTTGTCGCAACATTTTGACGAGACGATGCTCGCAATTCTTCAAAAGCCTGAAGATCTCGTGCCCACAATACAACGGTATGTTTATGATACGGATGAACGGCAAGGCATGGCCGAAGCTTCGCGGCAGCATGTCTTAGCCCATCATACCTATGTGCATCGAATGGAGGCATTGCTCGGGACGGTGGGTCTTCATATGTCGGATCGTATTGGGGAAGTGTTACGAGGTGATCGGAGTACTGATGCCTTAGTGGCGAAATCCAAAGGCAATCCGGAGTTAATTCCAATGGTGAACGCTCTTCCTCATTCTGATCGTGTGGAATTGCAAGATGTTGCAGCGAATATCAGGGCTAAAGGTCCGACAGCCGTGTTAAGTCGAGATGAATTGTTGATCCTGATGATGGACGAGTATCGACAAGAGACCAGAGACTTCATCTAATAGTGAAGCGTGAAGTGTGGCACGTGAAGCGTAAGACAGAAAGAGTAAAACCTCGAATGTGAAGCTTGTTATATGAAATAAGAGATGTAAGTTGACCTAAAAAACAAGTTTCAATTCTCTTGTAGTCCGACCCATTCCTCCTAACGTTCGGAAGGAAATGTACGTACAGCGATGTCTAAACACGTTCTTATAGTAAATGTCACTCGCATGGGCGATTTGATTCAAATGACTCCGCTGTTGAAGCGATTAGAATATGAGTGGCCTGGTGTGGCCATTGATGTCGTCGTGGATCAGGAGTTTGCTGTGATTGCGAAATTACTTCCTGGTATCCGGCATGTTTTGGCATATGACTTTCAAGCACTTATGAATGAAACACGTGTACGAGCGAGAGATGTCGTGTCGATGTATGACGATATGTCGAAATGGGCCAAACCTCTGGTTCAAAGTGGATACGACCGGGTCATCAATCTGACGTTTAATCGGCGTAGTGCATATTTAACCGGTTATGTTGGGGGTTCCGATATTCGTGGATTGACGACCGCACCCGATGGGAATGTGATCGTTAAGGATCCTTGGATGGCCTATTTTCTCGATATGCATACCTATAGAAGGATCAATCGCTTGAATTTGGTCGATGTGTATGCCCTAGGTGGGAGTGGCCCCGGTCCATACGAGTCAGTGGAACTGAAACGGCAGGCTTCTGATTGTGAATGGGCAGGTGCCTTTCTTGCAGCCTCAGGGGCGCCAGCCTATTGGATTGGCGTACAAATTGGAGCGAGTGACGTCATGAAAGCCTGGCGTCCTGAGTATTTCGGTCAGACGATGGCGCTAATCAGTCAGCAACTCAATGTTGGATTTGTGTTAATTGGGAGCAACAAGGAATTGCCAGTCGCCCAGGAAGCCGTCCAGGTCTATAAAAACGCTGGAGGCTTGGCGCCACTCTGCTACGCGATTGGAAAAACAACCATTCCACAACTCGTTGGCCTTTTATCTCAGTGTGATTTAATGCTGACCAACGATACTGGGCCGATGCACGTTGCCGTTGGAGTGGGCGTACCTGTGGTCAATGTGTCTGTTGGCCACGTTGATTTTCGGGAGACTGGACCATACGGACCTAAGCATTGGGTCATCCAGCCAGAGATTGAATGTGGTCCATGTGGGTTTGACCAAGTCTGTGCCCATCAAAGTTGTAAGGAACGACTTCTCCCACGGTATGTCTCAGAGGTGTGCGTCCATGCATTGGGGAGAGGCGCGTTGCCGGCTTTCTCTCTAGGAATGCGGATCTATGAGTCTGCTATCGATTTCGATCAACTGGGTACCTACCATCTTCGTGTTGGTACAGAGCCTCGGGTATATCAATGGTACGGAGAATTTTGGAGGAAATTCTGGTTTGACACCTGTGCGGGAACTTCAAGTCAGATTCGAATTTCGACCGATCGGCCCCCGGATTTCGAGTATGTACAAGAGATATTTCTACGATTAGAGCCGATGCTCACGGCTCTTTGTGAGCATGCTGATGAATTTGTGAAGCTCACATCTTCTAAGCCATTAGCCGTCGATCGTCTGAAAGCCTGTCAGGAGCGTTTAAATTGTCTAGCCCATGAGGCGAGAAAACTTGGACGAACGTCTCTTGCCTTTACCCCAATTACGACTGCATGTTTTCGTGATACACATAATTTACAACAACCAGATCTTTCGGGGATGGCCCGTGAACATGCACGAGCGTATGCCAGATGGCGTCATCGTACATGGAATGTCGCAGAGCAGTTGGGCCTTGATCATATAAAAGCACTAGCAAGGAGGATGGTACATGCAAGTACAACTTGATGAAGAAGTGTGGGAAATGGCCGATACCGTGAAGCTTGAGGACGTGATCGCACGTGTGAGTGATACGGCACATGCCAGAGGATGTTTGGTGACAAATTTACAGGTCGGATCCCGAGCATTGACTGATCGTGATTTAGTTCCGTCGGTTCTTTCGCAAGTGGCAGGACCATTGGGGAAAGTCATCGCCACCAGTCAGCCGATTCAGTCTATTGTCGAGAGTGGTGCATCCAGTGCTCAAGAATATGGTCGAGGCTTAAAGGTCGATGCGGAAAAATTAGTGCAGGCGTTTCGCCGTGGAGAAAAACGGTTTCGACAACTTGATGATTGGTTTGGACGGTTAGCTGACTACGTGGAATGGGTCGAACTTGCGAGATCTGTTGAAACCGCTGACGTACAATCGACGTCGATGGTGAGTTGGGTGCACAAGGTGGTGGCCGCTCGTGAACGCTCGGATCTAGTTGAAATTGCCGATCTCCTTGAATTTGAGGTCATGCCACGTTTGACCAATACTCCATGAGTTGTTTCGAAATATATTGTAAATAAAAAATGTTGCTTGAATGTATGCAGTTCTTCGGTGTTTGTGCGTGTCTTGTCTGTGCGAGCAGGAAACCCTCAAGTCTTTGCCATGAATTCCGATAGGTATGATCGAAACCCAAATATGATGATTCATCTTGGGAAAGGAAGGTTGGGGGTCTATTCATTATTCACGAAACTTTAGAGTACGGATACTCTGAAGTCGCATATTATCAAGGAGGATTTTTATGGCACTTGTTGTAAACACAAACGTTGCGTCCCTTAATGCTCAACGGAACTTAGAAACGAATACCAATTCGTTAAATGGTTCTGTGGCTCGTCTTTCTTCCGGTCTCCGGATTACCCGAGCAGCTGACGATGCTGCTGGTCTGGGTATTTCAGAGACGCTGCGTGCGCAAATCCGAAGTATTAATCAGGCTGCTCGAAATGCAAACGACGGAATCAGTCTTCTGCAAATTGCCGACGGTGGCGCTGCCAATGTCGGTAACCTCCTCGGACGACTTCGAGAATTGGCAGAACAGTCAGCCAGTGGTATTCTCGGATCCACTGAACGGTCATACTTGGATCAAGAGTTTGTGGCCTTGAGATCTGAAATCGACCGTATTTCGTCCGTGACAGAATTTAACGGTGTGAAGCTATTGAGCGGTGCGGACAATAATAGTCTTTCCATTCAAATAGGGTTCAGAAGCTCTGCGAACGATACCTTATCGATTCAATTGGATGATCTCAATACCGCTCAGCTTAGCTTGTCGACGACGAATGTCTCAACGGCTGATTCGGCGTTGAGTGCCTTGGGAAGCATTGACAGTGCAATCAGTGCTGTGGCCAGTGCTCGAGCCACGATCGGTTCCTTGCAAAACCGGATTGATGCGGCTGTTCAAAACTTGGCAGTAGGTGGTGAAAACCTTACGGCTGCCGAGTCTCGTATTCGAGATGCTGATATTGCGTTAGAGACATCGAAATTCGTTCGAAATCAAATTTTGGTGCAAGCAGGAACGTCGATTTTGGCACAGGCCAATACGTTGCCTCAGCAGGCGCTTGCGCTATTGAATTAAAGAAGTGGGAAATAGAGCAAGGCCGCATGGCGGCCTTGCTCATTCTACTCCGTATGTCCACGGAGGGAGGACATTATGATACAGAGTGTTCCGGAACCTACATCGGCTGTATTGTCTATCGGGCAAGGCGTACGAGACCGTTCTGGAGCCAAGGCGACTGCAGATCTGAGCGACGTTCAAGAAAAGAAATCATCACTTCAATTATCTTCTGCGTCGAAAGATCGTATCGGTGCTGTAGGAGCGGAAGGTGCTTCAGAAGTTCAAGATGCTTTAGACACGCAAAGCGTTTTAGGTAATCAGGATCTGAAAGAACGAGTTGCGCAGATTCAAAATAACCTTGATCAGATCGATTCTCATGTACAATTTTCTCTTGAAGAGGAATCGGATCGTGTGGTTATCAAAGTCGTTGAACGGGAATCAGGGGAACTGATACGTCAAATTCCTTCTGAAGAGGTCTTACGTACTCAGCGATTCTTTGATGAGCATTCAGGGATTCTTCTTGAGGAAGAAGCGTAACGAGTTACGATCCATCAAATATTCGTCGACGGCGTGGGTACAGCCTACGGTAGTCCTTGAGATTTTCTAAACACGCATGATGCACCAACATGACAGGGAGCGTTTACTATGGCTGTAAGCTTTGGAGGATTAGGAAACGGAGTCGACTTTGGGCAGATTGTCGAATTTCTTGTCCAAGCTGAACGTCTGCCCATTGATCGGTTGACAGAAAAAAAACTGGCATCACAAGAAAAGCTAACGGATTTGGGGACGTTAGGGACGAAACTTCTGACGCTTCAAAGCGCCGCGAATAGTATGCAAACTCGCATCAGTTTTGATAAGACGAAGGTCGATGTCAGTACTGCCAGTGCGCAAAACGTCTTGACGGCCTCTTCTTCTTCAACGGCCACAGCTGGGACTCATACGGTGACGGTGAATCAACTGGCCACCGCTCATCAAGTGTCATCCAAAGCGTCAACAACCGTCGCGTCGACTGAAACAAGCATTGTAGGTGGTGGGGGTGGAACGTTCACCTTTTCGGTTGCTGGTGGTGCTGCGCAGACTGTGAATTTAGAGGGTGACGCCACACTTGATGATCTCAAGAATGCCATTAACGATTTAGGGGCAGGGGTCAGTGCGTCCACGCTCAATACCGGTAGTGAATCCACGCCTGCGTATCGGCTTGTGTTAACGGCCAATGACACGGGGGCAAGCAATGCCATTTCGATTACGACAGATAGTACCTCGCTCGATACCGTCACCACTGGTGTGGATACTTTTCAAGGAGCGTTAGATTCTGAAATCATCCTTGGTACTGCAGGCAATGATCAGGTGACGCTTAATCGGTCATCCAATACGCTTTCCGACGTGATTGCAGGGGTGACGTTAAACCTTCAAGGTGTAGATGCGGCGAATCCGGTGAGCATTTCCATTTCCCAGGATACGGAGGCCGTTAAAGAAGGTATTTCGTCACTTGTTGAAGCCTACAATGATGTGGTGAAGTTTATTGATGAACGAACATTTTTCAATGAGGAAACTAATGAACGCGGCATTTTCGTCGGAGAATCTCTCACTCGTACGGTACTGGATAAAATACGTGGGGCACTTTCTGGACAAGTGAGTGGCTTGTCGACTATCTCGTCCGCTGGTCAAATTGGATTTCAGACTCAAACCGCTGATGGGACGATCGTGCTCGATGATGCTACGCTTGATGCGCGATTGGCTGATTCCTTTGATGAAGTGCGGGAACTCTTTATCAATAATCCGACGAATGGGACATCTGGTATTGCCGACCGTCTGCTGGATGCCGTTGATAACTTAGATGATATTGAGTTTGGCGCATTGACGCTACGACAGAATACCCTCACGAGCGAGATTGATGATTTCGATGATCAAATAGACGTTCTTGAAACACGCATTACGCAATTTGAAGAGCAGCAGCGGATCAAATTTGCGAATCTTGACGGATTATTATCAAGTTTGCAGTCGCAGCTCGATAATTTGAATTCGTTAATATAACGACAACCTAGGGAAGGGTCGGTAGTATGATACAAGGTGCTCAACTCTATGCCAAAACTCAGGTGCAAACCGCGTCCTCCGTGCAAGTTGTGGTCTTACTATATGACGGAGTCATTCAGTCTTTAAAGCTTGGCCAGGAAGGCATTCGAACCGACAACCGGCAAGATAAGGCTCGATTTCTTGACCGTGCGCTTGCGGTCATCAATGAATTGTCAGCTTCTCTGGATATGGAGAAAGGCGGCGCCATCGCAACGGATTTACGCCGTTTGTATGAATATGTTCAATATGAACTGACACAGGCCAATCTTCATCACGACGCTACTCGGCTCAATAGTCCTATCCGGTGTTTAGGTGTCGTTCGTGAGGCGTGGGTTGAATTAGCACGACAGGGCGCAATGGCCGAAGCTGTAGGAGTCTAATGCAGTCGATGACGCCACGTGTTTCTCAGCACCCTATCGAACTCCTGACTCAAGAAGCGCTGGACTCATCCGAGTCCGGGCATTGGGATGATGTGGCCTTGCTGTATCAACGCCGTGCGCAAGAATTTGCGTTCAATGAACTTCCTGTATCAGTGGTGAAACGGCTTATTGCTATCGATCTCGTTATTCAAGAGCGCGCGAAGATCGTGCAAGCGGCTACGCAACAACGATTGGATGATATGCAGGAGCAAGGCCGAAAATTACGACAGCGAAAACACAAATTGACCTATGCAAACTCAGCAGGCACTCGCTTTGTACGATCGGCCTGATTGTTTTGAGTTCTTCGTGATGACGAATCGTCTCTCATTTCCAATTATACATGCCACGTTAAGAGTTGCATTGTAAGATGCAAAGTGAACGTTTTGTCCCTTCCTTGTCTTCTCTTTTCCTGTTAGGTCTTGGCTTTTTTCAATGACAGAGCACGGTCGAAGTGCGTCAAGAAGTTGACGCTGCCGGTCAGGTGAGCCAACACATGTGGTGTTTACATGTCTGTAACACTCACGTCTTTGTTCTGAATAGTTCGCTGTTTATCATATGAAAAAGTATTTCTATAGCCGTCCCCTATTACGTCCGCTATAGCCGACTGAAGGAATTTTCGCTACTAGAGGTGCCCTTGAGATATTGTCCCTTGTTGAGTCGATGCTATTTCTTGTTTGGAGCGTAATTGAGTTCGCTAGAGTGGTATGACAATTGCGTTTAGAAAATAGAGCCAAGTCAAAATTACTATTACCGAACATGGCGTATGCACAACAGTATTCTTCCTTCAGCCTCCATTGCGCAAGAAAAGGCTTCGACACCACATGATGATCGAGAGGCCTTCAAACCGCACGTCCACGTGTTAGCAAATAAGTTATTGCCGATTACGGTATTTGCGCAATTGGCTCTTCGACATTGCAAAGATCCACAGGTCATCAAGTATTTAGAGAAAATTAATATGTCTGCAGAAGAGGCTCGCGTGATTGTCAATCAGATTCAACAGTTTGAGGAACGCGAGGTTCCAGTATCAACGATAGAAACTTCACCATAATGGGGTGTGCCGGTACGATCGTTCCGTCTCTCGATGCCTGTATTGTTTTTCGTAAATGCTTGTGTCCATGTAGCGAAGCGATGTATCGAAATATTCGTGTGTGTGTTGCTCTGAGACTTTACGAGGCTATGTATGAGTAATGTTGAGAGTGATGAACGTCGAAAAGATGTTCGTGGGTCAGTCAATGCCTGTGTGAATGTCGATGTGCCCTTAGCGCTTTCCTTTGAATCCGTTGAGCCGAGCGAGGCGCAAATGGCTCAGTGGCAGTGGGAGGAATTGGCCATCTCGCCGGATTTGGTTCGAGCAATGGTGGATGAAAAGGATCTGACGATTAAAGACCCGCTTATGCTTCAGATGTTAACCCGTATCGATTGGATGTTGACCTCAGTCCTCAAAACTCTCGCAAAAGAAAACCGGCTAGAGAATAGTATTCCACAATTTATGACTGTGAATCTCAGTGGCTCCGGTATTCGATTTAAGACAGACAAGGAGTTTCCGCTGGAGAGTTCACTTGTGCTGCGACTGATTTTGCGTCCGTTTGTTCCGATTCAAGCCATTGGAACCGTTGTGCGAACGGCTTTCGTTGAAAAAGGGAATGAGTCCTATTTTGAAACAGCCGTTCAGTTTACTGAGATTTCGGAAGATGACCGCGAGGCGATTATTCGACATATTATTCGATCCCAAGCCATCATTCAGCGTCACCGTCAAAGTCATCCGCATGGGTGGGTTACGCGTTAAGACGAGCGTGGGTTATGTCTCCGTTCTGTGTATTCCGGTCATCCTCGGGCTTCTGAGTTGCTCCACACCTTCTCCCTCTGTGCCGGGACCAGAGAATCCGGCCGTTCAGATTCCACAGGAGCCTCCGCTTCCGCTTCCTCATTCGTTGGGAATTTTACCTTTTGATGTGTATCAACATGATGCGCCGTGGGGCTGGCTGCGGAAAGGTCTGCCCGAGATGCTCGTGACTGACTTAACCCTGGCATCTGATATTCATATTATTTCCCGTCAATCGTTGGGAGACGTTTTACGAGAACAGTGGATTCAGCATCGCGGCATGACGGATCCCGGTTCGGCAGTCAAACTCGGGCAATTAAGTGGTGCGCGATATTTGTTGAAAGGGAGTGTGTACCATCATGAGGCCCGCTTGTCTGTCGATATACATGTCCTGGATGTTGAGCGTGGTGTGGTCGTTCGCGCGAGTCGAGTGACGGGAACCGTTGATGATGTGCCAACTCTGGAACGGAATGTCTCTCAACGCATAGGCGAATGGTTTGGGGCTCAGGGCGTCTCGAATGACTCTCTCTATTCAAAACGGCAACACGTTCGAATCCTCCGTCCTACACCCTCTGCCACTGTCGTTCCGAATTCCTCAGATATCTCTGAGTTTCACGATCTTGTCGATCCCCCTCAGGCTCCAATCTTGGCCTTTGATGTGCCACTACGGCTTGACACGGCACGACGTTTACGAGAAGAGGCATGGTTGTTTGCCGATGTGGTATGGCAGCGTGGATTTGTCATTGAGCTTGATGCTTCTGCTGATGCGTTTACCGTTTCGCCGGATGAAGGAACAACGCGAAACGGGGAGAGTCTGTGGATTTCTGTCTCAGCATCCTTTCGTGTTGACCGACTACGTTCCATTCATCCGGCATTGGAGGTTTCCCGTTTACCGGCCGATGACCGGGAACTGGAGGAAGGCAAGCTCGTTTGGAAATCAGAAGCGAATGCGGCTCGATTATTTACCGAACGGTTTCGTGTCCCACGACGTCTATTTGTACGAGCGATGTCTCAGTCCGGTGAAGTGCTTGCCGTCTCCTCGCCAGGTACATGGCGTGTAGATAAGACGATTGCCATAGACGATTCAGGAGCCATACGGCTAGGACTTTCACCTGACGCAACAATTGTTGGACAGGCCGAATTTCCACAAAACATATTGCGGTATCATCAACGGATCACTCATTTTGACGCGGTCGTTGTGCCAGTGTCGGATGAGCGTAGGATCGTCTCTGTTGAGATTCTCGAGCCTGCCAACGAAACCGCTCGAAATGATGCCGTGTTTCACAAACAGCACATTGTATTTGAACGCCGGTTGAAGCAGTGGTTCTTGGATCGATGGAGGCCTCCGGTTACGGAGTCGCTTCCCGTTCAAGGATATCTTCCTGGGAATCGCCGTACGATTCACTTGCGAGTGCATGGGAAGAACGGGATTGTGGAGGATGTTCGTGTTGTTCAGGGACTTCACGAGGACGTCTTGCGGTCCGATGTTGAAGTCCTTATGAATGCGTTGCGTGGTTATTGTATCGATGTCTGTCAGGGTGAGTCACGTGAACGTGTTGAGACGACTCACGTATTTGCGGCACGGATTCAATTAGATTTAATCAAGGACCTTTCGCATATCGGATTTGGATACGTCGATCAGTGAAGGCAAGGCCTATCGTCACTCTCCGTTCCTGCCTGCCGTAGCGTAGCGTTCTCGCTTGTTCTGCTTACGCGTCATTGTCTTTCGTTTCAGTGCCTCTATCCTTTTTCGCCGAGGACATGCTTTGCCGCTTGGGCCAGTTCCGCATCGGCTTTGTGGTCGTGAGTGTAAATGCGGAATTGCACCATTCTTGCAGGGAGATGTTCAAAGAATGTTTGCAGACTTTCTTTGGCGACATGACGTGTTGATGGGTCGTAGACAAATATTTGAAATCCACCCATATTCAAAAGGTTGATTGGACGTGGATCTTGATGGGCCATATCAATCCAGAACTTCATCCTCCGTAAGCGAGGGGGAAGGGCTTGACGGATGTGATCGTCAAGCCGTGATGATTGTACGTGAGTGCGGGTTTTGGCGTTGCTTGGAAGTGAGACTAATGTGGTGTAGGCCATTTTCCATTTCACGTCGCGCATTAAAATTCTTGCCCATTCCCGCCCAAGCCGCTTTTTCACGCGATGAGTACCGCGTTCCCAGGTCCGGACGGCTTCAATGATGTGCCAATCGGTGAGGACAAGATAGGTGTCAAGATGTTCTAGCGGGTTATGCGGATAGAGGTATCGCATGGTGTCGGAAAAAATTTCTTGCAAATGCAAGTCGATGGCTCGTGTCGTGCGATGGTAGTACACGTTGGTATACAAATACAGTCGCGCATGTAAAAACATTTGTAAGGCAGGGAGGCCCGATTTGTGTATGGTGAGGCCTTTGTTCGTGAAAAACGTATAATGGATGAGCCGTTCGATATCCACGGGACCGATGGCGACCCCGCACATATAGGAATCACGAAGAATATAGTCACAGTTATCGGCTGTATAGACTCCGCCTAACAACGGTTGTAACGCGGTGAGCCACCGGGGATATCCGTGAGTCGACTTGTGTGGATCTTTGAGGATGAGAAAGGCCACGTGATCGGGGTTCAATCGTTCCCCTGGCATGAAGGGGCCTGAGGGGCTGCGTGTGATCTGTTCAATGATCGGGCCAAGTTTCGTCCGGATAATCACTTGCCCAATGTGTTCATGGGTGAGATGAAAACGATTCAGAAAATGGTGATCGAAGAAATGGCAAAACGGTCCATGTCCGACATCGTGGAGCAGGGCCGCGACACGAAGCAATGCTTCGATATAGGGTGGGGACGGTACCTCATGAATCATGTGCGACAGCGTGGGGTAGACATGATTGGCGAATCGTCCGGCCAGATGCATGGCTCCCAATGAATGTTGAAATCGGGTGTGCTCCGCTGCCGGGTAGACCCAATGCGCGCTTTGAAGTTGATAGATATATCGTAATCGTTGCAGCCAGGGAGAATCGATCAGGTCTTGTTCGGTGTATTCATGCGATGCTCCATCCGTGCGCGGTACGGTGAAGGTGATATAGCCATGAATGGGGTCTGCAATGAGCGAGGTACCTTCATGTGGAAGCCGTGGGTCCTGACTCATACGTGATTCCAGCAGTGCATCTGTGGCGTGCTGCCTGTGCCGAAACGGTCGGTCAACGGGGCTGGTGCCATGTGGTGTTGATGTCGTCTTGGATGGAATGTCGTGAATAGCATCGTACTCTGTGCCCTAGTGAGATTTGACCGCACGATAGCGGTAAATAATACATAACATGATAGGATAGGCGAGGACCGCACCAATGAGCCCAAGTATACACCCTCCGAGTATGAAAGGGAGTAAGTAAGGCGAGAGGCTTTCGAACAGATTATCGATATGCAGGTTCGAGAAATCGATGGGAGATGTCGTGGGTGACCCAAACGCGGCCAGTCCCGTATACAGCGTGAGGCCTAAGATCGGAGCAATGGTCCATGGGTTATTGAGAAAGGCTCCCATGAGCATGGCGAGATAGTTGAGGCGAAACGCCCAGGCAAGCATGACCACGCTCACGGTGTGAAACCCATAATGGGGGGCAAACGCGATAAACACGCCGAGGGCAAAGGCGAAGGCGGTACGTTGTGGTGATTCTTGGAGGTGCAGGATTTGAACAAGCTGTTCACGAATATTGCGAAGTGATATCACAACCGCGCCTGTACGGACGATGACCGGAAATGATCATAACTCTGTTGAGGCAGAGCTTGTCGAGCACCATCTGCTAATTGGATATGCAGCCCCTGTTTGGACGGTTGAATCGTTCCAATGCGGGTAATCATGTATCCGAGGCGGGTCGCCATGTGTTTTAGTCGTTGCTGATTGTTGGGTGAAACCGTAAAAAGCAGTTGATAGTCTTCCCCACTTGCAAGAGAAATCTTCATCCGGGAGTCGTGGCTATACGAGATATACGCGGCACATTGCGATGAGATAGGAATATTCGACATTTCAATATCGGCTCCGACATGGCTGGCTTGACACAGGTGACGCAGGTCTCCCGACAAACCATCTGATAGGTCAATGGCTGCTGTGGCCAGGCGACGTTTTGCTAATATTTGACCAAGATGGACTTGTGGAGTTGGGTGAAGATGACGTTGTATGAGAAATCGTACGACAGACTTTGGGAGTTGTCCAGTATATCGGGATGTGCGGTCTTGTAATAGCCGTAGGCCTGCACCGGAGTCGCCAAGTGTTCCAGTTACATATATATGATCGCCGACTTGTGCGCCGTTTCGACACAGCGCGTGTCCGGCTTTGACCGTCCCAATGATCGTGATGCTGATGCAGACATCAGTCCTGGAGGCACAGGTGTCGCCCCCGATGACGGTGATGCGAAAAGTGCGACAGATGTCTCGAAGTCCGCGGTAGAGCGCCCGTACATGCGCAAGAGGGGTGGATGGTGGAACAGCCAATCCAATGAGCAGATACTGTGGTGTGCCTCCCATGGCGGCCATGTCGCTGATATTCACGGCAGCGGCTTTATAGCCGATTTCCCGATAGGTTGCGTACTGTGAATCGAAGTGAATACCTTCAAGCAACAGGTCTTTCGAGACGAGCCATTCGTGTCCAGATGATGGTTGTAGAATGGCCGCATCGTCACCGATACCGTGAGGCGAAGGTGCGTTACAGTCAGCAAGTATCTGTTGAACGGTGTTGAGCAGCGTAAATTCGCCTAGGTCCGAAACGGTTCTCCGAAGGGGAGTGCGGGGCATATGGTCAGCGGGTTGAAGATTTTCGGCTGGTAATTTTTCGTCGTTGCGTTGAACTCGTGCGTGAAGGTTTTACTATGGTGCGTCGTGTCGTGGGCGTTTTTCCATTCAGCGTTTGCGGCGAAACTCGTGGCTTGTTCTTTTTGCGAAGCGCGGTTTGCAAGACTTCAGACATGGATTCGACAAAGACAAATTCAAGATCTTTCATCAAATGCTTGGGGATATCTTCCAAGTCTTTTTCATTGCGTTTCGGGAGGATAATACACGTGAGTTTTGCACGCTTTGCCGCAAGAATTTTTTCTTTCAATCCGCCAACCGGCAGGACGCGTCCGCGAAGCGTGACTTCGCCGGTCATCGCGACATCGCGTCGCGTTGGAATGTTACTCAAGCTCGAAGCCAAGGCTGTCGCCATGGTGATGCCTGCTGATGGGCCGTCCTTGGGGATCGCGCCTGCCGGCACGTGGATATGAATATCTTTTTTCGTGAAGAGCTCGGGAGGAATATGCAACGTCTTCGCTTGTGTTCGAATATAGCTGAGTGCCGCCTGTGCGGATTCTTTCATTACATCACCCAAGTGTCCGGTCAGAGTCAGTTGTCCCTTCCCGTTGATGGATGAGGCTTCAATGTAGAGGACGTCTCCGCCACTTTCTGTCCACGCTAATCCGGTGACGACGCCGACTTCGTCATGTTCTTGTTCTTGGTCGGGAAGGAATTTCGGCGCGCCTAAATATTTATTGAGCGTACTGGGTGTGACGGTCGAGCGAGTGGTCCCACCTTCTGCAACACGTTTCGCGACTTTACGCATGACATTGGCTATTTCACGTTCAAGATTTCGAACGCCGGCTTCTCGCGTATAGTGAGAAATAATTTGCTGAACCACCGGTTCCGTGAGCCGGAGGTGCTTCTCGGAGATTCCGTGTTCCTCTAATTGCCGAGGAATGAGGTAACGTTGTGCAATGCCCAGTTTCTCTTCTTCGGAATAGCCGGGAATGCTGATGATTTCCATGCGGTCGCGCAGTGCCGAGAGAATGGGGTCAGTGAGATTGGCCGTGGTAATAAACATCACGTCGCTCAAGTCAAACGGAACACTGAGATAATGGTCCGTAAACGCATGGTTTTGCTCAGGGTCCAGCACTTCAAGCAGGGCGGCTGAGGGGTCGCCTCGAAAATCCATGCCGACTTTGTCGATTTCATCAAGCATAAAGACCGGGTTGTTGGTCCCGGCTTGTTTTAAGCCTTGAATGATCCGGCCGGGAAGGGCACCAACGTATGTACGTCGATGTCCGCGTATTTCCGCTTCGTCTCTGGTTCCGCCGAGACTGATACGAATAAATTCCCGTCCGAGTGCTTTTGCGATGGATTTGCCTAGGGACGTTTTGCCGACCCCTGGGGGACCGACAAAGCAAAGAATTGGACCCTTCATTTTTTCTTTCAGTTTTCGAACGGCCAAATATTCTAAAATGCGTTCTTTCACTTTTTCCAGATCATAGTGATCCTGGTGTAAGACCTTGGTGGCGGCTTTAATATCCAAGTTATCCTGTGACTGGTGGCTCCAGGGAAGGTCGACCATCCATTCTAAATAGGTGCGGACCGTTCCGGACTCTGCGGCATCGGGATGCATTTTTTCGAGCCGTTTTAATTGTTTCTCGCATTCTTTCTGAACTTTCTCGGGCATCTTCGCCTCGGCCATGCGAGTTCGAAACTCTGAGACTTCCTCTACGCGATCGTCCAATTCGCCTAATTCTTTTTGGATGGCCTTTAATTGTTCCCGCAAAAAGTATTCCCGTTGCGTTTTATCCATCTCGCCTTTGGCTTGAGCCTGGATTTTTTGTTGCATCGATAACACGTCATGTTCTTTGGCGAGCACTTCCCTGACGCGTGCGAGCCGCTTGAGTGGATCCGCAATCTCTAATACCTCTTGGGTGATGTCCACTTTGAGGCCGAGATTGGAGGCGATGATGTCTGCCAGCCGACCTGGTTCATCCAGGTTTTCGATAACCGTGAGAACATCGGGCATAATCACTTTGCCAAGATTGACGACGTGTTCAAGCGATTCCTTGGTTGTGCGCATCAAGGCTTCATGCTCGAGCGAGGCTTGGGGGACCTGGACGTCTACGAGTTTTTCAAGCGTGACGGTATAGAACGGTTCCGACTGTATATAGTCAAGGATGCGGGCTTTGGCGAGGCCTTGGACTAAAATCTTGATCCGTTCATCCGGTAGCTTAAGCATGCGCATGATCATGCCCACCGTTCCGACCGAATGTAATTCTTCAGGTTTCGGCAATTCGATTTCTTGTGTCTTCTGTGTGGTGAGAAAGATCATCCGATTGCCGGCTAACGCTTCTTCGATAGCCTTGATAGAGACGTCTCGGCCAACAAACAAGGGCAAGACCATATACGGAAAGACCACAATATCGCGAACGGGAAGGAGTGGGAGAGACGAAGGGATTTCGGTTTGCGAACGTTCTTCCATAGCTAACGGTTCTTCCATACGTGGCGTTAGAGATTTAATATAGCCTGTATGATGTGCGTACAGTCGGTACGTTTATGTGAGATGCATTGGAGATTGCCGGTGTATGCCAGGCGTACAGCATGTGTGGATGTTGCATGAGCATGGTGACGATACTAGGAGAAGGGTAAAAATAATGTCAAGATAATCTCATCAGGAGAAAATGCCTAAGACGCATCAGACCCCGTACTTTACAAGAATCGTAATTCAACTATATAATTCAATGTCTTCCTAAGAGTATTCACATCTTACAAATCATAGAATTCCTGCCCTCGCTGTGAGCAAATCGTTTCGATCCTTTTCTGCTCCCCGGTTGGGTATGACCACTCAAGATCTCTTGTCTACGTCAGGCTTTGTCATCCACGGTTTTCCTTTCATACTGCAATCCGTGCTGGGGAATTCGTTTGCTCATCGATTCCATGCTGCCGGAAAATGGATTGGTGAATGAACAACTTCCGGCGCCGATGTTTGCCCATATGTAGCTACCGAGCCATTCGCGTTGGCATGCCCGTTCTTTGGGCCTTGGCCGTGAGCCTTGGCGTACTGTCGGGTGGAGCCCTCTTGCCTGCACTGGCGGCCGATGAGGCGTTGACCATTCGTTCGATTCGAATACAGGGCACTCAGCATATCGACGTCCAGGCGATTAAATCCAAACTTACCTTACAGTCTGGAAATCCGTTTCGTGCAAGTGAAGTTCGTGCGGAGATCCAACATATATATGAAATGGGATTCTTCGAAGATGTGCAGGTAGAGACGCAGAGGAAGCCTGACGGAGTTGATATTATCTTTGTTGTTCGTGAAAAAGCCTTTAATATTGAAACCGTGTTTGATGGAAATGATGAATTGTCGGAAGATAAGTTAAAAGAAAAAGTCACGGTGCAGAGTCAAGTGTTTTTAGATCAGGAGCAAGTGAATGTGAGTGCGGAAAATATCCGAAAAGCCTACGAAGAAGAAGGCTATTACCATGCACACGTGGTTCCGGTGATGGAGGTCATCAGTGAAAATCAAAATCGATTGACGTTTTTCATCCAAGAAGGCCCTCAAGCTCATATCAAAAAGGTCACCTTTGCGGGTCGAACCATACTAACACGAAAGGAATTACTCAGCGGGATGGCGACTCGTGAATGGTCTTTTCCGTGGTCATGGTTTACCGACGCGGGCATTTTGAAGCAAGACGAAATCCCAAACGACGTGGAACGTATCAAAGAAGCCTACATGAATCGAGGGTATCTCGATGTGCAAGTGGGTATGCCTTCAATCGAACTGGATGAGAAGAAGGAATGGTTTGACGTGAATTTCCCGATCGTCGAGGGTGAGCCCTATATCGTGAATTCGGTGAAATTTAAGGACAACACCATCTTTACAGATCAAGAATTGAAAGAGGGGCTTTCCATTCAACCTGGAGAAGTCTTTCAACGGGCCAAGGTGAGAGAAGAAGTGACACGGCTCACTGACCTCTATGGAGAACGTGGCTATGCGTTCGCCGAACCTGTTCCTGCCATTCAACCGGACCCGGAAAGCCGGACGACCGACGTGGTGTTCACCATCAAGGAAGGCGAACTCATTCGTATACGGAATATTCGTATTACGGGAAACGGGAAAACCCGAGACAATGTGATTCGGCGTGAGTTGCGAGTCGATGAACGGGATATGATCGACTCGGTTGCCATGAAGCGGAGTTTTGAACGGCTGAATAATTTAAACTTTTTTGAAACCGTAGAAATTCTTCCTCAGCAGATTGATGAAGGCCAAGTTGACCTTGAAGTGAAAGTTAAAGAGAAGCCGACGGGATCATTCAGTATCGGTGGCGGTTTTAGTACGCTCGATCAATTCACCGCTATTGCCGATATTACGGAGGGCAATCTCTTCGGTCTTGGCTATACGGGACGAATTCGAGGACAGGTTGGTGGACGTCGAACGTTAGGTGTGATCACCTTTCGAAATCCAGCACTCTACGATGGGTTAACATCTATGCAGCTTGATGGATTTCAGACCAACACGGACTTCTTAACCTATGAAGAAAAGAAAACGGGTGGCAATATTACCTTTGGTCGCTCATTTTCAGAATATATTTCTGGAAGCTTTACCTTTGTCGCTGAGCGAATTCGAATTTCCAATCCCCGGTCCGACGCACCGGAACTGATCTTGCGTCAAGTCGGGTCGCAAACTACAACGGGATTCCGAACAGCTTTATTCCGGGATTCTCGAGATTTTTTCCTTGACCCGCGACGTGGTGCCCGAGTCGGGGTGAATGCAAGCTTTGGAACGGAGTTGCTCGGCGGAACGAATGATTTTTATTCGGTGGCGTTTGATGCGTTACGGTACACCCCGTTGCCGATTTGGGACCTTCGCATCGCCACGCGGGCACGAGTCGGTGTTGCCAAGGGGTATAACGGCGATGCGGTGCCGCTGCCTGAATTGTTTTTCGTCGGAGGTATCAATACGGTGAGAGGATTTAAGTTTGGTCGTGCAGGGCCGGTTACGGCGAGCCGTACATTGCTTGGCGCCACGAAGCAATTAATTTTCAATGTGGATTTGATCTTTCCCATTTTGGCTGAAGCCAAGCTAAACGGAGTCGTCTTTTTCGATTACGGGGAAGGGTTTTCCAAGACGAAAACCTTTGATATCTGTTGTAATCTTCGCCCGGCCACAGGCCTTGAAGTCCGGTGGATTTCTCCATTCGGTCCTCTTCGTGCGGCATATGGCGTGCCATTATCCAGACGGTCAGGAGAAAAACGGGGCGTGTTTGAGTTTTCGGTGGGTTCGGTATTTTAACCACGGTTTTAGAGGGGCGTTTGATATGCATACCACTCTTGTTCATCTTCGTTCGTCATGTGTTGATCTGTCGATGATGTGGCTTCTCGCTATCGGAGTAGGACTTGGAAGCCTCACAGGCTGTCAGTCAACCGCACCGGCTATGGAAAGGTCCGGAATGATCGCGGTGGTAGACTTTCAGCGGGTGCTTGAAGAAACACAAGCGGGAAAAGACTTGAAAGAGTCATTTGATAGTTTCATGAAAGACCGGCAAGTACTGCTGGAACTGGAGCAACAGGAAATTCAACAGATGCGAAACGATCTTGTGAATCAAGGGAGCGTGTTAAGTGAATCAGCAAGACGCGAACGCGAGGAAAAATTTCAGCGACGTGTGAGAGATTACCAAGTCAAAGAAGCGGCTTTGTCTCGTGAACTCCAGGGAAAACAGCAAGACCTGATGGCAGATTTTCGATCTCATGTGACGGAGGTCGTCACGCAGCTCGCAGAGGATCGGGAGTTTGTCATTGTCTTGGAACGCGGGCAGGGTTCGTCGACTCTCTACCATCAACCACACTTGGATATTTCTGATGACATAATCAAAAAAATAGATCAAGATGAATGAGACACACTCGTCTAGCACGACGGGGACGTCCTCCAGGTCGTGGATGTCTCTTCTCGCACGCGGCTAACGTGTTCGTGCAAGTATCGACCTGGGATTTACTCTCTATCCGACCTGTTATGGAAGGAGGATTATTGTGGCTGGCCTTGAAATCACTTGTCAGGAAATTCAATCCATACTCCCGCATCGCTATCCATTTTTGTTAGTCGACAAGATCATTGACTTTGAAGCTGGTCGTCGCATCACTGGCATAAAAAATGTGACCTGCAATGAGCCCTACTTTCCGGGTCATTTTCCTGGACAACCGGTGATGCCCGGGGTCTTACAGTTAGAAGTCATGGCGCAGGTCGGCGCGGTCCTGGCCTTGAAGGGGGCGCAGGGGCCAGGCCGCTCGATTGTGTATCTTGCCGGCGTCGATAAAGCCAAGTTCCGAAAACCCGTATTCCCCGGTGATCAATTGACGGTTGACGTTGAAGTGCTGAAGCAAAAGGCTGCTTTTTGGAAAATGCAAGGAAAAATACTCGTTGATTCAACGCTTGTCTGCGAAGCCGAAATGACCGCCATGGTGACACAAGAATCGGTCACTCATTCATAACTCGTTCTATGGACTGGAACATATGAACATTCATCCAACAGCGATTGTACATCCAAAGGCCGAAATTGACGACAATGTGAGTATTGGTCCGTATTGTATTGTGGGCGAGCATGTCCGAATACGACAGGGGACCGAGCTGGTTGCTCATGTCAATGTCGAAGGCCATACGGAAATTGGCCAGCGATGCAAACTGTTTCCGTATTCATCGATCGGATCTCCTCCGCAGCACCTCCAATATAAAGATGAACCGACCAAAGTGGTTATTGGAGATGACAATATTTTACGGGAATATGTCACCGTCAATCGCGCCACGAGTTTTGGCGGAGGTGTAACGCGTATTGGCCATCACAATTTTCTCATGGCCTATGTACATGTCGCGCATGATTGTGAATTAGGTGATTACATCGTTATGGCCAATGCCGCAACGCTAGCAGGGCATATATACATAGGGAATTATTCTGTCATTGGCGGGTTGGTGGGGGTGCATCAGTATGTGCGGATCGGCGAATATGCGATGGTCGGAGGTTGCTCGGCTTTAGGGCGCGATGTCCCTCCGTTTTTACGCGCAGCGGGCGGCTATCGCGCACGGTTATTTGGACTCAACTCGATTGCGCTCAGGCGCTATAAGTTTAGCAGTGAACGTATCGCCAATCTCAAAGGCGCCTTTGACGTGCTGTTTCGCCAGAAACATTCAATCAGTGAGGCGACCAAGCTCGTCCGTACCCAATATGAGCATAGCGCCGATGTCTTGAAACTTGTGACATTTATTGAGAGTTCTCGCCGGGGGACATGTCGAGGCGCGTCGCGAGAATTAGATGAAGAAGAAGTATAGTCTCGAAGCCTGACGGCGGGTATGTGAGTTACGCTGAAAGAACGTCAACAGTGCAAAAGAATGACCGAATCGGCTTAATTGCTGGCAATGGACGGTTCCCGATTATCTTTTCGGAGCGGGTTCGAAAATTGGGTTATCGTGTGTCAGCCGTTGCCCATATCGGCGAGACCTCTGCTGAACTCGAACAGGCCGTTGAATGGATTCAGTGGGTAAAAATAGGCCAATTCAATAAGGTCGTTCAAGCCTTCAGAAAACATGATATTCAGCAAGCGGTGATGCTTGGGGGATTCAAAAAAACCCATGTGTTTTCCACCGTCAGTCCCGACCTTCGTGCCTTGATGGTGTTGAGTAGGCTCAAGGATTGGAAAGATGATGGTATTCTGCGTGCTGTGGCCGGAGAGCTGGAACGTGAAGGGATTCATATTATTGATTCGACTTTTGGTCTAGAAGACATTCTTGCCGAAGAAGGTGTGTTGACGAACCGAAAGCCATCCAAAAAGGAATGGGAGGATATTCAGTTTGGGTGGGACATGGCCCATGACATTGGTCGCTTAGATATTGGCCAGTGCGTAGTGGTGAAAAATCGAGCCGTCGTGGCGGTTGAAGCTGCGGAAGGAACGGATGAAACCATTCGGCGCGGTGGGCGGTTGGCCCAAAAAAATGCCGTGGTGGTCAAGCGTTGTAAACCAACGCAAGATTTACGCTTCGATCTTCCCGCCATTGGTCCCATTTCCGTTGAACGAATGATTGAAGCGAAGGCGTCTGTGTTGGCTCTGGAAGCTGGGCGTACAATTGTACTTGATCGAGATCGTGTGCTTGAGCAAGCCAATGCCCATCGCATTGCTATTGTGGGCATATCGGCAGCACATGGACGACCTGTCTCGATGTAATGGTCCTGCGCCGTCTCCTGACAGAGTGTACACAAGGGCATGCGGCCCCCGTCTACACCGTACATGATGTACAATGAAAGCATGTGATTAGACATGGATCAACTGAAGGTTGGCGTGATTGGGGTTGGGCATTTAGGGCAACATCATGCGAGAATTTATTCCGCCCTTCCTGAAGCCCGGCTTGTCGCGATCTCGGATATCGACGTGTCACGAGGCCACGCTATCGCTTCCCAATTTCATGTTCAACACCATGCGCAGTTTGCTCGTCTTTTGTCAGATGTCGATGCGGTGAGCGTTGCTGTTCCGACCTCTCAACATTATCCGGTTGTCCGCGCGTGTCTCGAAGCTGGTGTGCATGTACTTGTGGAAAAACCCATTACGTCCGGGATTGAAGATGGCCGGACCTTAGTCAAGTTGGCCAAACAATACAAGTGTATTCTCCAAGTTGGCCATGTCGAACGTTTCAATCCCATTGTCGACATCGTCCGCCCGTTGATTCAGAATCCCGGGTTTGTCGAATGTCACCGGCTCAGTCCGTTTCAGCCGCGAGGAACGGATGTCGACGTGGTCCTTGATTTGATGATTCATGATCTTGATATTGTCTTGTCGTTGCAACTCGGTTCAATCGTCTCGATCGAAGCCTCCGGATTAGCCGTGCTCACCGACCAAATAGACATTGCCAACGCGCGTATTGGGTTTGCGAATGGTAGTGTGGCGACGTTTACGGCGAGCCGCATTTCAACCGGGAGACTTCGGAAGTGTCGTGTGTTCCAGCCTCAGGCATACTTTTCTATCGATTATCAGGATCGGCAAGCGGTCATCCATCGCCGAAATGGACGGAATGATGGAGGCGTCAGTGTGAAAACGGAACAACTCTCCGGAGGAGACGGTGAGCCGCTTCAACGTGAGTTGCAGGCCTTTCTCGCCGCGATCAACTCGCAGTCGACTCCGTTGGTGTCTGGAGAGGATGGAGTCGGGTCGTTAGATCTCGCACATCAAATACTCAAGAACATCCATGTGGCATCAGCCGCGACCTCATCGAAAGAGTCGAGAGACTGATCTCTGTACGTAGACGATTGTGAAATCCTCACCACGAATTCTCATTGTGACTGGAGAGGCGTCAGGTGATTTGCACGGCGCGAATCTCGCTAAAGAGCTCTATCGTTTACATTCCCAGATTCACATTGATGGTGTTGGCGGTCAACGCATGTCCGCTGAAGGCGTGCGTTTACTTCCCGGCATTGAATCGGTTGATGCCATTGGCGTACCTGGATTGACGCAGTTACGTCGAGGGGTACAGCTGTTACGGCGATTAAAAAAGATATTGAGGGAAGAAACGTATGATGCCGTGGTGTTGATTGATAGTCCAGGTATGAATCTTCGTTTAGCCAAAACGGCGGTGAAAGCCAATCAGCATGTCATCTACTACATTGCCCCGCAAATATGGGCATGGGGAGCACGTCGCCTGAATGTGATACAGCGTGCCGTGAGTCGTATGTTAGTCATTTTTCCATTTGAAGAGTCGTTGTACCGTCAGGCTGGGGTGCCCTGCAACTTTGTGGGACATCCACTATTGGATGAGGTGGATGCGTCCTATGACCAAACCATCGTTCGACAGCAATTACACGTTCCAAAGGGCGCGCGCGTCTTAGGCCTGCTCCCTGGAAGCCGGGAACACGAAGTGGAGCGTTGTCTCCCGACAATGCTCGAGGCTGCGTGGGAAGTGAAGAAAGCATTCCCTGACATTCACATTACCATTGCCAAGTCATCGTCCGTGTCGCATGCCGGCATTCATGATAAAATCAAGGGCTTTAAGAGTTTACAGATTTCTGTCGTTGACAATCAGCCCAACGAAGTCATGGCGGCCGCCGATCTGTTATTTGTGGCCTCTGGAACGGCAACACTGCAGGCAGCTATTATTGGTACGCCTATGCTCGTCCTCTATCGCGTCCCATGGTTGACCTACGCGGTGGCACGCCTGTTAATAAAAATACCCTATATCGGCTTAGTCAATATTGTGGCGGGACGCCGTATTGTGCCTGAGTTTATTCAGCATGACATGACGGTCAAGCATTTGGTTCCCGAAGCGCTTCGTCTCTTGCATAATCCGCAGTTGCTTGAAGACATGCGGCGATCCTTTCAAGACGTTCGAGAGGCCTTGGGTGATCCCGGAGCGTCTCGCCGCGCAGCAGAATGTGTGCTGGCGGAGGTGGAAGCGTGACCACCTTCCTCCGTCTGCTTCGATATGTGCATGCCTATCGTGTTCGTTTAGTCGCGGCCTTATTGTGCTCAATTGGTGTTGCGTGTTTACAGGCGGTGTATGCGTGGCTTGTTCAGCCGCTCATGGATGGTATCTTTATCGAGCAGGATGCGTATTGGTTTCGTGTGCTTCCAGCCATTATTCTGGGAGTGGCGATTGTGAAAGCCAGTTTTGCGTATGGGCAGGCCTACCTGATGAGTTATGTCGGGAACTGGATTGTGGCGGATGTGCGGCATCAATTATTTGTCCACGTCGTGCGCTTACCTGTGAGGTTTCATGATGTAAATGCCTCGGGGCGATTAGTGGCACGCGTGATCAGCGATGTGAATGAAATGGCTAATGCTATTCCGAGTATCATGAAAGATCTCTTTCAGCAAGGGTTGACGTTTGTGGCCCTGTTAGGCGTGGTATTTTACCAGAGCTGGAAATTGGCGATCGTTATGTTGTTTCTCCTTCCTGCTTCGGCATTCGTGATTGTTCGTATTGGAAAACGATTAAGGAAGCTCGCGACACGAGGCCAGGAAAGTATGGGGGATATGGCGGCCGTCCTCAAAGAAGCCTTTTCGGGAATTCGTCTTGTGAAAGCCTATGGGCGGGAGGAGTCCGAAGCGCAGCGATTTGACGTGACGAATCGAGACTATCGATCGGCAAGCCAAAAGTCCGCACAGGTTTCCGCGTTGTCATCACCTCTTATGGAAATCATTGGAGTGTGTGGCACAATGGTCATTACCTGGTATGGGGGACATCTGATAAGTATCGGGGCGATGACGCCTGGAGAGTTTTCTTCATTTTTTGCCGCGATGTTTATGGCCTATGCTCCAATTCGGCGTCTTTCAGGGGCGAATCAAACGATTCAACGTGCCCTGGCTGCATCAAAGCGAGTTTTTGATGTTTTGGATCTGGAAACCGAGTTTGATCGTGACGACGGGAAGGCAACGCTCTCTCCCATTGCACGCTCATTAGAGTTTCGAGATGTGACATTTTCCTATGAAGGTAGTGATCAGCCTGCTCTAGAGCATGTTTCATTAACGATTCAAGTTGGAGAGGTCGTGGCCCTTGTCGGAAGCAGCGGGAGCGGAAAGTCGACGCTCGTCAGCTTGGTTCCACGATTCTATCGCCCGTCAGATGGCATGCTCTTGATCGATGGACAGGATGTGCGTGAAGCCAGTCGAGTGTCCTTGCGACGTCAAATCGGCATTGTCTCGCAAGAAACGGTGCTCTTCGATGATACGATACGACATAACATTGCGTATGGACGTCCAGATGCCAACGACGCCGAAATTATCGATGCCGCGACCTCCGCGTTTGCCTGGGAGTTTATTGAGCAACTCCCGAAGCAATTAGATACGCTGGTCGGGGAAGATGGGGTGAAGCTTTCCGGTGGACAGCGGCAACGGTTAGCGATTGCACGAGCGATTTTGCGCGACCCACCTATCTTAATTCTTGATGAGGCAACCTCGGCGTTGGACTCTGAGTCTGAACGGCTTGTCCAGGCCGCATTGGCGAATTTAATGAGTCATCGAACGACGTTGGTGATTGCTCACAGGCTTTCAACCGTTCAGCATGCTGACCGCATTGTGGTTCTTGAACATGGAAATCTTGTCGAAATAGGTACGCATACGGAATTGCTCAAGCACGGTGGGATCTATACTCGACTCTATCAGACGCAATTTGAACATACGCCAATGACCCCGTTTGTTCCAAATACGGTCTCATGATGATGTCCGCTTCTCAATGGATAAAGCTTCATCTTGTTCCAGTTGTTGGAGCCAAACTTATTCAATGGCTTGGCCGTACATTGGATGTGAGGAAACGGGGTGAGGATTCTGTGCATGCGCTGTATGGTGAAGGGAAGTCCATTATTTTTGCATTTTGGCATGGTCGGCAATGTATGATGCCGTTGGTGTATCGTGGAAACCTGGCCTATATTTTAATTAGTCAACATCGGGATGGGGAACTTATTCACCGCATCGTGAGCCGATTGGGTTTTCGATCGGCGCGAGGATCAACAACGAGGGGTGGGACTACAGCGCTTCGGCAATTGGTTCGTCATGGACGACGTGGTGCGGATCTTGTCGTCACGCCCGATGGTCCCAAGGGGCCCAAGTGGAACGTGCAGAACGGTGTGATTCATCTCGCGAAGATGACGGGACAACCCATTGTTCCAGTGACCGTGGCGTACTCAAAAAAAAACTTTTCTCCAGTTGGGACCAATTTATGGTCCCGTACCCTGCCTCGAAAGCGTTGTTTATTTGGGGGGCTCCCATTTGGGTTGACCCCACGTCCTCTCGCGAAGTGCTTGAAGCCAAACGTCTTGAACTTGAACGCACATTGGTTACGATCACCCTCGAAGCCGATGCCGATATGGCTGAGCTCTAGGGTTTGGCCAGCATTGGCTGCTTGACGGATTTGTTGAGTCCATTGCCCTTCATTGTTTATTCTCTGGCCGGTTGTGGTGCCATATATTGTTGTCATGTGTGAGGGGTGTGGTGGCGTACTTCTTGTACAATGTTTTTCTGTTGATCGCGTCGCCCCTTATCGTACTGGGGCTCCTAGCCAAACCACGATGTCGTCGCGGCCTTCTACAACGTTTGGGACGAGTTCCAGTCAATCTTAAACACGTACCTGCCCCCGTCATTTGGATTCATGCCGTCTCCTTAGGAGAAGTGACGGCGGTGGTTCCATTTGTGAAAGCCTTGCATGAGCAGTCTCCCAATTGTTCGCTGGTGATCTCGACTGTCACCGAGACAGGACGCGAGGCCGTTGAGCGACAATTATGTGATATCGCTCAGCATTGCTATTGCCCTGTCGATTTTCCCTGGGCGGTACGGGCCTACATTCGTGCCTTGCAGCCAGCAGCGTTCCTTGTTGTCGAAACTGAATTGTGGCCCAATCTCCTACGGTCTATGGCCAAGCAACACATACCAACGATTCTTGTGAATGGGCGACTGTCTTCAAATTCCTATCAACGGTATTATCGCATTCGACGGTTCATGGGGCAGGTGTTATCTTCCCTGACTCTCTGTCTCATGCAGTCTGAGCGAGATGCACAACGTCTGATCAATCTCGGGGCCAATCCTGATACTGTTCGAAATAGTGGAAATATGAAATTTGATTCTATCGAGGAGCAATCAACGCAACATCCTGAATCGGTGTCACGTTCTATGCTTGGTCTTGCGCCGGACGAAAAATTATTTGTGGCAGGTAGTACACATCCTGAAGAGGAAGAGCAGCTTCTCCGTTGCTACAGGCGGTTGTGTGATACTGTGCCGTCGTTGGTGTTGCTCATGGCTCCTCGTCATATTGAGCGTAGCCAACAGGTTGAAGACACTATCATACGTCACGGCTTTCTTTGTTCTCGAAGGAGTCGTGTGCAGAGTCATCATGGACATACGGATGCAGCGCGGACGCCACGAGTCATTCTGCTTGATACGAGGGGGGAGCTTGCCTCAATCTATGCCTTGGGATGGATTGCGTTTGTTGGAGGAACGTTAACGCCAATTGGAGGCCATAATCTCTTGGAGCCGGCACAGCATGGGGTGCCGGTATTCTTTGGGCCCCATACGGATCATTGTGCCGAGGTGGCAAGGATATTACGAGAAGCCAGAGGTGGAATTGAAGTCCAAGACGAGGATGAACTGTTCAATCGGATCACAATAGCTCATGACGATGTATCATGGAGTACTCGCGCTGGGCATGCCGCGCAGCAAGCGCTTGCGGCGCATCGCGGAGTCGTCAAGAAAAACCTTCACATGATCCAAGCAATTGTCCCTATCCTTAATGAAATTCACGCAGAGACGTCGGCAGGGCATGTTGTTGGTAGGGCGTAAGTAAACCATTCTCAGTACAGTTCGGACACTGTCATGATGTTGGATGCTAGCATGCATGCAGAGAAAAGTGCTTCGTGGTTGCACCGTCATTGCCCTGGTGTACTCACCATGCTAACCCTGCCCTATGGCCTGGTTGTTCAGACGCGAGAAAAGCTATATGAGAAGGGCTGGTTACGAGAGTCTCGTCTCCCGTGTCCTGTGATTAGTGTGGGGAACTTGACGGTTGGTGGAACCGGAAAAACTCCAGTGGTGATATGGTTGGCACGTTGGTTACGTGCGAATGGAAAACGCGTTGGAATCTTGAGTCGTGGATATCGTCGAACCTCCACAGCGGACTGTGTGCTTGTGTCGGATGGTCATGAGTGTCTCGTGAGTCCGGGGGATGTGGGTGATGAGCCGTTTTTAATGGCGCAGCGCTGTCCTGGAGCGGTGATTGCGGTTGGAAGCGATCGGTATAAACTGGGGCTCTGGGTTCTGGCGCGATTCGATGTTGATTGTTTTCTGCTTGATGATGGCTTTCAGCATTTACGACTCTATCGAGACTGTAATCTTCTGTTGATTGATGCTCTAGATCAACAAGGCTTGGCAGCTCTGTTACCAAGAGGACGGCTACGGGAGCCCCTGTTCGCCGCTCGACGAGCCACGGCGATTCTTCTTACGCGTGCGAATCAGACTCTACAGGCTTTAGATACCATTCAGCCTCTTCAGTCGGCCATTGGTCATTCCGTGTCTCCTATTCATATTGCATTCCATACGCCAACGTTGATGAATATCGCGACACAAGAAGTGAGATCTAGCGACTGGCTTCATGGAAAGCGGGTCGTCATGTTTAGCGGTATTGGCAATGCTTCGTCATTTCGTCGAGCAGTCGAATGCATGGGGGTGACGATCGTTCATGAGTTCGAGTTTTCTGATCATTTTCCGTATTCAGCGATACACGTGGAAACCATTTATGCACATGCGCAACAACACGATGTGGATGTCGTATTAACAACTGAAAAAGACGGAGTGAAAGTTTTTCCGTTGCTGCAGGGCAAGGAGAACATTTGGGCCATATGTCTTGAGACGAACGTTGAGAAAGGCGAGAAGGATTTCCTGGAGCTTTTGCACCGTATTTTTGAGTAGGTGTAGGAGGTGTTGTTGTCCTATTGTATTTTAACTTTTTCTCAATACATATGATCTGACGTCTGCAGGCTCTAGCCGTGCCACGACTCTTTCATCTGGTTGACGTGTGTGCTTGCGTTCGATTGGGCATGTGTATTCCCTGAGAACGGATGAGGTTTCGCTAGAGTCCGCTGAGTAAACGCCTCTCATACTGGGCGGGCTTG
>BQIV01000001.1 GCA_021604005.1 Nitrospirales bacterium | reverse complement strand
TGTCCACCGCGATGTCAAGAAGTTGGACCGGGGGATTCGCGAAGCCAAGGCCGGGAAGTTGGCCAATGCGAAAAAATACTTTGCCGAAGCCATTGCCGATATCGAATCAGACCCCAACATGGATAGCAAAGCATTGGGGGCCGCCAAGTTTAACCTGGGAGTGATTCTGATGTATGAGCGAAAGCATGAGGAGGCGGAAAAACTGTTCTCCGGAGTCGAAGACGTGGCGTTAGAGGAATTCCCGGTCCCCGTGATGAGAAGAGCAAACGACTGCTTGCAACAAAAAGATGAGAAGCTATAGCCGTATGTATGTGGCTAATGAGGCACGTCGTTTCGTCATTGCGGTTTTTGTTATTCAGTGTGATGAAGGCTCCGTCATTCGTGACGGGGCCTTCCTCAAAACTTTCAGGACGTTCTGCGGGGATTCTTTGATTCCATAAACCTGCCAAATCGTGAGAACGATGTATATTTGTCATGATGAGAGAAAAAAATTATGAATAGACACAGAGGGTTTTCATACGTGACGAACAATCATACAGCATGGCTGTTCGTCATGAGCCTGTGCTTCTTAACGGTAGGTTGTATGTCCAAAGCCCAAATTATTTGGGATGAGTCGAAACCTGAACCCTCTTGGGTAACGAAGATTCAAAAAGATGACTCCTACTTCTACTACCGTGGGTCAGCCGTTAAAGCAGAATCATTAGAACTTGGGGAAAAAGCCGCACGGCAAAATGCCTATAGCCAGGTCACAGAGTATTTGAATACGACACTTGAGAGTGTGTATGAAGGCAAAACCACCGATTATGATCAAGACCTCAAAGATATCATTAAAGCCAAGAGTGCGGGGCTCGTCAAAAAGGCCGAAGTGATTGACTCTTACCACAAGAAGATGACCCGGATCGATAAGGGATATACGCTAGAACGGTATGATGTCCACGTCCTCGTCCGATATCCTAAGAGTGAAGCGGAAGCCGAACGCAAGCGGCAGGAAGCAGAAGTTAAAAATAATCTCTCAGCGGCCTATGAGCTCTATCAAAAAGGCAAGGGATATGAGGCAACCGGAAACTATCAACAGTCTCGACGATTTTCACAAGAAGCGCTAAAGATTTTGGAAAAAGTCCCAGGAGCCATACCTCTCGATAAAGGTAATATATCGAATAGTCGAGAGTTGGAAACACTGTTACGTACGCAAGAGCAGAATGCGATCCGCAATTTGCGGAGAGTGATGGTCTGGGTCCAAGAACCTTCATTAGGGAAGGGACATCCCCGTTCCCCTCTTTCGACGCGAGTAAAGGCAATTCTCAATAACCACAACTTTACGGTCTTGGATCAACGGACTTCGGCCACTTCACGATCAGCGATGTCAGACACCTTAGAAGGGGATAAACAGATGTTAATGAACCTGAAACAAAAAGGCGTTCAGTACCTCGTTGCCGGGAAGGTGTCGACGATCTTTAGTAGTACGACTCTGAATCAGCACATTTTTGATGCCCAGGGCTCCTTGAGAGTGATTGGGACAAAATCCGGGGATACTATTTTGACCATCCCAATTCATCATCGAGGTAATCATAGGGAAAAAACCCGAGCTCGGCTTCATGCGTTAGAGGAGGCCGGCAATGCCGTCGGAAAAACACTGGTCAATGAATTACTGGCTCGAGAAGATCAGTAAGAATCGACTCATGCCTTACCAGAGGAAACTTCTCCCACGATAAGAAAGGGACCCCACTATGATCCGGTACATCTTTGCGATTCTTAGCGTGGCGCTCTCCCTGAGCGTTAGCACTCCGCTCGTGCATGCCGAACCCCCTTCCGTTGCAATCTTCGATTTTGATATCGGGACAACAGTGAGTTCGCGCTTGAAAGTCACCGTCAACAAGTCAAGTTCGAATGTGAATTTTGAAACAACACGGCAAACAAACCTTCTTACAAACAAACTTATTACGAAACTGACAACGTCACAGGAAGTGAAAGTCGTAGAACGCGCAAAGATCGAGGCATTAGTCACTGAAATCGAATTAAGCCAATCTGAAATGACGAATCCTGAGCATGCCATTCGCATCGGTCACATGCTGGGTGCGGATTATATGATTTTCGGGTCTATTTCGATGTTGGATCCGAGCATTCACGTCAAGCAGCTACCATACAATGCAGGCCGAACGAAAATCATGTCTCTCACGGCTGGAGCCTCGGTCAGACTCGTCAAAACGGAAACGGGCCAGGTTGAGGCTGCGGCAGACTTGCAAGCTGAAAAAAAAGTCCGAGAAATTAATCCAGAAGGCTCCCTGAACGAGATGCCCCAAACATTTCAGGATGACGTGTTTTCCGAGTTGGCTGATAAATTAGCGTCAAATATTATCAATACATTGGTTCCGATCAAAGTGGCGACCCATGCGGGGAATACCATCTACTTGGCCAGGGCCGGCCTTTCTAGGGGCAGTCGTTTTGAAGTCGTGAAACTCGGAGAGGCCATCACGCATCCTGACGATCCCACAAAAATTCTCGGCCACATAGAGGAAACTCTTGCCATCATCAGCGTAACTGATGGCCTGCAAGGAATGTCGAAAGCACAGATTGATGAATGGATTTCCGCAGAGCGATCAATCCCAAAAGGGTCGATCTGCCGACCGATACAAGAAGAATAAAAATACGACAGACACGGTCATTCTTCACCAAGAGTCTGCCTCGTAAAGATATCTAAAGTGCTGTGATGAAGGTGATGACCCGTGTTCGTTTTCTTGTTAAGCGTTGACACTCTCATCCATTTCCACCGCGTTCATGCGAACCAAACCCTCCATACACACCTATGCCTATCATCCCATCATGCCTGTTTCTATACCCATGTCTTTCACAATAAAGCGCGAGACATGGGGCGTTTTGAGCTTGAGGTGTAGGCTTGAACGATTATCCCAAGCTTCTTTAGTTAGGTATACTTGCTCTTCCTGTCCCATACCGTTCATACATGATTGACGCTATCTGATGCATGAGTATCAGCCCATGTCGCAAAAAATTCTCAGCACACCGCGTTGGGTCATACCAATTGTTTCCGTTGTGGTGACGTTGAGTGTATTGGGTTATTCAAGCATTTTTCCAGCCTACATCAATTCATGGGAACGGAAGGCTTATGACCAGCGGTTGAAATGGGTAGATAAGAAGTCACCGCATCCTGACATCGTCTTAATAGGTCGAGACTCCGAAAGTGAACGGCAACTGGGGTATGGAATTTGGGATCGAGCGGTATTCGCACGAATGATCGAGGTGTTAGGAAAAGCGGGTGCCTCAGTGATCGCACTGGATTTTGCGTTTGTGGGCTCCAGCCCGGCAGAGCGAGGTGGCGTGGCAAGTGACGAACAGCTCGCACAAGCCGTTAAGCGTATGGGAAATGTTGTCTTACCGCTTCCGGTTCAATTAGGCCGTGTGTCACCCGCCGTGCAAATTGGTCGCAAACCTCCGACACTCGATCATTTCACGAACGCGTTGACACCATCGTTCAATGAGGCCGCCCTCGATCATCTGAGCAAAGCCTCCCTCCTTGGAGCCATCCAGCCAGAATTGCTTGCCAGTACGCATTACTGGGGGCACATTGCTTCCATATCTGATGACGATGGCGTCTTTCGACGCGTCCCAACGTTCCTTAGAGCAGAGGGACATGCAGTCCCGGCCTTTGGTGTTGCAATAGCGGCGCATTATCTCAAGGTGCGGTCCGAAGATATATCCCTGGAACCAGGAAAGAACATTACGATAAACGTTGCTACGGATACTGGCGGCAAGACATCGGCCTTAGCGATTCCTATAGATGCCAAGAACAACATGCTGGTGAATTACGCTGGCGATTGGGATCGGGCACCATTTACGTATCTTTTGTTTTCGGATGTGATGGACGCTGCCCAAGAAGGGCGATTGCACGAACTGACACATTGGGTAGAGGGCAAGATTGTACTCATTCTTCACGCAGGGGCGGAACATGATAAACGTCGAACACCATTGGAGCTACGCGCACCAGGCGGCTTTATTCATGCTAACGTCGTTCACACGATTCTCACACATTCGTTTTTGCTAGATGCATCGTTCTTGGCAAGATTGTTGATTCTCCTCTTACTCTCCATGGTCTCAGTGGCATGTATTGTTTATCTACCATGGCGCATCGGATGGATCGGCGTTGCTATTCTCATGGGAAATTATACCCTCGTGTCTCAGATTGCATTGACGTCTTCTGGACGGATCTATCCCCTCGTCCTTCCCTTACTTGGATCGGTTGGTTCTAGTGTATTGGCCTATGCGTGGACTATATGGGAAGGCAAACAACGAATTCGAAATCTCGAGCTGACACTTGAACACTCACAGCATAAACTTCAGCAAGCTCGAGAAGACCTCGCGAGAACAGAATCAATGGTTGAACAGTTTGAAGAAGACCTGGAAGCCAGTCGCACAGAGGTCTCAACAGCAAAGGCAAACCAACAGACTGCCATTCAGAGAATCCAAGAGCTTGAAACGAAACTCCATACCGCAGAAACCGAATTGCACACGTCATACCAGGATGTCAGTCGGCTCAAGAAAGACTTGGAGTTCAGCCAAACCCAATCCCGTCCTCCCGAGGACGCTCTCGAAGATACTGAGAATATCCTAGCATTAACAACCAAGCTTAACGATGCCGAAACCCGCTTACGTGCGGCAGAAACCGACATGACACAATTACGGGCTGAATTACAGATCAGTCGAAAAGACGTCAGAATTGCAGAAGAACACCAGAAGCTTGCTCTTCAGAATGTCCACACCCTCAAAGCCGATCTTCATGAAGCCGAAACGAAACTCCAGACATCACAAGAAGAAGTCACACGTTTCCAGAAAGTTCACTCGCCTTCTCGTCCCGCACACACGAGACCGGTCACACTCTCCGATCGTGAACTTGATGAATTGCGTCGTGAATGTGCAGACCACAAGATCTTCACAAATGACCCCGGGCTGCTTAACCAATACAAGGACTTGAAAAAGATCGCGAAAACCCCTATGTCGATTCTTATTCTCGGCGAACCGGGAACAGGGAAAGAATTATTTGCTCGAGCCGTTCATACGTTAAGTGAGCGAACAGGAAAGTTTGTTGGCACCAATATGGCTGCCATTCCTCAACATATCTTCGAGGATCAATGGTTTGGCCATGTGAAAGGGGCCTTCACCGACGCGAAACAGGACCAGAAAGGATTTTTTGATGAAGCGTATCAAGGAACAATCTTCCTTGATGAAATCGGCGACCTTCAGTTAGACATGCAGGCCAAATTGCTGCGTGCAATAGAAACAAAAACGATCACGCCTCTCGGCACGACTCGATCAAAAGCTATTGATGTCAGAATCGTGGCCGCCACAAACAAAAATCTCCTAACGGGCGTTGAAGAAGGGTGGTTTCGGCGGGATTTATATGATCGCCTGCTCGGATTTACCCTTAACCTTCCACCCCTTCGTGAACGAAAAGCTGATCTTGAATTACTAGCCCAAAGGATTATTCAGAAGGCGGGGAACACTATCGACAGGAAAAACGTCCAATTGTCGGTAGATGCCATGGAATCGATAAAAAGATGGGCATGGCCTGGAAATATACGAGAACTGGAAAAGACGTTGACGTTAACCGTGTGGTTGGCAGACTCGGAGCAGCTTCAAGCAGAAGACCTTCGAATAGACCACTCAACTCAGGCACAGGAGGAGAAACAGACACACGTTCCAGAGGCGACTCGGGATGTATCTGGCGACCAAGCCTTGCTCCATTGCTTATGTCAAAATAAGTTTGACATGCAAAGTACGGCAAAAGCCGTAGGATGGGAGCGGAGCACGGTGACGCAACGGCTAAAAGGATTGTGCTTCCAGACCTTAGTCGATCACCACTTCGATCGAAGCACAGCCGCCGATGTGCTCGCCCAAGGCGACCCAGTGACCGCCCGAATCGCAGAGCAGAAAATCAATAAGTATTATGATCACCTCCTTCGGATCATCGCGGAATCGCACACACTTGAAGAGGCCATAACTCTCTGCAGACAACGGTTTAAAAACCTTCCAGATCGCTACCTACCGGCCCTTGATGCCCTCGTTCGGCATAATTTCACTCGATATGGCGAATCCAAATAAGTTCTCATTGAACTGTAAGGACGTTCTACGCAGTATCCAACGCGAAACATCGGAAGGTTATACCCGCTTGGATTGACTGACAATGGCTTGGCGTGTTCTCTCACGTATTGGGTGGTAACGTGTACACGATGGCGCTGCATCGTTTGGGTATAACTGAATCGGCTATAACCCTTTCTTCACGTCGTTAGAGATATAGTCATCGCTTACTTTCCCGCCGTATTTCCTCACGACCCTCAACCGATTATCACCTCTTGAAGAACGCCCCCATGCGGGGTCGACCCCGCATTCTTGATCCAACTCTCTTGCTGTCCTTGCAACGACGTCTATTACACGAAACGGGAAAATCCCTATTAATTCAGTGTATTAAGAGACATCAAGCATCAATCAAGTCTACATTTTCGTTGCTGGCATCATTCATGAAATTGTCAGAGTTGAGTGAAAAAACCCATGGCAATTCAGCAATGAGCAGGGGAAGAAAGGAGGACAAACATGGCAAGTGGAAAGGGAGAATCAACCAACGTTGGCGCAGTCTTCGGATCGTTAGGTGCCGCTGCAGGAGGCGTCATAGGTTTTGGTAACAATGGTCCGGAAGGAGCGATACTTGGGCTCGTGATTGGGGCTGGCCTAGGCTCTATGGCCCTGTTGATAATCAAGCTTACTTGGAGGTTATTGATCGGCGCAGTGATCCTCTTCATTTTGTTCGTCGTCTTTTCGTCGCGGCTCTGCTCTTTCGCCCCGGAATTTTGCCAGGAGAAAAGTGTATCGATGGGGCCGGATTCGACGTCATACACGTTAGTGTTTATGAAGAAAGAGAACACATTTTATGAACCGGCAGTCATGAAGACAACTTCTTCGATTTTATGGAGAGAATCATGAAAACCCTTATCATTATTCTAATGGTTTCCTTAGCAGTCTGCTGTGGGGTGGTCAGTGCAACAGCCACAACGGTCGGGCCCGATCAGTTGATAGCCCCGCATGGAAAGAAGGCCGCTCAAACACATTCCTCTGTGCACCGGATTTCGCAACGCGGATGTACAACGATTCCAGACCGTTATCGTCAAGAAGAGTATGGGGACGTATTACATGCTCTCGAAGGTCCCTGCCCCCGAACGTTCTCTGAAAAAGAACAACTCTTTATTGCAGGATTATCACAAAAACTCTTGCAAGATTGCGGGTTGCCGACTGGCCTTCAATCACGAAGACGTTTACAGAAATTTCTCTCTTCATCACGCATGGTTGCTCTGATCGGCAGTCAATACGGCAACCCCAATCTGCAAAAAGGCTGGAGAGATCAAGCTATAAGCACGACAGTCTATGGAGTAGGGGCATTATTCGGTCAGAGCATTGGCTGTGGGAACCGAGCACGTCTGCTGACCCATCGCATCATGGAGTATCTGACTCGTACTGCCGGTGGAAACGGAAAGGGGTCGCGCTACGTCAAAGGATGCATGAGTTATTATGCAAACCGATATAGCAATCGGCAATGTCAATGTCTTGCCGATCTGGGACGAGCCATCATGCCGAATATCCATCAATCCAAATTTGACCGGAGTAGTATTCAAGTGCTGATCAAACGAAACCCCTTGATTGGACTGCAAATTGCTGTCCAGTGTGGAATTGGAAATTATTAACCACGTCTAGATTCACGCAACACATTCAACGACGTATCGCCAACTACCTTGTGCATATAACGGCTTCAATCAGCAGCAACGTACTGTAGTTAGATAGGGAGTTACCAGGCTATTGACGAGTTCAGACAAACGAATGTGACTCACAACAAGGAGCACTCAATCATGTTCACATACCATATTAAAGACGGCATACTTATCATCTTGTTCGCAACCTCACTCATCACGGGATGCGCCGCCCCCATAAAAACCACGCAAGGTGAGGTTAGAGATATCACCCCTTCTTATTCCAGAAATGCCGCGGTATCTGTCCCGACGGCGGTTGGCAATGTTGCAGGAGGGCTCGTAGGGGTAGGGTTAGGGGTAGCAGTTGCACTACCAGCAATGCTATCCGGTCACCCTGAAATCATTCGTGATGTCTTTTTGGGATCAATCCTTATTGGTGGTGGAGCGGTCGGGTCACCGTTTATTCCACTCTCCAAATTTTTTCCTGAGGATCGATGGGAAGAAGAATCGACAAGGTCAATGGCCGATTAGAAAAAACGCTGTTGCGCACAACACGCGTCCATTTGACTGCGGACATATGGGATTTGCCCGATCTGAAGAATACACGTTTAGGGAAAGAGTCTGAGGATGGCCTTTAGAATACCTGGCTCGAAATAAAAGGATTCAGTGGGACATCGTTCGTGTGCTTTGACGGTTTCGTCTGTCCTGAAATCTCAAGATAAGAAGCAATTATCATCTTCGGAAGGTACGTCAGATGTATCAATGACCTTAGAGAATAAATGAACTGACTGAGATAACACATGAAAGAACGAGGGAATAATTGAGGGTGAGACGGTTTCTTAGAAGGGGTGAATAGGAGTGAATCTTATTGGGAATCGAGTAATGATACGAGATAGACGAAACCAAACGTCAAACTGACTGTCGTCAATCGTATCCTATGGTCTCATCAAATCAGTCACCTCTTCGGTTTTCATGAGAAACAGCGATTGGCAGAAGTGAAGACGAACTAAAGCACTCATATCTATTACCTTGATGATTGAATGACGAGAAGGAAGCACAAGTATGGGAAGTCATATTGCCTCGATAGGAATTCACTCTCGTAAAGAATTACAACACTACTTGAAAATCGGCCTTGAAATGGCGGCTGGCTCTGAGCATGTTGATGCAGATACCGGCACGTCGTATTGGCTCCCCAATAGTTCCGCCGGTCTTTGGGTGCATGTCGATGCTGCGTGCTTTGTCCCGACACATCAAGCGCAATCTTCGATCAAGTTTCGCCCGATACACTGGATAGAAAACGACGATCACTGTCCATATTGTGCCATGCTGGGTATTGAAGTGCTCAACCACGAAGAAACCGTCCTGTATCCGTTGCCCGTGACATTCGGGAATACGGCCAAGGCGCGGCAGGAAATTGTGCTTGGTGATTCGGTAGAATTAGCTATCACGGCATTCGTGGAAAGCGGACAATCTTGGAAGAACATCGCAGCATTTGAGGCTGAACAAGAAGCCGGTAACCTAATTGGTCCCGGCTGGGTTTTTCCCTTTGGCCCCTATTCGGCGCTAGACTCACAGCGCACCAACTCCCCAAGAGCCGCATTGTATGGGGTAGTGGAAACACTTTCGCATCATAGGAATTCGGTCACTGGCCACCAGTACCGCAGTGCCCAGTTGCAATGCGGGCCCTATCAGTACTCTTCAGTGATGGCCGACGATACCTTACCGGAGCTGGCCGTGGGTCATGTGGTGTATGTGGAATGCTGGATGTGTGTGGCCAATTAGCCCTGACAAATCGCGCTATGCTTCACACCCCAAAAATCTCAACAGAACCACGCAAACAACGAAAGGGGCAACGCAAAGCTGCTGGGGTTGCCAGTGCTCGTCGATTGCTAAAGGATCATTTGGGATGGATCGGTGGATTTCCTCGCTTCACTCACACAGGAGAATGGCAGTGGATGATGCCCCTCGAGGCTGATCATGGGAAACGGTTTTCTAAGCGCTTGACTCCCACTCATCTGAGTAAAACGGATCGAACCGTCCAGAAGCTCGTACGAGATTTCCCCCGTGCCCTACCCAAGCTTGTCGGTGATGTCAACGTGTGGGAGCGCCGTGTTCAGTCGCTGATTACATGGGTCAAACTGACCATCCTCGAACATCAACCGCTTCCGTCCCACCTGTTTTCTGATGGATCAACCTATTCAACAGCCATACGACAACAAGCCTTGAGATGTGAGACTGAACACCCTAAACTCGTTTCTCTATTGTCTGCATTGTCATGGGTCTACTACATTGACTCTCAGCCTCTAGCTAAAATCCTTCACTCCATAACCTGCAACCCTCAAGCCTATTTTCACTGGCAACAACGTCATCTGATCACCACACTCCAGGTATGCCATCTCGTCGGCATCGAAGGTCAGAAAACGGACTCTATTCTTCATCTTCTAAAAGAAGGAATATCTCAGGTCGGTCTAGAGGAGAACACATCACATGAAACGGATCGAGAATTGAAAGCTTTCGTTTTCTGGCTCACACAGCAGGACTCTGGCATACGCAAACACGCCGTGAAGTTCGTTACATTGGCGAGCTCTACTTCTCGAGAATTCGCCATCACAGAGTTGTTCACCACAATCCAAGCCCTCGTGCTTTTGCCAAGTCAACTCCAATCAGCGATTGCTCGCACCATAACCCTCTTACCAAGTCAGCCTGCACTCAGGTTGGGTTTCCTCATCCACTTCCAGAACCTGTCAACTGAATCCACAAGAACACTTGTTCACTTTCTCTCTGGCTTTCAAGAGTATGTGACTGCATCCAACGACACAAAAGCTCTGACGCCGTGGGGTAATATTGCTCAATACCGATGGTCGAATCCCGATCGTTTTCTGTTACACAATGTTAAACCAACTTCAATGATTCCTGATGTCTTCCGACTGCTCTCCCAGATTCATGACCGGGAGGAGCGTGGGCTCGATGACGAGGAAGTTGAAAACCTTTGGCCATTGATGAAATTAGGGTTCACAGAAGAATGGACCTTAGCCATTGCCCTGCGATTGCGCAAATCGAACCTTTTAGAACATTCCGTTTAGAAATACTGCAATTCGCCAAAAAATTAGCTCCTGACGATCCTCAGCAATTTGTAGAATTGATCCGAGCATGCCAGGAGCATGGGGACCGTTTCGTGGAACACTATCTTGTCCCAACGTCTGAAGCCTTTCAGCAAACAGGACTGAGCAATCTCTTCCGTGAACTGCTTGTCGGACGATATTGGCAAGCTCCTCGTTATGGGGAATATCAGCTCTTCTTTCTTAAGCACATCGGAAAGAACAATCCAATTGTATCCGCTCCCAAGGTCACACGTGTTTGGCAAACATGGATGGAACAGTATCCGAAGGTTTTTCATGAAGCCTTAGAAACATTAGCTTCCATTGAAGCTGATGCTCAAAAAATTGCGTCATCCGTCCTGTCCACCTACCTTCCCGACCCCCAGGCAATAAGGCGGGAACTCCACTATCTTGATGAAAAGATTGCCGGGACTTCAGAGAAACACCGGTCATCACTCGTGAAGCGGAAAAAGAACCTTACGGCTCGCTTAAACAAAGGCCGTTCGGTTACGCCGAGACGAATGCACACCTTACGTGTGAAATTGGAACGAGCCTTAAAGCGAGCCGTTGTGCGAAATTGGGAACAGGCTCTGGATACGCGCTTTGTCCAAGAGTGGCCTCGATTCTTAGGGTTAGACTATTGTCCTTCCTGGTTATTCGATCTGGAAACCTTACAAACCCTTCTCCCGATCGTTCAACTCAAAGCTTCTCAACGTACCTTGGCCCTTCGTCTTATTCGAATTCGAACAGGTGTTCCTCCGTGGGATCTTCGTGATGATCCGGCCAATCAACGATTTCTGCAGTTACTGACTCAGCAGGGCGTAAACATGGATCCCTGGATCAATGGGATCGGGACAATAGAACACCATACAGATGATGGGCACTCGTGTTTTTTAGCTCTAGAAGAGGATCCCCTCGAGATCTTTCGAATGGGTGCGCATTTTCAAACCTGCTTGGGCCCAGGCGAGTTCAATTTTTTCTCAGTGTTCGCCAATGCCGCGGATATCAATAAGCGCGTGCTCTACGGTCGGGATGGCAACGGAAAGGTCATTGGACGGACCTTGTTCGCCTTGACGAATCAGGGTGGGCTCGTCCCGTTTCACATCTACTGTCATAACCCCAAAACGGGATATCCTCAGGCTGTGACGGCTTTTGTCAAACGACTGGCGAAGCGCATGCGGACCATCATCCTTTCCGATGGGACCATTGACACGCTCGTCTCTCGTGACTGGTACGATGACGGTCCGATCGACCTAGGCTGTCGTTTCCTAGCCTTAGAAGAAAGATCAGCATTCCGCACACAACTTCTGACAATCGATCCCAAGTCATTGCCTTCGCTCTTGAAAGAGACCTTCGCACCCATACCACTTAACGAATTGACCATACCCCTCGTGTTGGAGCTTCCGGAATTCTTAAAAACCCACACGCTTGCGAGACCTTTGCTTGACATCGTGGCGAATGTCAATCGATTGCCGTTAGAAACCTACCTGCGGTCATTACGCATAGCACTTCACGCCAGCATTCAAGAGTACGCCTTTTCGCGAATAGGCAAATATGTGATCAAGAAGCTTCTTCAGAAACTGCGCCAGGATGAGTATGTCAGTGAGCAAGACCTCGGACTGGTCGTGCAATGTCATCCCGGAAACGCCCTCACGCTATTAAAACGAACACGTTTGAAGGGAGTGAGGCGTTGGGAAGACGAGGGTGATCAAAACCGGCAGATGTGGATTATTCAGGCGCTCACCTTAGGCCGGACCAAGCAAGCGAATGATCTCATGAAAGTCTACAGCCAAAGATAGGATAAATATATAGAAGAGGACCAGATTAACGTGGAGGCCAAGTTGGATGCCAGATTGCCTGGCAATATGGATATGTCTCCAAAAATGGTAAAAAAACTGGTGAGCCGCGAGCGGCTCGAACGCTCGACCCTCGCCTTAAAAGGGCGGACGATACGCAAGAAAATCAATGACTTATGCATTATCATTGTCCAACTAATATCAAGATTTTTCAACGAGTTACAAATAGTGTGGTCTATATAGACCACTATGATTTCTGCCACCTGATATCTTTTCTCAAGAGAAAGAAAGTCTCCTACTCGTTTACCGCGTTCGGATCACCCATCAAAGAATCGTTCTGCCGACACTTTCCTATGAGCAGCGGTTTTGTAAACCACGACTCCCCTGTTTTCGCTCCCCTCAAAACTCCTTTACCAAGCGCCGAAATACCTCGTCCATTATAGAAGAAAGTCACCTTTTCCCGTTCCTCTAGCAACCGACTATACACGATCGATTTCTGTTATTTCCGACCGTACCGTGGACATTTGGTGGACACTAGATTGAAAGACTGTTTCTTAATACTAAAGCTTGAAGGACGATTGAGCAGCTGACTCTTAATCAGCGGGCCACAGGTTCGTTCCCTGAACGACCCACCATATTTTTATCAGTAAATGATAGGGTGATTAAATATATTAGATATTAGTCAGGTCAAAGACTAGGTAAATATGATCTAAAAGATCAAATGAGATAAAGGCCTGCATTCATCATGTGGAAGAGAATTCCCGGAAACACAAATACAGAACTTTTGGTCCGCGAGGATAAGTGTTTTTTAAGTGCCCCACTCTTAACTTCTATACCAACCGTGAAAGATGCCTTATGCGCTTTAAAATTTCTTGTGATGGCAGGAACACAAGATCGTCGTCATTAAGGCGCTGCAAAGCCGCGAGCAGGTCCGCCGCCGGCACGAGTTCATGAATTTCAAGCTCATCTGTCACCCAAAGCACACCGCGAACTTCGATCCTTTTCGACTCCGCGATTCTGCGAAGAGGTCCATCCCCTGTAAGCAGGATGCAATCCTCGGTTTCTTCTGCGAGCGTCAGGGCGAAGCAATCATTGAGCTTCAGCCTAGCGTGCTGATTGAAGTAGCTACTGGCACGCTGCACGAGCGGTCCCGGTAAACTGCGTACGTCAAGTCCCAGCCCACACAAGGTGCTCTTTTCAGCATCGGTTAGGCACAGCCATTCATCTTCAAACAGTGTGTCGGGCATAACAAAACTATAGGGAAGCCGAAGCAGAGCATTCAAAAGGCCCGCTTTTCGCAGATCGATCATGCAACTTGTGTCACTCACTACTATTCGCATCGCCTTCGGCAGGTCCTTTCATTCCCCTTTCGATTTCTGCCAAAGGCCGTTGCAACAGCTCTGCTGCCTTGCCCGGCGTTATCAGCTTTTCCGCCAGTGCCCAATAGCAAAGCCTTTCAAAACGCCGAGGGATTTCGTGCTTTCCTTCTTCGCCCGGTTTCTCTAACGGCTCTGGCTCCATCGTGCGCCACCCCTTCGCAAAAGTTTGAAACGCGTAGGCAAGAGTTGAATCATCGATGACACCGACCGTCTTGAGGCGCACCAGAAGCGCAGCCGCGCTGATACGGTACATACGCTTGAGCTGAACTAGTTCGTGATATCCCAGAGCCCTTCTATGTTTACCGATTTCCCGCACCAGATGATCCCTGGGTGCTAGAAAAGCACCGGCGAATACGTTCGAAGCCTTCTCGTGATCAACAGGAGAAGAATCATCGATCAACCGATGCGCAAGTTCATGCGCGAGCGTTAGCCGGCGTCGTTCTAGCGTTACATGCTCATTCACAACGATGACCGGCACCCTCTTTTTGTTTTTTGACCGACGGACAAGGCAAGTTAGCCCAGAGACGCGGTTTGGCAGCGGAATCACAAGAACTTTGATTCCCCGGTCCTCAAGGAGAGCCGTCATATTGGGAATGGGATCGATCCCAAGCGCCCATTCCCGGCGAAGATCCTTCGCCAGGATTTCGCCTTCATCTTCACGTCCGAGAAACCGATCCCCAAATCGTGGGGCCTTCCAGGCGCCACTATCCAAGTTAAGGATTTCCTCGACGGCGATGTAAAGTTGAAGACGATTCATCACCTCTGCCTCCACGCGCGCACGATCTTTGGCGCTCGTTCCAGAGAGCTTTCGAAACTCGACAGCTTCAAGCTCTTCAACCTGCTCACTGAGCAGAAACTCAAGCGATACGCCGAGGATCTTAGCGATGTGCATTAGTACACCTGAGCTCGGCATCATCTCACCGCGCTCGTACTTGCCGATCGCCTGCGCAGTTACTTCGCCACCTAACGCGTCCGCCAGACCGCGAAGCGAGAAACCGGCCTTTTTTCTGGCTAATTTTAGACGGTCTCCAAACATAGAACTCCTTGGGCTTGCGGTTTACATTTTTAAAGTATATAATAAAATTGTAAACCAAGATTCCGAGTAAGTCAATTTCTTAGAGACCGAATACGGAGTCCTATTAATAACCTTTAATAACAGGAGGAAATCATGAGCAAACGCAATCAACACATTGTTCCCCATGACGATGGGTGGGCAGTCCGTGGGGCTGGCAGCCGCCGCGCTAGTTCCATTCACGATACGCAGCAGGAAGCCATCAGCGCCGGTCGAGAAATCGCTCGCAATCAAGGCACAGAACTTTTCATTCACGGCAGGGATGGCCGCATACGGGAGCGCGATTCCCACGGCGGTGACCCGTTCCCACCAAGAGGATGAATAACCGCAGATTAAGGATGTTAAACTAATGGACATAATTGCAGACCAATTCACTCTTCCCCATGCCGATCTAGCCACGGCCTGGAATGCTATCAAGCTGCCCGCCCAGGTTCGCGAGCGGTTGCAGGCACAGTCATTACTCGCGCTCCAGTTACGACAGCGGTTTCCCTTTGAAACCATGCCTGTGCATGGTCTAATCGTTCTCGCCGGAAAGCCAGGGACCGGAAAAACGACTCTGGCGAGGGGCCTTGCCAGCCAAGTTGCCACCGCTCTTAAAGGAACGAAATGCACCTTAATTCAAATCGACCCGCATGCTCTGAATAGCTCTTCTCTCGGTCGAAGCCAGAAGGAAGTGTCGAAGTTATTTCATCAAACGATCCCGGAACATGCAGCGGAAGGCCCTTGTTTCGTTCTTCTCGACGAGGTCGAAACGCTTGCTCCAGACCGGCAAAGCATGAGTTTCGAAGCGAATCCGGCTGATGTGCATCGTGCTACTGATGCGGCACTGGCGGGAATCGACCTTTTGACGCGCAAACACCGCAATGTACTCCTGATCGCAACGACTAACTTCCCCAAGGCCGTTGACCGTGCACTCATGTCACGGGCAGACTGGATCGAGGAAATAGGCTCCCCCTCTGCCGAGCATCGCACGGAGATAATCGTCGATGCTCTTGATCAATTGGCGACCGTCTGGCCGCGCGTTCGAGATCTCAAACCTCATATTGGCTCTTTTGTCGCAGCGTCCGAAGGTTTCGATGGCCGCAAGCTACGCAAGGCGATCATTGCTGCGGCCGCCGTTTCGATCGAAACAGCACGGGATCTGAATAAACTCAAACCCGAGCATGTTTTGACAACACTCAACGCACTTGCAGAGGCCAATCCGGCTGAGGAGGCAGCATGAAAATACGCCGCGACGTGGCTTCTATACCCCTTCGCTCTGCCAAAGATACTTGGCGGGTTATTATCGACCTAGTAACCGGTGCAGATACTGTTGACCGCAAACAACTTGAGGAGGCAGCAAGCATCATGGAGTCGCTGATTACTGATGAGCATCCATCTAGCGTCCCAATTGTTTTTAAGGGATCAGGCCCGCGGATAGTCATCTATTGCCTCTACAACGAGGATGCAATGGAAGCGGGCCTTGATGTAGACCCACTCACCACTAACCCGACAGCCTGTAACTGGCGCGCGACCGCTCCATGCGAGGCCGAGGATACTGATTGGATGAATAGGGCTCTCAAGACGCGGGCGCCGCGCATTACAGTGCATGACGCCAATGAAGCGCCTAAAGAAGAAGAAAGCAGCGAAGCGAAATCAAGCGCTGCCTTCGAGATTGACTGGGGAGCTCTGGTAAAATCATGAGTACTGTCAGCGTCCATTCCTACTCCCGCGCGCATACGTCAGTCTTCGTCTCTGACAAGCTACGCAATTTCCTAAAGATCCTGGTCCGCCAGTATGGGCTCGACCCGCAGGGTGTTGTCGATGCTTGGTCGGACTGGGTGGACCACGCGGTGCGTACCTGGCTTGAATCCGGCCATCTAAAAACCATCGTAATCGAGTTCTATCGGCCTGGATCCGATACTGCCGAAGCTCGCTGGGATTTCCCGATCCGCTACGATGGCAACGGTGTCGATGAGATGTGGGTCGATCGCCTTTTTTTCGAAGAATCCTTCGCTAAGGCCAAAGCCCCTACCCCCGGCAGTACGTACCGCATCGTTCTAATAAATGCTCCTGGCAGGCCCGATGTACCCGGTATTGAATGGACAACCCTCCGCTCCGTCAACGGCCTCGTTGCCCGAGAGGCAGGTACCGTCATTGCCACTCCCGATATCATGGCAGCTGCGAGGTATTACCGCTCATGATTACGGTGGACGAAGCCTTCGACAAGTTCCGCAAACGTCTTGAACTCAGTGAGACGGAGCAGCAGGATGCTATCCGTCGGCACAACGATGTGCGTGCGTGCATACGCGAGAGTTTCGACATCGACCGGGATTTCTTAACTGGTTCATACGCCCGACATACCAAAACCAAACCTCTAAAAGACGTGGACATCTTCTTCTGTCTTGGCGAGAGCGATCGCCACTGGCGAAAAAAGCCCCCGAGGGATGTGCTTACCGCCTTTGAAACATGTCTTGGCAAGAAATACGGCACCGACAATGTCGAGGGCGGGCGTCGGTGCGTGACGGTCGAGTTCGATAAGCAAAATCCTACAGCGGATGAAGAAGGCAAAGTGCTCAGCAATGATGCTGTACCAGCCTATGAGCTCCAAGGCTGCTACGAAATTCCAGACCGTGATCTTGGGAAATGGATCAAAACCGATCCCGATACTCACAAAGAGAGAGCAACAGCCAAAAACAAGGAATGTGACGGGAAATGGGTGCCTTTGGTCAAGATGCTCAAACGCTGGAATCGCTCAGCGGGCAAGCCCATTTCACCTTCCTTCCTTATTGAAGTCATGGCACTGGATCTTGTCGATCCTCCGTTTACAAAATACCCGAGCGAGGTCAGGCGTTTTTTCGCGGCTGCGCAGGAAGGAATTATGCGGGACTGGCCAGATCCTGCTGGTTATGGACCGCCCGTATCCGACCAAATGACTTCAGACAAGCGACGGAAAGCGGTAGAAGATCTACGGGCGGCCGAGGTTAAAGCTACCCGCGCTGTACACCTTGAAAAACAGGGCAAGACCGGTGAGGCGCTCGCCTTATGGTTTGAAATTATGGGCAAATACTTTCCGACGAGTTGATACCTATGGCCCGAGCGATTGTAGCCCGCCGCAACGGCGATGATTTCCAAGCACGACTATTTTGGTTGAAAGCAGCCTCGCTCCTGGATCCTGGGAGCTCAATCGTCAAAGTAGCCTACGAAACAGGGCCCACGGGCTTCGATGATATCCTGATCGAATATGATTCAAACAAACCAATCCACGACCACCAGGGCAAGGCGATTTACCGAGACCATCTTCATTGCAAATGGCACACTACAGCCGGATCATTCGGATATGAAGACCTGATCGAACCTTCCTTTATTAACGCTGAGCGTTTCTCGTTCCTTCAGCGGGCCTACCAAGCTCACACACAATATGCCGAAGATGGGTTTGGCCATCGATTTACCCTCTTAACCAATTGGCGTATCAAACACCAGGATCCTTTGCAGAAATTGGTCCGCAAGGAAAGCGATGCGTTGGACAACGAGCTGCTATTTGATGGATCGACTGACCGAAGCCGTATGGGAAAAGTCCGGAAGCTCTGGCGCGAACACCTAGAAGTCGATGATGAAGCTCTTTCTTTCGTTGCACGGACTCTTGCCATAGCCGAGACACCAGAATCCCTTTTGAGCTTACGGGAGCGGCTAGATGAAAAATTGGCGGCTGTTGGCATGAAACGGATTCCTGCAAGTGAATCTGGATTCTTTTACGATGACCTGATCATAAAGCTCCTTGGTCAGGGAAGAATTGTATTCGATCGAAACACTTTTCCCGAAATGGCACGTCGAGAAGGACTCCTCGAATCGTCAAATACGGCCACCCATGTACCAATTATCGGCGTCCGTTCCTTCATGCACCCTATCGATTCTCTGGAAGAACGATGCGACCAGATTCTTAATATAGTCCCTTACTTTGACGGTCGTTACATACGCAACGATGCTGACTGGGAAAACAGAATTTTTCCGGAGTTGCGGACTTTTCTTTTTGAAAATGCCCGATCAACAGATCATTTACGTCTCATCGTGGATGCGCATGTCTCCATCGCCTTCGCGATCGGTGCGCTCCTAAACGTCAAATCTGGGAAATCCTTGGAAATCGAACAACGAGGCAGGGGGCGCCGCTTTTGGGCGAACGATGATTCTCCGATCGACAAATCTTGGCCTAATATTGAATTTGAAGAACAGGATTTCTCTATTAAAGAACATAAGGAAATTGCTCTAGCAGTGAGCCTGACTCACAATGTCTCCCCTTCAGTCCGAACATTTGTGAAACAAAAGCTACCTGAAGTATCACAGATAATCCATTGCGCTCCTGAAGGTGGTTCTTCCCAACATTCAGTTCGTAGCGGACGTCACGCAGGGATACTTGCTGAGGCTATTGTACATCGTTTGCAAGACTCCCGTGTAAATGGCCAGGGAACAGGCCGCACACACATCTTTATCGCCGGGCCAAACGCTTTTACCTTTTCACTCGGACAACACCAGCATGCTATAGGCCCTGTTACTATCTATGAATGGGATTTTGATGGTCAGCGGGGAGGAGGATACAGTTCCGGTTTGTGTCTTTAGCTAGCCCATAATTAAAAACAAAACAGAAAAGAGGAGTAAATTTTCATAAATAAAATTTTAGAACTTATTCAGCCCTCTCGGATTATGCCTATTTAAATTACAAAACCTCTTCCCCTGTTTCCTGTCCCATACGATATTTGATGTCGTAGTTAATGATGAAGTCCACCTCATCCTCTGAAAAACCATAATGTTTGGCCAACATTCGATCGATATCGTCAATAATGAACTTGGAGTTCAAAGCATTAATCTCTACATATTCAATCTTATGCCCTTGTTTAGTAGAAATGGTCTTTCTCTCAGAATGCTCCTCAATGCTATTGGACAGTTGCTGAGAAAGTGTACCCCAATCAGTTTCTTCCCAAGTTTTTGGAATGTAAAAGCCACGAAGTAACCCATCATTGATATGTTCACAATCTGAAAATGCACTATAAAACCAGTAAAAAAGTGATGAATTCGCCAAGCAAACTGCAAAATCTGCGCTTTCCTTCTTCTGGAAGCACACAACTCTTCCGTGTGGCGGCGCCATTTCAACTCCATTCCTCCTGAAAAATGGCAACCCTTCACAGGCCTTGACCCAGTATCGACAAGCCTCTTGATAGTACAGTATCCAATTTGAACTTTTGTTCGTTAACGTATGCAGCAAAAGTTTATTCGATATAATTCTTTCATAAATGTCTACTTCTAAAGGGGATTCAATCTTTGCAATCCTATAGCCGTGCAAACGGATAGCATGTTCCGTAAGTTTTGTCGTTGATAACGCATAAGGACGTTCCTCGGTATAAAAACGCATAACCCTGCATGTTGAATCACTTGAGGGTATATTCCCCGCCGCTTGCGGCGTAAACTACTCGCGTGAGCGAGTACATTCATAAGAGTCATAATGTCACGGTCTTGCTCTATCACTTGGTTTTTCCTGCCAAATATCGCCGTGCAATCTTTGATGCCACCGTCGATAGAGTGTTGAAAGATGTTTGTCTTGAGATCGAGCAACGGTATCAGTTGAAATTTTTAGAGATTGGCACAGATAAGAATCATGTACATTTTCTGGTCCAGGCGGTTCCGCGGTACAGTGTGACGAAAGTGGTAACCATCATCAAGAGTCTGACGGCCAAAGAGATCTTTCGTCGAGCTCCTCAGGTGAAAGAACAATTATGGGGTGGAGAATTATGGACAGACGGTTACTACGCAAGCACAGTGGGGAAGCATGGGAATGAAGCAATGATAGGCAAGTATGTCAAGCAACAAGGGGAAGCGTACCAACAGTTATACGCAAATCACCAATTGGCACTCTTCTAATACCCCGTTGCTTGCGGCGGGGTTCTTTATTAAGTCGATTGAAGCGTTGGCATGGAAATCACGATAGCAACGGGCATTTCCACCCCTTCAAATACAGATTCAGACCGCCGAGGAAACGGCAAGGTAAAAATTCCTCCCCTAGAGGAGAGCAGGTTCTGAAGCAGTGGAAGACGTTCTGAAGATAAAACTGTTAATTGAACAATAAGGCCAACAGGTGCTTTAACCTTAGCAATTTGTAGTGAACGTTCAAACACAAAAGCATAAAGATTTTTCGTTGCTAAGGTTTTGTATCCTTGAGGTTCTACCCTATAATCGACTTTGGAGTCTGAGTAAACGACATATGGAGGATTTCCAATAATGATATCAAATCCTCCGCTCTTCATGATTCCATAGAACTCAATAAACCAGTGAAACGGTTTATGAGAGCTGAGCCACTTCTCATAGGAAGTTCTTTTAGAAACCTCTATCCCATAAACATTCGCAAAATATTGGTTCAGTTCTTCCTCCAACAGACTCAGTCTTGTCTGCAATTCATGCTTGGCCTCGGTAAAAGCTTTTGTGTCCAAACTATGTTCGGTTTGTATCTCATGAAATTTCTGAAAAGCCCAGTCAGCGCTTTTTGCATTTTCTTCGATAGATGGCAAGGCCTCTAGCTTAATCCAATCTCCTTCCATCGATTTTTTAATATCTTCTAAGGTTGCATACCCAACAAGCGTATTGCCTGTTCGGATATTAAAATCAACGTCCGGTAAGGGCTCGATTTGCTCAACTTTCTCCACTTGAGCAACAAGTTTTAAAAAGAGGCGCAGTTTGCATATTTCGACCGCCTCTTCCATGATATCCACGCCATAAAGATTGTTTAAGATAATGGATTTCAGAATGAAATAACGGCGATTGGGATGACTTGCGACCCGCTCAAGTATCTTGCGAAAGTCACTGAACGTCTCGGGGCGATGCTTGGCTTCAGATCGTTCCAGATCTACTAAAAAAACTTCCATCCGGTTAAGGCACGCTTCATAGAGAGGTTCAAGAATATTCAGCGCCGCAAATAAAAACGCACCTGAACCGCAGGTGGGGTCTAGCACTGTAATTTTCTCAATGGATTCGTATAGCGCGCGAAGTAGCTCTGGACCTTCACAATTCTCAATGACATCCTGAGCAAATTGTCGAACATCCAGGTTGTAAGTGATCAGATCGTCAACTTCATGAATCTCTCCTCGGATGAGCTTATCTCTAACCTGCGCATAGCGCTCACGTCTGCCCACAACTTCACGCCATGTTTCAGTGGGTAACGCAAACCCACTTTGAGCCGGCCTATTCCACCTTGATCGCTTATTGATATTATTCAAGCCTTCTTCAATCTCTGAAGGGAAAGCAACCTCAGCGCCCTTTTTCACAGGTTCGTAGATATATCGATCGGGATCTTCTTGGAAAAGACCCCATACAGATTGATCCCCTTCAAATGCAATTTTGCATTTACCCCGCGCCGTTTCTAAAAGGAAGGGAATAATCGTGTTTTGAGAAATGTAGCCGGTAATATCCTCTTTGGTATAATAGGCCCCCATTTGTTTTTGGTTGATATACTTTTCAAAGATGTAGCCGAGCACATCGGGATTGATTTCATCATCGCGCCGCAAAGGCCGCTCATCTAAATGCCAATGATATTGCTCAAAAAAATCAAAGAGCTTTTCAAAAGCAGCATCAGCAATATGGATTTTATTTCCGTACCTCTCTTCTATCTGGTGCCGTAAAAACAAGCCCCCATTAAGATAAGGGACTTTCCCAAGAAGCTTAGAAACCCCTTTAGAGCGCTCATGTTCGCGTTTTCCAAATCCCTCAAAAAATAAGGGGCATAGAAACTCACTATAAAACTGGTCTTTGCCCTTTCCTTGAAGCTCTTCTAGCTTTTGCCGCAAATAATCAGGATTCCCATCCAAGAAATTTTTCTTTTGGATGAAGTAGATTCCCACGGGCAGAGCCCGTGGCACTACCTGAGATCAAGCTTCGCTTGACCTGAATCCTGGGCTTCCTGATGACGGACGTACCACAGAATCTTTGCTTCATCAATGCCTACGGTCGAGACAAAATACCCAGGCGACCACACAACCGGTTCGCGCCAGTACACGTCTTCCAGCCACGTGAACTTGGCACGGAGAGCTTTTGCCGTCTGTTGTTTCAGCGTCCCCACAATCGCCGCTACGGCATACCGCGGAGGAATGATGAGCACCAGATGAATATGATCCGCCTGGATACTTTGCTCGACCAGTTCAACGCCAGGGAGAGACCGCAACTGCTTGGTCAACACTTTCACCAAGTAACTGGCCACCCCAGGATTCAGGATGCGCCGACGATATTTGGGAATCCATACAATGTGGTACTGCGTGCGATACGCACTGTGTCCGGAGAATCGAACTTCCATTCTCCGAGCATACCAAAATATCGTCGCCGGCATTCACCCACGGGCAGAGCCCGTGGTCCTCTGCTTTGCTGATAGAGCTTCGCGTGCAGAGGGTGGCGGAGAAACAACTTAACCACCACTTTCTTAGCTTTGATTTGAGCGGCTAGTCTGTGCAGGCCGATTTCATCTTCATTTGTGGGAATTCCGACAGTTAATTGTTCACGAAACTCTTCAGCAAGTTTCTTTTTCAAACGAATGGCGGTCTGATTGTCAAGCACACTATCTTTCTTTACGAGGCTTAAAGCTTCGCGCAGTTCATCTTGTGGGAGTCGCTGCATACCAACTAATAACCGACAGCAATGTCCATCCTTCCCTGACCATTTGTCGATATAGCCATCGAGTTGTTTCCATCCCCGTAAGTTGAAATAACCTACGCAGAAGTCAGCACGATCGGCGAGTTGTATAGTTTCTCTTAAAGCCGGCAGAAGAGCTTGCTCTATATTGTCAAAAATACGTGGCATAAGTTGGTTTGATCGCGAACAATTATCTCCAGAAAGTTTAAGTGCTTTTGTTCTATAACATAATTCGTCTTGTGTTCCTGAATGACCCCATAGTCTCTCCTTTACCAGGACATTTACTTTCAAAGACAACTACGGGATGTATTTGAGCAAGAAACGGAGTACTGACAATAGGATAATAGCCTAAGAATCCATAAGTTGGAAGCAAGATATATGGGATCGCTGATTGCTTTCTTGGATCAGACCCGTTCTTCTCTCACAATCAGCTCCGCCGCGGAACTTCCCCCGCATGTGCAACCTGCTCATTTTTCCTCAGGTAAACACCTATGTCCACTTGCAAGACTCTGCCTTCTCTTCACGAACTCGCAGCCTTCGTGAAAACCCGAAGACGCCTTCCCCGGCTAGGAGATCCGCATCCGCCTTGGATCTATCGTGGCTTCCTACTTCCGTATGCAATTCAACTTCACTCAATCCATTCGGAGATTCCAGATCGCTGGAGATACTACTTTCAAACCCTGCGGTGCGGACTCACTCCGGATCCCATTCCACATCTTTCATTTTGCTCTTCTCCCGATCGCGGAACTATTCGAGCAATCGAGCGCTGGATCAGCCTGATCGAAGAAACCGGTTTAGCAGGATCGTCGCTTCAAACAATAGTCGATTGGATGGCGTGGGCTCTCGGAGTATCCGACAACCAACCTGCACTTGACGATTCTCTTCAAGAAAAGCTTTACCGCACCGTGAATATCGAATCGTGGCTCCTTCACCCCTACGATTATTTCGGAGAACTGCTCGCTGAACAGCGCAGTCGCGGGTGGAATACCACCGGCTTCTTCCCCACTCCACATACGGTGTGCGAGATGATAACCCAGATGACGGTAAACGGAGCAGAAATCACGAATGGTCACGACCCGCGAACACGGTCAATCATGGATCCCTGCTGTGGAACGGGCCGCATGCTGCTGCACGCGTCCAATAACAGTCTGAACCTCCACGGGATGGATATCGATCCACTAGTCCTGACGATCACGAAAATCAACGGTGCCCTCTATTGTCCCTGGCTCGCATTTCCATTTCCGTCTTGGATTTTCACAAGAGATCTAGTTACAGAGAGCAAAGGAACATTGAATGGCGCACTGTCAGAACCATTACCGAAGGTTGCAAGCAACGACCAACGCATCACCTCCGAAACCCAACTGACATTTCAGTTCTAAGATAGTTCCCGCACCCATCTTTCAGTCCAGGACGGATTTCACTCACTCCTTTATGAGGTTCCCATGTCCCATCTGACGACAATTAAATCTCAGATTAAGTTTCCTGACGCCATCCTCCATGCGGCACAGGTGCTCGGGGTCTCTGTCGTCCAAAGGGCTAAAGCCCGCTTTTACTCTGGTTACTCTGAACCGTGTGATTATGTTCTGCAATTGCCAGGCAGGTACGACTTAGGCTTGAAGCTTATGCCGGACGGCACATTTCATTTCGTGTGCGATGAAGAGGTGTTATCGGACACAGAAAATATTCGCAATGGCGACGCCTTGAGGATTTTAGGAAAACGAGGTGGGCGCTTTCTTCAGGAATACCAAGCCGCGGTCGCACTCAAGCAAGCCAGGAAAGCGGGACTCACCTACCACAGAACCTCCCTTTCAGATGGGACATTACAAATTCGCCTCACGGGGAGGTCTTGATCATGGATGAACAGACTATCACCATCTCCATTTCGCCAACGGGCGAGGTCACGGTGAAAGCGCAGGGCTATCGAGGCTCAGCGTGCGAAGACGCGACTCGCGCACTCGAATCAGCCCTTGGAGTTACTGAGAAACGACGAAGAACGCCGGAATACGATCTTGAGGTAAAGGAGCAGACACATGTGCGTTCTACACATTGACCCATTCGGCACAATCACGTGCCCCTACACGGAGCAGATTCCGCTAACCACTTTTGGCACACTTCACGTCGAACGCGCATCACACATTGAGTGGCATGACCAAGAACAAGGCTGGACGATCACGCTCAAGAATGGTGATCAACTCCCTAACACATTTCCCTCGCGTCAGGATGCGCTGGCCTATGAGGCCAACTATATTCATGAGCATTTTTCAGAAATGGTACAGCCCCACCCCTATTTCGCTTTTCAGTAATATGGACAGAACCGTCCTGTCCCATCTTTGAAGTGTATCGTTTCGCCAAGGCATCCTCGCTCTGCCCTCTTCTAAACCTCTGATGTATTACTCAAGGAAATACTGATAATTGCAGAATAAACTAGCGAACTTGTCGCGTAGTACTTATAGAGAGATGCCTTGCCACACTACTTTCAGACGGTGCACTCGCCTTGCTGTTCTCATTCTCCTCATCGTGACTTGGAAGCCACTGCCCACAGCGTTTGCGGCCACCAATTCAAACACTTTGCCAGCTATTCAGAGTTGCCGGGAACTCACCGCCGCAGCCGGTAACCTGTATCGTCTACGGAGTGAACTGGAGGTCCGATCCCAGCAGCAGGATGCCCTGGCCGAATTTTGTTTAAGCTTCATGCCTGATCCCCGAAACGCCCACGCAGCGTTTTACTGGCTTCAGCTGTCGGCGACACATGGGCTACCAGATGCGCAATTGTTGATGGGAACCTCTTACGAAACCGGCATGTGGACAGATGTCGATCCGCAACAAGCTCTTGCGTGGTTTATTCAAGCTGCACAGCAGAACTTCGGCCCCGCCCAGTTCGAACTCGGCGCCATTTATTACGAGGGCCGTCTGGGTCTTAAGCCGGATCATCAAGAAGCACTGTTTTGGACCACCCTCGCCTACCACAGTCAAATACCAGAAGCCCAAGAATTGCGAGCTGCGCTTGAACGAACGTTGGTACCACAGGAACGTGAAATCGTACAGCAGAGGGTTCAGTCATGGTACCGGGTGGTTGCCGGGCGCTAACCGAAAAAGCGGGGCCTTGGATTGCTGAGATAGCCAAACTGTCAATAAGACGAGACATTCTCGTTCTCTAAGTTCTGGTTTTAATCAGTCGAGATTCCGATACCCCTCCCACACCAAACGACCGGCCATAACCTCGATCTAGGTCATAGACTTCTCAATCACGGTACGCGATCAAGGGTATGGCTTTCGTTTTGCTCTGTTTCTCCTTAGTTCATAAGTGAGGGTTGCGCTTTCTCACCCGACCTGCCTAGCTTGTTCAGAGCCATGATGAAGACCCCATCATCTCCATCTGAACGATCTGCAGCCTTGAAGGACAGGAGCAATCCCTTCACGGCGGATAACCCACTGCCTCACTTCTATAGGAACCATGATCAGTCCCATTTGCACAAGGATCAAAAAAGCAAGATGAACAGTCACAACAAGAAAATCCTCTTAGTCGAAGACGATGAATCAAACCGGCTGTGTCTCAGGGACTTCCTTGAACATGAGGGATATATCTGTGAAGAGGCGGCAAATGGCGCTCAGGGGTTAAAGTCGTTGCAATTAGGAAATTTCGATCTCATTATTACCGACCTCAATATGCCGGTGATGAATGGATGGCAACTGCTTGAAGCCCTCGAAAAGGACCCACGTCTCAAACACGTTCCCGTCTTGATCGTCACGGGAGAAGACCTTCCCAAAACGGAAACGCTCTCGACGTTTCCGGCTGTGAAGACCATCCTCCGTAAGCCGTTCGATTTCCCCAAAATTGCGCGCACTCTGACCGCGCTTTTCTCGTAAACAATCCATTTCTGTCGCGTAATACTTCATGTAAGAAGCGGATACTCTTCCTCGCCGGCACACGCGCGGACCATGGAGGGAGTCGATGTCCTATGAACTGGCTTTCAAACTCTTTCTTGGGGGTGTTCTCCTACTTGGCATCATCATCGGGATGTACGTCGTGAAGATATTGAACCCTTTCGTCGAACCGTATGTAGACTTCATCACCACGTTCATCAACCTGATCAGTCCAGGAGAGCCGACAAACTAAGGGCATTTTCATCAACAGGAGGTGCTTACAATGCTGCGTCACAAACTCTTACTGTTTCTCGTCGCCGGGTGGTTTGTCATGGTTCCGGCTCTCGTTGCCTACAGCGGACCCATCGCTACATCCATTCTGCTCGTCGCGACCTTTGCCATAGTGTTTCGGCAAAGCACGCCAAGCGCTTTTAAAGAACTGCAGGGTTGGGTCCAAGAAGCCTGGGGCGCTCTCAGAAGTTCATCGATGACCACCGTCAGTCACTCACCCGAGAAATAGCATCAAGGAACAACACATGTTTCGCCCTTTGGCCCTCACCCCATCTCGAGGGTTCCGGCGTACCACCCCCGATTCCGCTCCGGATCAGCAATGGTATGCCGAGACCCCTTACCAGTGTTCAAAATGCGGGAATGACACATTATTCTTCCGGCGCGAGCGGTGCCTTCCGGATAATGGTTCTGCCGTCATCGTGAGTGCCTGGATCTGCCCGCTATGCAGTAAGCGCCATTGGGGACAACCCCGTTAAGACATTGTCCACGATGAAAGAATGAAAATTTGAGAGAAGTTATGAACCAACAACACGCTCCTGTTTCCACCTATGCTTCGTTCACTCCGACACAGGTTATCAGCAAACTCATGGCTCTCTGGTACCGAACGATTGTCCTGGGTCATCATAAGGACCGAGACTGTCACTTCACCATTGAAACGCGGTTTAGCTATGGCGGGCAAGTGCGCTATGTCCTCACCCACCACGGCTATTTGGAACCAGACATTGAAGAAGAGTATTGGTCGTATGAACTAGCTGAACAGGCGCTCATCCGATTGTTACATTGTCTCATTCGGAAGCACTGTCAGGGTCACATAACTCTTGATCCCAGTCGTGAAGAGGCGTATATAGATGAGGGTCACGAGATCTTGGAGGAGTTAGTCGCCATTGACCAGATCAGCAACGTTCACAAAACCGTGACATCAAGGGGAGACCACTCCACCTCGTAAAGTCATAGGAGTCCCCCATGGAATTTTATCCACTTCCACTGTGACTCAAACAGATACACGACTTCAGTGCATGACTAACGACGCAAGAGCACGCTCGCCTTGGACTCAGGTGCGACCTTTTGCTCTTTGACTGCCTCTCGAACTGAACCCCAATTTTGCGGAGACACATTGACAGTGTCCGACGAACGATCGAGTTCGACTGAGATCGAATCAAGTGTTCCAACATTGACCGGCCGGGAGTCTTGAAGATTGCCTGGCAGCTCTGGATTCAGAGCATAAAATTCGGTGACATCTCCTTCAGACAGAGCGACGACAAGTTCTGCGACTGACGTTGTCGTCTCCGTCTTAAACGCTATGCCATACCGACTTTGAACGAGTGCCCCACCAGGAATCATGACATTCGCCAGAACCCCATTAAATTCTTGTTGCGTCTGACGTAGCGCGAGCCAAGGAAACTCTTTCTTATATTTTGCTTGTTTCTCCTTTGACATACCTTTGTAATAATACTTCATCCAGTCTTTAATCCCCTTTTTCATGGCTTCCGTCAAGCCGAGTTTTTTCTCCCATTCCAACATGACTTTGTACGCCAGGAACTCATCCTCTTCTTCCGGGAGGTTCTGCGTGGCCATCGGAAATTCTTCGTCGGTCCCTAGGCCCTTTTGCATTTCCACCTTGAACCCATTTGCGCAGTGGCCAAGAATTTCGTGCACCTTGGTGGCCGCTAGCCAGATCGCCGATGGTTTGTTCGCGTAAAAAAATGCCTTTTCCCCAATCGTGAACTGCCCTTTTGGCTTCCCATCTTTTAGCCGTGGTACCGTGCTTCCTGAAACCCGCTTCGAATGCTTGTACTCAGGCTCTCCAAAACAATTCGGATGCAGCTTAATCTTGAAATACTTATCCGCTAGCTCGATCGCTGTCTGATAGTTCTTCTTGGCCTCCTTGCTATCGGGACCTTGAAGTTTGTCATCTGAAGCCTTCTTTTCCTTTTCAATAAACCCTTCAATTTCCTTAATTTGAGCGGCTGTCGCATTTGGCATGTCGAGTTCTCCTTTCGGCAAAAGTTGTTCTGTCGGTTCTGTATTAACCTTTACGTGAGGAAAACTCATTTTGGATTCAACTAAAATTATATGATTCCTGAAAGCTGAACTTTGCTCGTCTCCCCTTTCCTCTTAGGCGCTCGTCCCGAGCGCAATCCTTCACAACCTGCGTCACTTATTCAATCAAACCCAGGAGGGACTATGTCAGTGCCTTCGATCGATCATCTCCTTCGGTCGTTTGATGCTGCGCTCGCTGAAGAAATCATGGCATTACAAGCCACGTCTAGCACTTCCTCGCCTTTTCCCAATTATCCTCAAGACGATGTCCACGATGATTGTCCGACATCACACAACCTGGCTCTCCTTCCCGAAGAAGAAACCCCTGAGCCGATCGATGAAGCACTTCCGCTTGTGTCTTCCGTCCATCTGTTGCGCCGACTGCAAGAAAGATTGCAGCTTATCAGACGGAATCCAACACCGTGGTCGACGCAGTTGGCACTCAAAGCTCTATCACCCAGTGCTCAGCCAGAAACGGTAACAACACCAAAGAACACTCCTCGTGAAAGTTCGCTAGACGAGTCCCAAAGTGAAGCCTATCATCGAGCGTTAACGGATGATCTGCTGTTTCTCTGGGGACCACCTGGAACAGGAAAAACTCGAGTGATCGGCGAGATTCTGCTCACTACGTTATCGAGTGGACTCCGCGTGCTCCTGTGTTCCACGACCAATGCCGCCGTTGATCACGCGCTGGAAGAGGTTTTGGAAAATGTTAAAGATGATAGTGCGGACGACATTCTCCGTGTGGGAACGCCGAGTCCTGACGCTTCACTACGCATTCATACCGTCACACTCGCTCAGCGCCTAGATGAGCACGCAGCTCCACTTCGTGATGAGTTCACGCGGATCCAAGAAACCTTCCCTTTGTTAGAGGCCGAAGCGACGGCCCTTCGAGATTTAGCGAATCATGGGCATGAGAAAGAAAAGCAACAGAGACATCGTCTCGCGCTCATGAGGGACCGATATCGCGTCGATCGATCATTGACCAGCGTAGAGGATCAAATCCGAGTTATCACGACTCGTCAACAGCAGCTCCAGAATCAACTCAAGGCTATACCGTCCTGGCGCGAGCGGGTGTTTCCTCGTCGACGGAAGAAGCTTCAAGAGGAAATTGACGCGAACAGCCAAACCATCGAATCGCTACAAGCAAGGGCAGCAGACCTACTTCAAACCTTAAGCACCATAGAGGATCAACTCACGAAGGCTCAGACGCGAGAGCACGAACTCGCGACTGAATTAGATGGAGAAAGACGTTCGCGACAGGAGATCCGCGCAGCCTTAGAATTGGCCAATGCCCAGCTCGCTCACAAACATGCAAGACTCGAAGAGATTCGTGCGAGACTCCACGGCCTTGAGCGTGGCTTTGTCGAACGCGCTCAGGTCATCGCGACGACACTCACACGAGCCTCCTGCTTCCGACTCTTGGAGTCTGAACGATTTGACCTGGTGATCGTGGATGAAGCGAGTGTAGCCAGCGTGCCTGCCCTGTTTGCGACACTGTGTCTGGCCAAACATCACGTCATCTTAGTGGGGGATTTCTTACAGCTTCCGCCCATTGCACAACACGCCTCATCGGATTCTTTACGATGGCTCACACAATCCATTTATGAGGTCGCCCAGATTCGAGACCAGCATGATTCGCGCGTGGCAGCCCTCACAACGCAGTACCGAATGCATCCCGACATCGGTGAGCTAGCCGGTACCCTCTATCGGCAACGAGGCTTGCCCTTTCGCTCCGCTCCATCTCTGTCTGATGACCGACATCCGGTCGTCTCGCTTCCGCCGTTTCCCCATTCAGCCCTGGCGGTGATCGATACGACACAAGCGCGCCCTCAGATCCACCGCGATGAACGCGGCTCGCCACTTAATTTCTACCATGCGCTCGTCGTCATTCGATTGGTCACGCAGACCCTCTTGAATATACACATGGCCTCAACCCCCTTCACGGTCGCGGTGATAACTCCGTATCGCGCACAGAGCACCGGAATTCAGAAAGTTCTTCGTCATCAAGGTCTCGATAAACAGGTCCACGTGGGAACCGTTCATCAATGCCAAGGTCAACAGTTCGATGTCGTAATCTTCGACACGACAATTGTTAACAACCTCCGGCAAAGTTTTTTGTGCCAGCCAGATGCGAGCGCGGGTGGCACCACGCTCCTCAATGTCGCGATGACCCGAGCTAAAAGCAAATTGATTTTGATTGGGCATGCCAAGGCACTCGGCTCCTTGCCGCCTGAAACCTTTCTGAGAACCTGTTTTGACTACACGAGCCTGCGTGGCGTGACGATCAACAGTACCCAGTTTGTCCCGCGTCTCTCTCAGCCCATGCCTGATCACTGGTGGAACGACGACCACCTCATTCAGGCATGTCTTCAGCCGTTGAATGCCGCGCAGCGTCCCTTCCTCACGACCGTGTAGTGCTATTCTGTCGTCGCCATATTAAGTCATACGGAGGCAATATGATTACTGGATCACTCACGACTGGCTGCCGATTGGAAATCGAGCTGACGGCGACCGATATTCGCGAACCAATTTGGCGGTACGCGGAGATGGTAGAGCAATCACCAGACCAGGTAGTTGCTCGTGAACATGGGCAAACGCTGATCAAGAAAGAGAGCTTACCCAACGCACGATATATCCGATTGTCTTTTCTCACCGACTTTCCCGACATTATCTGTATTCAGCAATGCTTTGGTCTTTTTCCGGGTCTCTCTCTCGAAGAAGCGCTCGCACGCGAATCAGACGAAGCCCCGTTTGTTCGGAAAGCCTGGTTAGATGAACATTCGATCCACGCGATTTGGGAAGGGTTTCACCTTGACCAGTTCCCAATCAGCTGGAAAAACCTGCTCGCAGTCCTGCACGAGCTTGGAGCCATTACCTTCCAGGACATGCTTGGACTCCATCCCGACACGTTTCCCGCCATTAGCGCGGAATTGCTCCCACTGTTTAGCAAAATTCAGAAATAAACGGCGCTCTTAACAACCATAAGCTATCAGGACTAGTTGATGCCTAAACGTTCAGAGAGCAAAGCAACGACGGAGCGCAAAGCACGACATTCATTATGCTTCTACAAAATGAAGCTGGTCCGTGATGAAGGGTTTGGTACCTGTCAGGAAGATTCGCCCGGCCTGGTAGGGAATCTGCTCACTCAGTGCGCAGGACCGCCAATCTCAGATTCTCAAGTGTTCTATAGACTTGTGCGTGACGCCTTTCAAGAACTCGACCGCGAACATTTCGTGATCGTGGGCCTCAACGCCAAGCATCAAATCATCGGCGGAAGCGTGGTGGCCATTGGGTCGTTAACAACCGCCATCGTTCACCCACGCGAAATTTTTAAGACTGCCATCACGATGAATGCTGCGGCCCTAATCCTGCTGCACAATCACCCAGGTGGGGACCCTACGCCCAGTCCAGAAGACCACGCATTGACGAAACGCTTAACAGATTGTGGGGAGCTGTTGGGAGTCCGAGTCCTGGATCACCTCATCTTGGGGAATGATCGGTACTACAGTTTTGCAGACCAAGGGGTCTTATCATGAACAGTCAACAACCTCACCCACTTCCAGACCCACCCGTCGTTCCCACTTCAGCCATCACTCATCCTTCTTATGAGAGTGAGATGTTTGGAACATGGTTTCGTATCGTCGAAGTTGAAGAACAAACACAAGTCGGAATTGATCAAGTTGAACACCTCTTTCATCAAGCTGGTGAAAAACGTGGATTCGAGACCGTTTCACGCCACGGATTGTCTTTGTCCATACACTCAATCAGTCGAGCGACAACTTGACCGTCGAGCAGCCACTCTCCGACGCTTAATAGACCCACCACCGTTACTACGCCTTGAGGTGCGTCATGTCCACTTCTTCTCACTCGCTCTCATGGAATGAAAAGCGTGCTGCCGAAGCCGCATTTCTGAACCGACCGTTTGACCCCGCATGGGGCGAGGCCGCCCAAAGAGTCTATGTCGGTATTCAGTCTACCAAGGGGAACGGCCCTGTCATCGAAGATTCATTGCCTCAGCACCCCATGCAACCAACCTCGTCGTTTCCTGAAGTCGATTCGTCGCACGCGCTCTGGTCCGTTATGTTTCAGGAACCTCAAGAACACCGATACATGATCTTTCCCATTCGGCTGTCCGTCGCCGATGTCCTCTCCACGATCAAGTGCCTGGTTCCACAGCGGCGGTTTGAACTGTTACGGGTCATTCCGCTTAAGGGAAGGAGACAAAATGATTCAAGTCATACACGGTAATCTGATCGCCCTTGCCGATACCGGCATCTTTGACGTGATCGTTCATGGGTGCAACTGCTTTCATACCATGGGCGCCGGCCTGGCGCGAGAGATCAGACGGGGCTTCCCTGCGGCGTATAACGCCGATTGCCGCACGATCAGAGGCGATCGTCGCAAACTCGGAACCTGCTCGGTGGCGCAGTGCATGACGCGACAGGGACAAACCCTGTACGTCGTCAACGCCTACATCCAATACGACTGGCGCGGTGTTGGTCGGAAAGCAGACTACGACGCCATTCGCCGGTGTCTCAGATGGATAGGACATACATTCTCACGGTACCGAATCGGGTTGCCCATGATCGGGAGCGGACTCGCTGGCGGCGATTGGTCCCTTATCGAGCGGATCATCATCGAAGAGCTGGACAACCTCGATGTCACGATTGTTCGATTGTTGCGCAACTCTCACGATCATCCTCACGTCTCCCTCCTCTCGCATCCCTATCATGAGTCAGCGACTGAGTTTCACCTGCAAAGCCCGTAACCGGCTCGCGCTGCTCGCAATGTGTCAATTTCCATGATTCCTGCCGCGGAAGGGCCTACTTCCGCGTTACCTTGCCTCTCATCCATCCTGATCTCACGGCGTCGGACCCGAACGGCGCCGTGCCTACCCGGACGTCAGTGTTGGAGTCAACAGTCTGAGTCAGCGTGTCTACATCGTCAGTTGTCACACATCATACGAGGAGGGTGCTATGGAAACCGTGTATTCTTCAGACAGCGAATTACTCGTGCCGCTTCCTGAAGTCGTGGTGCTTGGTCAGGAAGACAACCTGGAAGAGAAGGTCACGTCATTAGAAGCGCTCTATGAGGCGCACTTCAGTCAATGGATCCAGGAAGATCGAGAGCGATGGTTTAAACGGGAGACCCGGTATGCTGACGAAGAGAATGGTATTCCCGTGTTCCCCGTCTTCATGCGCACCATCAAAAGGAACACGAATCCTCGGTTTATCACGTTACCCGATGGACGCCGCGTCATACGCCTCGATGCACAGCGCGTCCGCACGCTATGCGGCATACGAGAAGTCATGTTGCTCGAGGATGCGATCGCCATGCGCGGTCAACGTGGACGCAAGCAACAATGTCGCCGCTGCTACGGTTGGCATATCATAAAAGGAGAGACCTCTCGCTCTGAATCATCGTCACGTCCTCACAAGCCACACATCCTTTGTCCCAAGTGCTTGACCGACGCGGAGGCGTCATATTTTCTCGACGAATTCGAGGTCGTGTGTCGACTCTGCGGACATCGCGTGGAGCGGCCATTGCCGATCCTGAGTGATGATGAAGAGGCGCAGAATACATGGGGCATCGAATGCGCAGCCGTGGTTGACGCTACTGACCCTCTGCACGACGACGAGGATGAGCAAAGCTGGGAGGACAATGAAACTGATGATGAAGCGCATGATGTGTCCTCTCTTGAGCTCCTGGTTAACGACGATGATTTAACTGGCATTCCATCCTCTTGGATGACTGAGGTGGACATCGAGGCGATGGATGCTCAAGACATCCATGAATTGGGTGACTACTTACACGAGCCAGCTTTTCATTTGTTCACCACGCGGTCGACATTGCGGCAGGGACTTATCAACTCCGCGCTGGTGGAATCTGATGATGCTCAATCACGCATGATGCGATGGACCGCGGCGGGGCGACTCTTGTCGGAAGCTCATACGCGATTCGATCGCGAAGAAGGCTATGCCCTCGCGGCGTGGTTGGAACAATTGAGCTCAGAGGATCTCTCGTTACTCGCAGGCGATTGTGACGCTGTCCATCCCTGGCTGACGCATCCTCAACCCGATATGTTCGAGTCGACCGACCAGTTACTCCATCCCCTTCAACGTCGCATTCTTCAGGCCTTCAAGCGCTTCAGGAATCCAGACGCAGCGATCCGCTATCTCTCGCGAGATTTTCGGCTATCACCGGTCGCGATTCGGCACTTGGTCACCCAGACAGCCGATGCTCCCGCCGTTGCCTGCTCTTCTCAAGCCGCATAGCGCAAGAGAGAGGCTCGCACACGCGAGCAAGGTGTCATGCATCATGAATCAAGGCGGGACGTCGAGCGGACGTCACGATTGTGTTTAACGCTTACTTACTCTTAGGAGGTGTCTCATGAGTAATTTCAACAAGGTCATTCAACAAGGTCGGCTAGTGAAAGATCCAGAGCTTCGGTATACCAACAGCGGGACGCCGGTGACGAATATCCGGCTCGCCATTGATAGTCTGCCCAACAAACAAACCGGAGAAGCCCGAGTTGACTTTATTCCCGTCACAGTCTGGGGCAAACAGGCCGAGAACATCGCGAGTCATTGCATGAAGGGTCAGGTCGTCACGATCGAAGGCCACCTACGACACGTGATTCGTGCTGAAGAGGATGGTTCCAATCGGCATGAGCTGCAGGTCCATGCTCAAAGGGTGATTTTTGGGGCTAAGCCGATGAAGAAGGCGGCGTAAGCTACCTCTATAATAATGAAGGCTCTGGGAAACGGGGCCTTCCTTGGCATACTGAAGATCAGACATTTTCAACGCATTATTGATAATGTTGGCTGAAATTTGTCTCGCTCTATGGTAATCGCCTAGAATCCGTACAAACTTTACGCACTGCCGGTCAATATCATCATGAATGAAAACATTTATCTTGATACTTCTGTGTTAGGAGCGACCTGTGATCCTGGGCCCGATGAACGTTTACAAGCCACGACTCGGTTTCGGGACGGGCTTCGACACGGAAAATGGAATGGCTATATTTCAGGCTTAGTTTTAGAAGAAATTGCTCGTGCGTCTGAAGCCATACAGACACGTATTCAATCTCACTTAGCCGACGTTCCTCTCCTTCTGTTGGAAGAATCAGATATCAGCATTGCGTTGGCTCAAGCGTACCTTGATGCTGGGGCCATCCCCCATAATTATAGGAATGATGCACGCCATGTCGCGATGGCGACCACGAATCATATTACAGTTATCGTATCTTGGAATTTCCGCCATATGGTGAATCTTCATCGAAAACGGGAGCTGAATTCTGTTAATATGAAACAAGGATATCCTCTCATCGATCTCGTTTCTCCTATGGAGATGAACTATGAAGAACAATAAGGTGAAAGAACCTCCCTGGGAAACCCCTTCGCTCACGTGGATTCATCAAGTCCGTCAGGAGATTCAAGCTGACGAAGGCGATGAACCCATCAAACCTGTGTCGACTGAGCGTGCCGAAAAATTAGCGAAACGATTACGGTTACGTTTGGCAAGACCCGCCGTAGAAATGGCTCCCTCAGAACACACGGGACAGTAGAGAAACACTTGCTGATTGAATTGCCTTCCCATCTCGGCTGAGAATTGGTTCTGCTATGCTGTGCGTCATTTCCCTATCTCAAGCGAAGTTAAAACTCTCCCAGCTTGTTAAAGCGGTGGCTAGAGCTGATAGACAGTACCTCATTACGATTGCTGACAAGGAAGCTGCTGTCTTGATGAGTACCAAAGATTATGTAAGTCTTCGTTCCCGGAAGGTGTTTAGGCGAAACACCCGTAAGCAATCTGCGCCAGTCCGATCGCTTAGGCGATTGAGAGTCCGTCGAACTTGGGGAACGAATCTTTCGGAGTGATCAAAAACTATGAATGACTTGCCGGTACCAAACCTTGAAGGACGACCACTCACGAAGGATGAATACTACGCCCTCACGCCCGAAAAGCTCGAACTACTCAACGGGTACCTCATATCCGACGTAGACGTCGAAGGACTTCGCAAGAAACTATTACTCGCCTTGTTTCTCAACGAAGGCTTATTGAATGTCGTCAAGTTGGTGCCGCGCGAGAAATGGGAAGAGGCATTGCGACTGCTTCGAGATGGGGAACGGTAAGAACACGTTCTCGCTACATTCGCATTCCTATTGTCTAAACCACCACAAAAAAAGGGGGAGCGGACACCCCCGAATCGAGAGTGATTGTTCCGCATCCCCCACTGGTTAAATTCCAAGAGTCGGTGATCAGCGTGTTCTAGGTGTGATTCGTTTCATCCCTTTGTTCCGCCAACCTCCACTCTTTTCCTATTCCATTACTGGCACGCTGCAGCAAACGCTTGCTGACTGACACCAAATTTTGGAGCCAGTATGCGAATGCCTGCTTGCCGATACCGAAACCGATTAACTCGGTCGCGACAGGCACGCTGCCACTTGCGAATCTTCTGTTGCATGTCTGGAAGCTGCCGAGACACACCTGAGTTCTCTTGGTCTTCTTGTTCAGGAAGGAGTCCTTCGAGATCCTCGGGATACGCCTGGCATAACCAATCGGCGACCTCGCGTTGCGCAGCAGCCGACAGATGCTCACAGGATTCAGCCAGATTCGCGGCCACCGCCCAGACAAGATTGACAGCTTCGTCCAGTATCCGGTGAAGCACGGTGGCTTCAAGTAACGCCACGCGTAATGGCCGGACGCGATGATCCAGCCAGAACCGGTTTTCAAGCGCGACAAGATGCTCGTCACTTTCTGACAGGGTATCTGAGGTGGCTTCCGTCGATGAGTGAGCATCGTCATGCACCTCGCTCTCTTCCGAGAACGGGATGAGATCCTCGTCGATGACCTCGACTCGACCTTTCTCACACGCTTCATCGAACAGATCGTCCGTGAAGGTGCCGCCTTCATATTCCTCAGATACGTTATCGTCATCATCCGAACAATCCCGAACGGGCGCAGAAGCTAAAGCTCGTTCGTTGTGATCGAGTTCGGCTTGTGACAAACCTTGACCGGTGATCTGCCCTTCTTTCCAGAATCCACAGAAACAGTGAATAGTAAAAAAGGGACCTTCGTGTTGGACTTCTAAGACGGATGCGTGACATTTGGGGCACCGAACCTCGAGGTCTTCATCGGTATGCACTGTTTGTTCATGCGTGTGACCCTTTGGCTTTCTTATTGGACGCGGGAGATGAAATCCTCCACACGCACCACACTTGATGCCCTGATAGACTGGCTTCGCCGATTGTTCCGCTTCGGTGAGGAGCACAGGGCTCTGAATCCCACACAGCGGTAAGGCTCGACGTTCATCCAGACGGATCGCGCGTCGACCATCGGCGAGCGTAACGTAATGGCGAGGTGTCAACCACGTTGATGGTGGAGTCGGCGGGACGAAGTCGGGATCCTCATCCTCAAACCGGTTCTCCCAGGGTGTGCGCGCGTTGAGCATACGCTGATTGCGTCGCTCAATGTCCTGTTCTTCATACGCTTCGAGCGCGAAAAAATAGGGTGCCAACACCGCTTCCTGATCAATGGGTTGCCTGACTAGAGATACTGCATGCGACGTATTGACTGTGGTAGAAGACATCATGACTGATCTCCTTTCAATGGATGCCAATGGGCACCAGAAAAGATTAAAGAGTGACGATTGATTGAATGGGTACAAACGACGAAAAGATAAACGTTACCCTGCTTGATCTGCAGACGGATCTAGATGAACCGTTACGATCAGAATGGGAAGAATTGGCGAGAACGCTCCAACATGCCCACGACACGGGAACAGTTCTTGATGCGTCCTTCAAATGCCGATTGCGCCGATTTTATGATCGACTCCTGGCTTCAATCGGTTTTCTTGGGAAGCCCGTGATCTGTTCCGAATGCCGACGACGATTGGATGGAAAACGTTCGACGGGTGAAGACTGTGATGACCCAGACACGTGGGAGTTTGAGTACGACGCGAAGCAGTCAATCCCTTCTATGTGGTACTTCTGCTTGCCGTGCGGGAGAAAAGTGCGGCAGGGCTACGAGATGCTTCACTGAGTGACCATCTTCTGTAATTTCCGCAACAGACCTTCCTCCTGAATCTGCTCCTCCGGTAACGTGCTGAGATACTGTTTGACCATGTCCGGCTGTTCCAACACGCGGTCAAACAAGTGACGACGGGTGAGATGCACATGACGACGATCCCCGAGAAACGTCCGCCACGCATCTTGTTCTTTTTGAGACAGTGGATACGACATAGGATACCTCCTGACGAGAAACGATCTGAAATAGATCCTGGTGAAAGACAGACAAAGCCGTTGAGTCATTCGTAAGAATTGATCATGACGAACGACAATCAGCAGCGACGAGTTGATGACTGACGATTAGTGTGACAGGACAGACAGAAACGAGTGAGATGAACGGACCGGATGGAAGGACGAGAAGACGAAAAATTACAACGAGAAACTTACTAAAGACAGTGCATCATCCCAATAAAAAGATGACGCGACAGAAAGACCGGAAATGTGACGGGAGACTGAAAAAAAAGTTTCGGCGAATGCCTACAGAACCAAATAGAGTATTCTAGTGTCGCGCTTTTCGTGCGGCTTGTCAATCCCCTTTTTCTCTTTTCATTCCCACGTCAAGGTGCAAATCCTCGGCCCGCTGCGCGGGCAAGGTCTTCCTTTCAAAAAATCTTGAGAGAAGGAGGACATCATGTGTGCACAAACTCTCGCTATCGCCTTTCGTCATCACTTGGAAAGCTATGGCATCTCATCGACCATGGGTACTCAGGTTCCCTATGGGCAAAAGCTGGTCGTGGCCAATTCCAAAACCCCGAGTGTGACGCGGACACTGATTATCTACGACGGGAAGAAAGGGCCACGAATCGTCTTCGAAGGGAACGGGTGGCCAGAAGAACTCCAAACCTACGTGCAGACGTTATGGCAACGCTTTCAGTCGACACGAACCGTTACCACTGAGGGCGTCTCGTCATCTCATGATGGCCGGGTGGTCATGTATGTCGATGGGTCGTATCAAGATACCAAGGGCACCCCGTGCATTGGTTGGGCGTTCGAGGCCTGGCACGATGGAAAGTCCGTTCATTGTGACTCAGGCGTGTTGAACGATCCCTCCGTACTTTCCTTACGCAACGTGGCAGGTGAATGCGAGGCGGCACGACAGGGGTTACAGTGGTGTCACGATCATGCACACCGCACCGTTGAAGTTCGGTATGACTATCAAGGAGTCGCGGCCTGGCCTACCAGATCATGGAAAGCCAAGCTTCCTTTTACGCAACAGTATGCCAAAGATATTCATAAACTGGCAGAACACCTGAGCATTTCATGGACGCATGTCCGGGGGCACAATGGGGAAGTTGGTAATGAGCGGGTGGATCAACTGGCAAGAGAGGCGATGAACCACCAGTCATCCTTGTAAGGATATACCGTCGTTTTTGTACACACAAGATGTTACAATTCTATTTGAGTTAAACGACAGAAACGATCCTTATTAAGAGGTCTTTCATGAGTGCTGCCAAGCAAGCGGCGAAGAAGATTATTGATCAACTGCCTGACCAAGCGACGTGGGATGACATCATGTATGAATTGTACGTCAAGCAGAAAATCGAAGCAGGACTCGCAGATATTGAGGCTGGTCGCACCGTTTCCCACGAGCAAGTAAAAGCTGAGCTCCTCACAAATGAGGGTTGAGTGGTCCCTTCACGCGAGGACTGACCTTAGAGAACTGAAAGCCTATATAGCAAAAGACTCTCCCTTCTATGCCCGCCGATTTATCGAGCGCATCATTACTGCCGTAGGTAAGTTATCCCAACCTCCTCACTTGGGACGATTGGTTCCTGAAGCTCAACGTGACGATGTGCGTGAACTCCTTATCCAACATTATCGGGTGATCTATCAGACTAAAGATGAGCGCCTCTGCATCGTGACGGTTGTTCACGGAAGCCGGGATTTGATAAAGCAAGATCCTCCTCCCTGGAAGACCTCCTAACCGGATTCATTTACGGCCACGGTGAGCCCGGAAGGGTGAGAGCTCACCCCCACCCTTCCTGCTGAGCTATTGGCTATGGAAAACCAGAGCCCTCACCTGTGAGATCGACTTGAAACCCCAAGTCTGGTCCCTCAGGCAGATCAGCCGCGAGGACGGCTTCCGAAAACGGATCAGTACCCATCCCAAACAGATCGTTGATCGGCTCAGCGCCGACGAAGTCTGCGTGCAGACTTTCAGAGAACGGATCTACGGAGGTGGGTTGATCAGTGACCGGATCATGCTGTCCCACCGGTGCGGCAAATCCAAACACATCATCTTCCATGGGCGTCACCTCCTTTCTCTAGGGAGTCCCCTTATACAAGTATTACTAGCCAAAATGTTTCATGTGGTTCTGAAACGACTGTGAGGAGGTGTTTATGCGGATTCAGATTCTACTGTTGATAGTCGTTGCCATAGTCGTTCCCGACTCTTCAGTCGTTCTAGGGGAATCCCGATTGGCACTGACACCAGGGATCGCTTCAGACACAGACACTCACTGGCTTTATGGACGGGGAACCGCATTCGGCGATTCTGATCCCTGGCGGAGTTGCCGGAAAGCTGAGAAGAAAGCCAAGCAACATCTTCGCCTGGTTCTTGAGGAGGAACTCCCGGGATTTAGGCCTCCTGGCGCGTTTGTCTTTCCAATCCGATCGCTTTCATTTTCGGCCGGCAATCTGGCGTGTACGGTCGTGGTAGGGATTACGGTAAAAGGTATTGAAAGGAAGGTCCCTGAGAACAAGACTGAGTTGGTGAGACAGTTGTCAGGTCTAAAGTAGCGTCGTTATTCCGTCAGTCTTGAAGAGAGAAGAAAGGCATACAAGATGGATTATTTTCGCCTGACTTGGGCCGTCGGCAACGAAGAAAAGCGAGATATCTTTGATTGTGAGCATCGCTATGAAGTCCTTGGAAGCCGGGAGGCAATCTTCGACCTCTGGTTTCATCTCTCACAACTCGAAGAGCTTGCGAAACAACGATTACACGCATCGGCTTGTCCACGATTTCTCACTATTGTCGATAAAAATGGGATCCCACAAGAACCCCGACACGGCCTGCAGGCTTTAGTCAATGAAGGGACCTATCAGTAGATCTTTTCTCCGACCCTGTATCTTCATTTCGCAGCACATTCACTACACTAACCCTTCAAGGCCCGCTACGCGGGCAATGTTCTTTCTTGGTCACTCGTTTTGTTTCACACAGACCAAGGAGGAACGCCATGTCATGTCTCCACTTATCCCCTCTGTTTCTTGTCCTTGTGTTCCTGGTCTCTCAACCCACTGGAGCGCAACAGCTTCCGACGGAACCGGAAGACAACTACCTGGTGCATGAAGATGTGAACATCATCACGGGGCTCTACACCAGAGAATACTCGTTGTTGCAAGATGGACGAGTCGATTACAAAACCGCACGTCAACTCATCATCTCGGAATACAACGAGTATTGGAATAGTGTGGTGACAACACTGGAATTTCCACTCTTCTATTGGGTCGACACGGATCATGATGGCGAATTCAGCATGTACGTCGATCGGCAGGGCGATGGTCTTCCTTCGGATATTGTTCCCTATACGCCTCTTAGTTCGCCGCCGATCCCCTGATGGTTTTTTACCTATAATTTAGAACACTGAAATCCGCGAACTAGAGTGAAGAGGGCCGCTCCGCGGACAAGGCTTTCTGCTTCGTGACTTGTGTTATTCACTTTTTTGAGGAGGCTCCATCATGTCTACAGAAACTTCTACCAGAACATTCAGCGACAAAAATGCCGTCCACTTTACCGGTCGGTTAGCCCATACACCAGAAGTTCGATATACCCAGTCTGGGACCATGGTGATCAATACCAACATAGCGATCAAGGAGCAGTGGGAGAAAGATGGCGATATTCAGGATCGAACCCACTGGGTCTCTGTCGTCATGTATGGCGAGAAAGGTGAGCCATTTTCCCAACAAGCAGACAAGGGGGACTGGGTCGAAGTGAAAGGTAAACTCAATTTCCGATCGTGGGAAACGGACGAAGGCGAGAAACGGAGTAAACTGGAGGTACAAGCGTTTGAGATGAGTGTGAAGAAAAAGAAGGTGCAGCACACATAACGCAGCGTTCATGGATTATGACTTCCAACAGTACTGGCGAGGGCTACACGCCCTCGCTGTGGTCCAAGCCCCATTGTATCTGCTCAGCATAATTGTTCTAACTCTGAGATGGAGGTGACGATGCGTATCTGGTTTCAACGACGCCTTCAAGACTCTCCCTTCCGCACCTGGTTCATTCGGATTCTGGATATCTTGAGACGTATGACACGGCGAGGCCCACGTCCGAATATCCGAATACCTCGTTAGTCTCATCGATGGCCCACTTCGTGGGCAAGCTTCCACTCTTTGTGTTACAGACACACAAGGAGGAGATGATGACCATCTTACGTCGTGCACAAATTGGCAAGGCCGAAGGCATCGATACGACAGTCAAATCGGCGAAGGGCTTGTGGAAAGCTTTCGCGCCCACGTGGGCCATGGTGATGGGTGTGAAAGATGGGAAAATTTCAGAGACGCAGTACACCGAGCAGTACTCTGACATTCTGACGAATGTCAAAGCTAAGGTTTGGGATACCTTGGCGCAGCATGAGCATGCGACGCTGTTGTGTTACTGCCGCGATGGCTGGTTTTGTCATACGCACTTGATTATTGAGTATGCCGTCAGGCATTGGCCCGAGCGGTTTTGTGATGGACGATAACAGCTCGTTCGTTCAGCCTCTATCGGATGACGATTGGGCTAGGCGACGCGAAGCGCTCTCGCTTGATCACGAGGCTTTACAACGCCACATTCCTCACGGGCCATATTGTTACTCAGTCCTCCAGGCATTGCCTCCTCCACAGATCGGGCATCGTATTCGCCGATGTCCGTTTCTCCACGGTTCCCGCCCGGAGACGTTGTGTCTCGCCAATCCTTCTCCTAACTTTGCCAATGATATCTTTTATAACATCGACGCCTGTAAAGGTTGCGGCATGAACGAACACGATAACGAATCCAACCTCTAACCCTTGCCATGGCATAGCCATGTTTTGAGAAAGAGAACTCTTCATGGGTGGGGCATGATCACAACACGTGTAGTGGTCGTGTGCTTGTCCTCAGCAATTCGGTGCTGCGGAGTCATCGAACCGAGTGAGAATCGCGACGACGGGACGGGACAGCATCAGCATGAGTGACATCTGCACAAGCGCACTCACTGATGTTGCATGATACCATGCTTCCCTATTTACCGGGACAACAGGCAAGCTATCTGAGGGCCTTGACCCTCAGCACCCATTACTCTTCAAGAAAGGGCCCACTCCGTGGGCAGAGTAGGCTTCCCTTATATCATTAATCCAAATAAAGGGAGGGCTTACTATGAATCAGAATATACACCATGGCAGGTCGTTCAAGGACTACATCGCTCAAGATCGTTTGGTAATCATCAAGTACTTATCTCAACCGCGATCAGCTATGTGGTTTCTGGTCTCAGGTAGTCGAGATTTTCCCAATGAGACCCTTGTCCGAGAAACCATGCGAGCAATCGTGCAACCGACGGACACGCTCCTCCATGGTGGGGCGCGAGGAGTCGATTCCTGGTGTGCGGAGGAAGCTCAAAAGTGTGGAGCCACCGTCTTTCGTCGTTCCGCACAGTGGGAGAGGTATGGCCGATCCGCAGGGATGAAGCGAAACACCGATATGCTGAATGAACTGGTCAAAATAGCTGACTTCTTTCACATCTTGCTCTTTTGGGATGGCGAGTCACGCGGCACGGAACACATGCTTTCGATGGTCAGTGAACGTCAACTTCCGCATACCGTGATTATTCCAGAGTGAGGCAGATAGGCCCGCTGCGCGGGCAGAGCGTTATGACAGGTGATTAGATTGATCCTAGAAAGAGATAGGCGAACGTCAGCAAGGCCATACCAAACACAATAGCTAGTGCAACCGTGTGTCGGCGAGCTCGCTGGAGGTCCCGCCGCAGTTGCACTTGGCCCTCCTTCAATTGGTTCCGCTCTCCTATGACTACCAGAAGTTGTTGATGGGCTTTCCGCTCCTTGGCATCCAGGGCTTCCTGGTGTCGGCGTCGCGCGCGGGCGAGTCCGTCCCGTAGCCAGAGACCGCAGTCCCGTGGGGTCGCGAATGATTTGTCGGCGACTTGATCCAGGATAAGATGATCCCGTGTATGACCAATTGCTGTCACGATGGGAATGGGCCGCTGAGTAACGAGTTGAATGAGTTCGTCATCATCCAGATTCACCACAGCGTCGCCCCCTCCGCGAGTAAGAATGAGCAGTTCGGGTGTCGGCTGTTTCTGCCAGGCATGCTGGAGCACTTGACCCACCGCTTGTGGATCGGATACTCGAACTGACATCCGTTGTAGATCGATGGCCTCTCGATATTCTGCCAAAGGTGTACTCACATCGGTCCAAGCCTCACCAACATCTGAAGTCACGATCAGCACCAGTGGCTTGTGAGCGACAAACACACTTTCGACGTCTCGTTTAGGCTGGCGAATGGCAGCCTCCCATTTGATACGTCGTTCATCGTGACTGATACGCCGCCGGCCTTCGCGTCGCCGCACACTCAGGACCTCCAGCTGTGGGACGAGTCGATTCTGCATCCACCCTGCGATCCCTAGCAGCACGAGTAACTGCACTTCTTGATTCCATGGCAAATCCATGGTTGATTGTGCCCTGGCCTCCAGACTGACGCCACGATCCTCGATGGTAAAATATTGCCACACGCCACGCGGTTTCTCTCGAAATTTTTTCTGCACCACGATGCCTCGCATCGTCACAGGGAGCATCTGATTCTCGCGCTGAAGAAATGCCTCCATGCCACGTTGATACAGCGCTAGGACACCCTTGAGTCCTAGAACATGATGATCGGTTTTTGAATGGCAAGCTTCAGTCATACGTCACCGTCTCGCTCGCTCTCACCATCCTGACGCTGTTTCCGCATCCGGAGACGATTCTTCACCTTTTGCGCTCGCTTCACGATGAGCGGTCGCATGGAATTCGGCATGCGTTGGTAATACCGGATGTGCTCAGCCATCTTCCTGGGGGTCCATTCAGGGTGCCGCACAAAGACTTCTTCGATGCGCATCTCCAACGATTCCCAACGATACTGTTCCTCAATGTACAGACTGAGGTGTTCATTACATCGAGGGAGAAGATCCGGTGCCTCAGCTTTGATCTTATTGATGAGCACCCCGAATTCATCCCAGAAGGCCTCAGCGATTCCGGACATGTTTTGAACCCCCCTGCTCATGCTTGATCATCCTTTTTGGCGGTATAGTCAAACGCCAGTGGCTCACGCATTTTTCTCTTACCGCAATATTACGCTCTCAAAGTCTGTGCAGAGTGAGGGACATATATTCTATATATTGTTATGTCCGCACAGATTCGCACAAAACTGCGCACACACTGCTCCGTGTTTTTACGTAATTTTCTACCATTTTTGATCCATTCTTGCCCCCCAAATCTACCCCCCAAGTTTGACCCCTTTCTCGTAATACGTTGGTAAGCAAACGCATCCACTGTTGTCTTCCTTTTACGCTCGAGAAGGAGTCTCATCATGAACGACAAAACCCTAGCGACACCACCTTCGCCATTAAGCCGCAAACCCCAGACCACAAAGACCAGAAAATCTTCACCTTCTGCGCCTCCCACACTCGTGGGCCTCGATGTTGGATATGGCTATGTCAAAATTTCCTGCGAGGATCGGGTCGTGTCCTATCCCTCGGTCGTCTCTCCGATCGAGCCGACATCAATTTCGTTGGTGCTCGGAGATCAACACAACGTCGTGGACCTTGAAGGCCAACAATATCAGGTGGGAGAAGATGCAGTGACGGCCGCGTTTCGTTTTCGCGAGCAGTATGATTCTTGGTGGGGGTCTCCAGCCTACCAGGCCTTAGTCGCGTTTGCCCAACGACACATCCCTTCAGGCTCATTCCTCGTCACAGGATTACCCCTCCACATTTACACCGCCACGAAAGCCCAATCACAGGTTCAAGCGTTGGTGAAGCACATCCTCCGTGCCAAACATGTCGAGGTGTTATCCCAAGGGATCGGGGCCTATTGTCATGTGCTCCATCAATATCCAGAGTTGCAGGGCTGCCGGATTGCTCTCGTAGACATCGGGATGCGGACCACCGAACTGATTGGCATGTCAGGCACGCAGTTTCTTCCTCGGTCTTCCACGGGTCTTGTGATGGGTATTGGGACGTTGCTTCAGAAGGCAGCCTATACTGTCAGCCAGAAACTTGGTCGCACCGTCGATGCCTACGAGATCGACTGGGCACTTCGACAAACCAAGCCACTTCATGTCCGAGGCACAACGTTGGCCCATAATGAGGTCATGGAGATCATTAGATCCGACCGCAAAGACTTTATCGCGAGCGTTCGGCAGGAGATGACGCGCCTATGGGATGATCGCGTGTCAGACTTTGATGAGATTGTCTTCTGCGGAGGTGGGAGTACGATGCTCCAAGAAGAATTTAAGGTCCTTTATCCAAATGCCCGGTTGTTAGCAGATGCGACCTTCGCCAACGTCAAAGGCTATCTGCAATATGCGCAATGGCAACATGCCGAAAGAGATGATGAGCACACTCAGGAATCATAGACACAGTCGACGAGCGCGATGAGGTCACGTGACTGACGATTGAGGCCAGCGATGCGCACTCGATTTTACCTGTATTTCTCGAAGCACAAAGCCCAGGACCAGTATCTGTATAGACTCATCAGGAAGATTCCTGAGAGACAACGAAATCGTGAGATCAAACACATTCTCTTGAATGCCTTGTCTTCACGATCTAAACACCCTAAATCCGGAAAGCCTTCACCGCCGGTACAAATAGCTCCTGATACAATAGGCCTGCTCGACCTAGATTCCAAACACCGTTCCACGACTCAAATAGACGTTCAAGAGAACCCTCCCACCTCAAATCCTCTTGTTAACTTGCAGCACGCTCTGAACAAAATTCCTCTGAAAGAGAAAGGCTGATGCACTAATCTTAAGGATCCTTAACAGAATCATTGAGGTTCTCTGGTCACATGCTGAAAGAATGATTAAATCACCGCTGTGTAGAAATTCTAGAAGAAATACAACCGTTATATCTGTTCTTAGAGCTGCTGTTCTCCTCTCATTAAGTTCGTCATCTAGAGATAACTCCCCAAGAAACTCTATTCTTCAGCAAAACCAATGACTTTTATCGGAGGGTCAGGTTGGTACACTTTATGCCCCTCAAAATAGCAGGAATCAGTATTATTTTTCCTTCTTAAAGGAAAGGGGCAAACGATGCCTACTATCATCCATCTGTAATTATCCTTTACCAACTCCTTTATAAACTGAAGGTCAAGGGGAATAAGATTTTTTCAGGGAATTCTGGCGCAGTCACCCTGACATGGGCTAGGACCAAGATGGGGCATGAGCAACAAAGGCACGCAGCGGCGGGAATCCAGTTTTAATCGGAACTCTTCATCATCATGATGTTGTGATTCTTCCGCCTAGTCAGTGTTAAATCTTCAAAACATAAATATCTACTTCTGAATTGTAGGAACGGTCATAGCTTTGTTTGTTGTTATCAGTGTCAGAGACATAAGACGAGAAAGCAAACAATGGGTTTATCCATAGTTATTTGTTGCGTTTCCCATGTAAGGGTACTACGCGTATTCCTGCGAAATTGTACGCTTCTCTAATTGCGTTGAAGTCAAGAGGAGACGAGTTCCGTTCTCCCTTTTTAGAATCCTAGCAGGAACATGCTTCTCTCCGTGGTCGTACTCCCAATTTGTGGAAGTGCCACAAGATGCTGGCCGTAGCGGGCGAGGCAGAGCTATCTAAGCGACGTGGTCCGGTTCCCGGCCACGGCGTACATTGCGCTCTTGCCTACTGCCCCGGTCCTGCCTGGACTTTTAGTTTCATCCACCCTCCTTACTCAGACTAACGAACACCGTCTTGAGAGCTATGCCAACGATTCCATAACAGGGCTCAACGTTCGTGGCTCTGCCCCCCATTGGAAAGTGGTGCCATCGAGCCAGATACGATGCATGATCACCGCGAGCTTGCGTGCTACAGCGACGCACGCATTTTTCATCGAGCTCCGTTTGGCGAGTTTCAGCCCCCAGGCTTTGAGCCTGGACCATTTCCCCACCCGAGTCAGTAACACCTGAGCCGCTTCATACAGATAAGTGCGCAACATGGCATCGCCACACTTCGTAATGTGACCATTGTAATCTATCTCTCCAGACGCATATTTGCGAGGGGTTAACCCGATATGCGGTCCCACGTCTCGTGATTTTTGGAACCGCCGTGGTTGATCGATCGCACTCTTGAAGGCCAAGGCGGTCAAAGTTCCCACTCCGGGGACACTCATCAGACGCCTACAAACCTCATCAGCTTTGACACGGGCGCGGATAGTTTTATCCAGATGGCGTTCCTGCTCCACCAAGACACGGCGGACTGCCAGGAGCGGCAGAATGAAGGCTTCCAACTCCGTATCTCCTTTAATCAATTCGCGGATGCGAATCTCATACGTGGCCTTTGAGACGTTCCCGACTTTCAACCCGAACACCTTCAGCGTGCCACGAATTTGGTTGCTGATATCCACCCGTTTGTCGACAAGACAGGTGCGGTTATTGAGTAACACGCGCAGCTTTTGACTGACCTCACTCTTGATATGCACCGCCTTGAACTACCCAGTCCGCATGATATGCGCAAGCCCACGGGCATCGTTCCGATCCGTCTTGACCGTCTGTGCCTGGAGCGCCGCCTTCGCATGGCGAGTTTCGAGGCAGAGCACAGGCAAGCCAGAGGCGGAGAGGCCATGATACAACCAGGGGGCTAGGGAGCCGGCTTCCAAGCCAACTCGCTCGAACACGAGGCCCAGATCGACAAGAAACGTCGTAATGGTTTGCGGATCGGAGTTCACCATTCCTTCTTTGATCACCGTCCCATCATGGTCAACCACACACACCGCAGTGGTTTTCAGGGAGACATCGAGTCCGGCATAATACTTCATGAACATTCCTCCAAGGTTAGGGTTCCTGAGAACCCATTTGTACCATGGAGAACGGTAGTTCCTCGTCAGTTGGTGTACGCAATTACAGTATCTAAGAGGTGGGGCTACCTTTTGGGTTAGAGCGTAGTTCGCTTTTGCTCCTGTTTACGATGATGGTTCCCCGCATAATCGGATGGAGACGGCAGAAGTACGGATACGTACCGGATGCAAAGGGGGGCACCCATCTAGCAGGCTCCGGTCAAGCGGGCACACGTCTCCTCTTCTTCTGTCTTCGCTGTTCCCCGTCTGTACTCCATCACTGCTCCGAGGGACAAGACCTCACTGCATCCGAGTTTTCGTTGGTTGTGGCGTCCACTCTGTTTCCTGAGTCGCACCAGTCACCCATCAGGATCAAGGCCAGCAGACGAGGGCTCGCCAGCCCCTGGCCAATCATTGGCCCCAGAAAACCCTTGGTGCCCGAGAGTGTCCAAGCGTAAGGATCTCAGATCCCATGGGTGCCATGTGGCTCCAACCTCTTGATGGCTCACACCCGAGGCAGCTCAGGTCTCCCCGTGGCACAAGGGAGCAGAAGCGGGTGGGGCGGATGGCCAATCAGGTCTCGTGGTTGTGGCCCCAACCCCTAGTCAAGCTCATTCGGCCCACCCCAGTATCACCAGCCCGCTTAGGCAAATGCCCTGTCGATCTCGAAGGGCACCTGATCCCGCAGCACGTAATAGCACGCGCGGGCTAACTTATGCGCCACAGCTTTGATTGCCACGACTCGCTTCGTCTGGCTGGCTTTGCGCTGATAGAACCGCTGAATAGGCGGATAGTACCGCACGGCATGATTGGCCGCTTCAATAAACACCCAGGCTAAATACTTGTTCCCGTTCTTTGTATTCCCTTGGCCTTTGCGTTTCCCATTGCTCAGTTTGGTGCTGTTCACACACCGACAATAGGACGCCCACTGACCCACTGTCGGAAAGCGGTGCATTTCGCCCGCTTCCAACATGATCGTCAAGGCCAACGTCTGGCCAATGCCTGCGACCGTGAGTAAGTGGCAAAAGCGAGGCCGGAGCGACACCCGGGCCTTGAGAGTCTGGTCGAGTGCGGCAATCTGCTCGACCACACAACGGATCACGGTCAGCGTACTCGTGACCGCCAACGCCAGCTCGGTGCTCGGGAGCAAGTCAGTCACTTGCTCTGCCGTCAGCGTCTTCAGACGATGGCCGCTCAGAGCGGTCCCTGTATTCCGCGTCACGAGATTATGCACACTCAGGAGATTGGCTGTCTTCTGCCGTACCAGGTGACTACGTTTCCGCAAAAGATCGCGGACCGCACGCTCTTCTTTCGGATAGATATAGCCGGTGGGCAGAATGCCGAGCCGCAAAAGCTGCGCTAACCATCGCGCATCCCGCTGATCATTGGTATGTTTCAGCCCTTCGTATTGCTTGATGGCTGCCGTGTTGGCTAACCGGACGGTGTAGCCGGCTTCCATGAGCCCATCCACCAGCTAATACCAATTATAGGTCGACTCCACCACGAGGCCTTGGAGTCTTCGTTGATAGGGACGGAGTTGACGCAGAATCTTGGTGAGGTCATTCGGAAGTCGCTTGTCGAACACGCTCTGATCCTGTTCATCGATGAGGACAAGCACACTGTTGTTGGCATGTAAATCAATGCCGCCGTACAATGGGTTCATGGCTCCTCCTTGGGTTGGGAAGGTTGAAAGACTCTTGACCAGTCTCCCAACTGTACTGCCCAGGCGAGGAGCCTGCTAGATGATTATCAGGTTCCGGTGTGCCCCATTATTGATGTGCTATTTGAGGAATAATAGATAACACCACCTTGGGGAAATGAGAACGATTATCAACGTGCGGATGATGCGAAAAGGTTCGTTTTGGTAACCATAGTCAAAAATTAATGAAAACAACGGGTTCTCAGTTGCTAAATTCCGTTGCAAAACTCTTTGATAAATTTCAGGTTTGAGAGACTGGTGGCTTACCGTACATTTTTACACCAATACGTGTAGGACCCAATGTACTTGCAGCGTAGCGAGAGAATCATGAATCTTACCTATTAATCTTTCCCCTTCTGTGAAATCTTAAGCGGTTTAGTAAAGTTTTATGATGTTGCCTCCGATAAATACACATCAGATAAAGAGACATGATGCTATGACCCGCGAGACGATCCCCAACCCGCAACTTTGGCCGGTTCGGTCTAATAAGGATCGGTAACTTTCGTCTCAGCTCGGTCCAGCTCTACCCGTAGGGGTCAAATGGCAGGGATTAGTGATATCTTCAATATTGCGCGTTCGGGCATCCGAGCCAACCAGCAGGGCCTCGCCACAACCGCACACAACATCAGTAACATTGAGACCAAGGGGTATTCCAGACAAGAAGTCGTGTTGGAAACCGCATCACCGGCGAATGGGCAGGAAGCCTCCGGTGTGCGTGTCAATGAAATTCGACGGAATGTCGATGTCTTCTTGGAAAAACAAATCACGAAACTCAAAGAGGACGTAGGACGACTTGATGCCCGGCACAATTTCTTGGTACAAGCCGATGGGATCTTTACCGAGGGCGAAAACAGCGGCATTGCTTATGGACTCACGGAATTTTTTAATGCGGTGCGTGATCTGGCAACCAATCCTGAGGGGACGGTGCAGCGAACGGTTCTTCTTGGAAAAGCCAATTCATTGGTTGATGATGTGAATCGAGCTGCCGCATCCTTGGATCAAATCCGTCGGGATGCCGATGGCGAAATTGGTCGGCATCTCACGACGATCAACAGTTTGGCTGCCGAGATTGCCACATTGAATGACTCCATTTTTCGTGCGGAAGCGAGTGGTGGAGCCGCACACGATCTTCGTGATCAACGTCAACTTCGTGTGAATGAAATGGCTGAACTGATCGATGTCTCGGAAGTGGACATGAGGGATGGTTTGGCCATTATGGTTGGCGGACAATTATTGGTCAGTGGGAATCAAGCCAATACGCTCCTGCAAACCCCGGATGCCGATAATCCACCATTGAACGACATAGCCTTTGTCCGAAGCGACGGGACGCAATTGGTCATCACATCCAGAATCAATGATGGAAGGGTAAATGGCCTCCTGACTCTTCGCGATACGGATGTTGTCGGATTCCAAGATCGTTTGGATCGAACCGTGGGCGTCTTGGTCAATGAGTTCAATCAACAACACCAAGCAGGTTATGACTTAGATGGAGACACGGGCAATGTGTTTTTTACAGCACTCAGTCCCGATGCTCCGATAGCCAGCGACAGCAATACTGGTGGGGCGGCAGGCACATCTGTTTCCGTATCGACCGCCAGTTCTCTGACCTTCAGTACCTATCAGATATCATTCACCAACTCCACCACATTTGACGTACTGGATGCGACGAATGGAACCACTGTTTTGAGTGCCCAGACTTATACCTCAGGAAACAACATTGTGTTTGATGGTCTCACGGCGGTGATTAGCAACAGTACCGGCCCTCCTGCCGCCGGGGATGTCTTCAACGTGAGTGCCCATAAAGGGGCTGCCGCCGATCTTTCGGTCGCCCTTACCGATACGGATGATATTTCAACGTCTTCCACATCAACGGGCATTCCCGGCAATAACGTCAACGCCCTTGCTCTAGTGGATATTCATACCACCCGCCAAAGTACGTTAGGGAATGTCACGCTCAATGATTATCACACAATTACGGCTGGTAATGTGGGAAGTACCACACGGGAAGTCAGTCTTTCTCTGGATGCCAAAGAAGCGGAAACGGAGCAGGTCGAGACGTTTCGGGAAAGTGTGTCGGGTGTCTCATTGGATGAAGAGCTGACGAATCTTCTGACATTTCAGCGTGGGTTTGAAGCTTCAGCACGTTTGCTTACCCTAGCCGACGAATTATTACAAACTGTTTTGTCGTTAGGTCGTCGGTGAGAGACGGAATGATAATGAGACCCTTCACGAATCTGTGGGCTCTACCACAAAACGACGGCTACTTTACCTCAGATGTACCAATTGAACGATCGGAATCTCGTGGAAATGCTGCTCAAGTAAGGCATTTCATTGGCCTAGACAACGATCCTTCTTTGAGTTCGACACTATATTCCCAAATTCGAGACGCCGCGGCACAAAACCCACCTAGTGGTCACTGAATTTTGGTATCTTAAAAAAACGTCTATTAAGATTAGCCTCTATTCACTCACCGACTCATCAAACAACGCGTGCGAGCCACCCAGGCCTTTCAGGTCTTTCGAACTGCCTAAATCATTCTTTCGGGCATTAAGGTCGCCCTTTACTTTCGGACGAAGAAATCAAAACGTCGTCCCAAAACGCGAACCCGAGGTGCCCCTGAAAATCCCTGGAGGTGGCTCTGACCTCGCTGGCACAAAAAAGGCAGTCGGCGGGATTCCTCTATCTTCGTCCTGCTGTCTGCACCATATTCCGTGGCAGGCCATTTTCCTGATACAACGTCCACAAATTTCAGTGTTTAGTCGACTGGGTGAACAAAATAGCCAATCATAATGTCTGGTTTCGTAGCCGCAGAGAATTGGCAATCACCGAGACGGAGCTAAACGTCATCGCAGACGCTGCGATTATAGGACTAAGGAGGATTCCAAAGATCGGGTATAGGATTCCGGCTGCCACTGGGACTCCAAGGCCATTATAGATGAAGGCGAAGAACATGTTTTGGCGAATATTCCGCATGGTGACCTGGCTGAGTCGTCTGGCGCGGGCGATTCCTCTCATGTCCCCTTTGATTAAGGTGATCCCTGCACTTTCCATGGCAACATCGGTTCCTGTACCCATGGCTATTCCGACATTGGCCTGAGCCAAGGCCGGGGCATCATTTATTCCATCGCCGGCCATGGCTACCACCTGCCCTTGGTTTTGAAATTTTTTGATTTCTTGCCCTTTGTCTTCGGGAAGGACCTCTGCAATGACCTCATCGATCCCAAGTTTGCGTGCCACAACTTCTGCCGTTCTCCTATTATCGCCGGTCAGCATCACCACACGAACCTGGTTGTCGTGGAGCATATGAACAGCCTCTGGTGTGGAAGATTTTATGGGGTCTGAAACGCCAATTAGACCTGCAAGCTCACCATTAGCAGCGACAAACATCACCGTTTGGCCTTCCTCACGGAGTCTATCGACTTGGGCTTGAATTATTTGGAGTTTGTCTGGGTTTATCTCAATTTCACCTTCAAGGAATGACCTGGTCCCAAGAGCCATATCCGTATTACTCACTCTTCCCATCACACCTTTTCCTGTAACGGAGCGGAAGTTTTTGACCTCGGATAATTCAAGGTCCTTTTCTTGTGCACCGGCTAGGATGGCAGCGGCCAGGGGATGTTCGCTCGATCGCTCTAAACTGGCTCCTAGTTGAAGAAATTGTTTCTCATCCCATCCATTGAGAGGAATGAGAGATGTTAATCGCGGTTTCCCTTCTGTCAGTGTTCCCGTTTTATCGACAACTAAGGTGGTCACTTTTTCCATTACTTCCAATGCTTCTGCGTTCTTGATCAAGACCCCTGCTGTTGCACCACGTCCAGTGCCCACCATAATGGCCATGGGCGTGGCCAAGCCCAATGCACAAGGGCACGCGATGATTAAGACGGCGACCGCGTTGACCAGAGCATAGGTCAGCCGAGGCTCTGGCCCAAACATGGACCATATAACGAAGGTCAGGATGGCGATGACTACGACGGCAGGAACAAAGTAACTGGAGACCACATCTGCCAACCGCTGGATTGGGGCTCGGCTTCTTTGCGCTTCGCTGACCATTCGGACAATTTGGGCGAGCATGGTTTCACTGCCAACACGTTCGGCCTTCATGACTAATGAGCCGGTTCCATTAACGGTTCCGCCAGTCACTGTATTTCCTTGTATTTTTTCTACAGGGATGGGTTCTCCCGTAATCATTGATTCATCAACCGAGCTTTGCCCTTCCAACACCACTCCATCGACTGGAACTTTTTCGCCTGGTCGGATTCTCAATTTATCTCCAAGTTGGACTTGATCAATCGGAATATCTTCTTCTCTCCCATCTTCGAGGACGATACGCGCCGTTTTTGGTGCGAGGCCTAGAAGGGCCTTGATAGCACTACTCGTCTGGCTACGGGCTTTCAGCTCCATGACTTGGCCTAACAAGACCAATACAATAATGATGGCGGCCGCTTCGAAATACACCGCGACCTCGCCACTTGGACCACGAAAAGATTCAGGAAAAAGCTCTGGTAAAAGGGTGGCCACCACGCTGTACACATAGGCCGTGCCCGTTCCTATGGCGATAAGAGTAAACATGTTAAGGCTTCGATTGACGATGGAAGCCCAACCTCGTTGGAAGAAAGGCCACCCAGCCCACACTACAACGGGAGTAGAAAATGCTAGTTGAACCCAGCCAAGCAATTTTCCATCTATGAAATTCTCTAATTTGAGTCCTGGAATCATTTCAGACATGGCCAAGAAAAATACCGGTAATGCCAACACGAGCCCAATCCAGAACCGGCGCGTCATGTCGACCAGCTCAGGATTTTCTTCCTCTTCTAATGAAACGGTTCGAAGTTCGAGGGCCATGCCGCATTTGGGACAGGAGCCTGGCTGGTCCTGCACTACTTCGGGATGCATGGGACAGACATATTTCGTTTTTGTGGCTGGTGCAACAGCGATTTCCGGTTCGAGGGCCATCCCGCATTTCGGACAAGCCGCTGGTTTTTCCGATTCCACTCCCGGACACATCGGGCAGATGTATTTCCCGCCGGGCTTGTGAGGTTCCGCTTCCATGGACTGTTGATGTTTTCCGGTGAGATAGCCATCCGGGTCATGGGTAAATCGATCCAGGCAGTGTGGATTGCAGAAGTAATACACGGCGCCCGCATGCTCAAACTTTCCTGCAGCGGTGAGCGGGTCCACCATCATGCCGCAGACAGGGTCCTTCACCTGCTCAACTTTGGTCATGCTCAATTCCCGACGCCGGGCCTTCTCTGTTGGGGTCTGAGGTCCTTGTTCCATTAGGATAGTCCTTGCGATCGCTTAAAAGTAAAGAAACGGGATGGTCACCCGGCTTACGTTTTCATTATCACAAGAGGTGATCTTTCAGTTCAAAGGGGAGAAAAAATGACTCATTGATCGTAAGTATAGAGAGAGACCTGAGACATGGGGAAGCCAATCCGAGGTTGAAGGGCGTCATATCTGCGTGAATGCATCAGTAGTGTTAGTTTTCTAGTGATGAAAGAAATGAATATCGAAGAAGTTTAAGGAACATGGGTACGATAGTCTCCCTTGGCGATGGCTTCGAAAATCGCTCCGGACGGAATATCGTCCTGCCTATGCATGACAAGATCGTAGAATTCTTCCGGTAGAACGCGAAGTACGGTCATCAGTCCCTTCACACCTTCGTGCCACTTTTTCCGCATGCCCCGGGTTTCCTGCCTTTCGGTGATTTTTTGTAACGCCTCCTGGCTCATCTGCATACTCTGCATTTTCTGAGGATAGCCGGGTATGGCAAAAGCCGGATTTTCAAGAGATGGTGAGGCAGAAGGACGATTCGGTAAAGAGTCCAGGTAGTGCGAGACCCCATGTTCTTCCCGGATTCGAGGTCCTATTTGCGGGACCATGTGATTCATCATGTGGTGAACCATATGGCAATGAAAGATCCAATCGCCAGGATTGAAGGCCACCAATTCAAAATCCTGTGCCATGGCGACTCCCACCAATGTCGTGTTCCTGGGGATCCAGGCACTGGGCGGAATGCGTCCCCCTTCCGTGCCCGTCAACCAAAAGGTATGGCCATGAATATGAATCGGGTGATGTTGCATCGGGCTGAAATCGATCAATCGAATACGGATACGCTCGCCATGCTTGCAAACCAATGGAGTCGTATAGGGGCCGCTGCGCCCATTAATGGTATGCCAGTTCCAGTCCATGCCCATGGAATCCGCCGTGGCGGAATTGGGTGGGATGAAAAAGTTCTGAAAAATGAGTCCGAAATCACGGTCCACGGGCGGATCATACGCGATCTGAGGATGGATAATAAAAAACCCGACCATCCCAAATGCTTCTTGCATCGCCACATGGCTATGATAAAAAAACGTCCCAGTCTGGTGAAGTTCATATTCATACACGTAGGTTCCTCCGGGTGGTATGAGATGTTGCGTTAGGCCTGGGACTCCATCAAATTCCACCGGAAGTTCCAACCCATGCCAATGCACGGACGTCGGTTCTGGCAGTTCATTATGCACAATGATGCGAACTCGATCCCCTTGGAAGGCCTCTATGGTCGGGCCTGGCATACTGTCGTTGAACCCCCAAACGTTCATATATTTCCCAGGAAGAAATTCACGATTCACCGCAGTGCACCGCAGCTCAAATTCCTTAACTCCACTGACCATCTTCCAAGAAAGTTTGTCTACATCCGGCGCTTCGAAAGGCACGGGTTTAAGTCCTGATTTTCTCAATCCCGGCACGAGTTTTCCCAGATATTGATCGGAATTAGGAGGTCCTCCGAAACTGAGTCGGTAGCGGGAATAACTAGAAAAGCTTGAGTCGGAATTGGTGTCTTTCAAGTCAGAGTCATCCCGGAGTTGGGTGGGATCGTCTGTATTACCATGTCCAAATTTCGCCGACAAGGTTCCCGCTGCCGCTGCCGCCCCGGTAAGCAAAACCTGCCGCCGTGTCACACCGTCTTTCATCCTGTTTCCTCCATAAAGGGAAAGAGTCTCTTGATAAAAGATTGCCTCTTACCTGGGTTTGGGATTCGCATCAAGGTGACCAGCTGGCGTTACACCTTGTGGGGCCTGAAGTCCGTCAATGAGCAGCAGTCCCTCAATGGCTACCCTGGCCGTTCGCCAGGCAATCAATTGATTGATATATTCCAGACGGAGCATGAAAAAATCCCGTTGAGCTTCCAAGACCGAAGGCCAGGTTTCACGGTCGGCTTGATAACTCTGTAATTGAATGCGGTACCGTTCCTCCGATTCGGGGAGAATGACCTCTCGATAGCTGTTGGTATGTTGAAAAGCCGTGAGATACCGCTGAAATTGTTCTGCCATACTTCGGCGAAGCCGAAGCTCCGTCAGCTTGACTTGAGCTTCCTGCCTCCGCAGATCGGCTCGGGCTTGTTGGATGGTGCCCTGATTCCAATCAAAGATCGGTATTTCGATAAAGGCTTGAACCCCATAGACCGTCTGGGTTTCCACATAATTCCGCCCGGCCGAGCCCCGGACCGTAATATTTGGTATTGGTTCCACCTGCTCCCGTTGGACCATGATTTGATCGGATTGCACATTGGCGCGAGCCAACCCCAGTTCCGGACTTTCTTGGAGCAATCGCTGGAGTGCGGCCTCAAACCGGATGGGAGGCAGATCTTCTGCTAATTTTCCCGAGACCGATTCGGAGGGAAGAGATGTTCCCACCAAAGTCATTAAACGCTCTCTTTCCAACTGGACTTCATTTTCGGCCATGAGCATTGATAAGTGTTGCCGTTGAAGTTGCACCTTGGCTTGCCGAAGATCAGCTTCATTGGCTTGGCCGACGTTAAACATTTCCTTCACCGTCAAGAGTTGATCCTGCCAACTTTTGAGGAGCTCCCGTTGAATGTCCACTCGCTCTTGAAATCCTAGAAGACGATAAAATTGAATGCCGAGGTCATTCATCACACGATATTCCTGCGCAAGAGCCTGATATTCAGCGGCGGAAGCCCGTGCCAAATATTTTTGACGACTCAACTCAAGTTTTCCCGCTGTGACAATTTCTTGCTGAAGAAATCCTCCCTGAAACTCTCCGATAGTATCCTTCACGTTGATTTGATCGCCGGAGTACCCACCGACTGGATTCGGATAGAGACCAGCCTGAAGCGCTTTGGCCCGTTCGCCCTCGACCATGACCCAGGCTTGGATCAATGTGGGATTATATTGTCGTGCGAGTTGTTTGATTCGTTCCAGAGAGAGCGGCCCGGCGTCATGAAGTTCGCCCTCGGCCTGCTGTGGTACCCCTGCTGGCACAGGCGTCTGCGATTTCTTCTTCTGGAGCCCCGAGAAGGGAGATGGAGCGTATTCGAGGGTGGAATGCTTGGTATCGGGTAACTCATCCATTTCATTCTGATAGAAAGGAATAGCACACCCGGATAACCCCCATCCCAATATGAACATGACGGGCCACACTCTAATATTCAATGTTCCTGATCCTTTTCCAGTGAGTAAGGGTGACGTGATTTCCATACTGTAAGAAGTATACGGAGTGTTGTCATTGGACAATTTCAACGGAGGACAATCAAAAATATCAATTACCTCTTCAGTAAACTCATCGGGCAAGGCTTTACAAAGCCTTGCCCGATCTGTCTGAAAGGTTTACCGTCCAGCACCAACAGGTTATTGACGTGTGCCGGTCGTTTTCCCCATCTTGCGGCATTGTTCCGCGCATTGGCGACAGGCTTCCCCACACCGCCGGCAATGTTCATGTTGATGCTTCTCGCACTCGTTAGCACAGGCCTCACATATATCCGCACAGATAACACACATCTCAGCACTAAATTGAGAATCCCGGCTCATAAAGGCTGCACAAGACCAGCAGAGGTCCGCGCAGTCGATGCACAGACGGGCGCATGCGGGCATATCGCCCACGCATTGGTTCGCGCAAGATTCGCACTCCTGGGCACAGTGGATGCAAGCGTCTACACAAGATTGGTGTTGATGAGCCATAGTGAAACCTCCTTTGTTGGGGGCTATCCGCAAGCGTTCGGGTTAAACATGAAGTTTTGCCATTTGGTACATGTCTTCTGCTCGCCTACGATGTTCACAGACTTCTTCTTAGTAACAGGCGTTGACCACGGCTTGATCGTTACACGCCTGCAACTAACTTCCTTCAACTGACGCATGCACATGGACGTGCTTGTTTGGCCATAATTTTTGTCAAAGTTGTCTTCTTACTCTCATCCAGCACGCTCAACCTTCCTTGAGTAAAACATATGCAGTATAAGATTAAGACGGAAATTACCTCGTCAGGTTACAGTTGATGTGATGAATACAGGTTGCTCCTGATTTTTCCCGTGCTCACATTCGCAGTTCATAAACCGGAATCATGACAGGACTTACAGCAGCACATGAGTAGTACTCGCTTGAGGGCCCGACGTGCCCGATGCAGACGCACTTTCACCAGGTTGGGGCTGACTTGCAGTTCACTAGCGACTGTCGCTTGTGATTTCCCATCCAGATCAATCTGCCGCAAGATATCGGAATACTCAGATTTAAGCGTCGGGAGGAGCTTATAAAAGCACATACAGACTGTCGCACGATCTATATTGAATTCTTGTGAATGAAGGGATTGCAGACCGGCATATTCGGCTTCCCCTTGACGTTTCCTTGCTTGGCCACGATGAAAGTCTGCCAAAGTGCTGTTCAGCACTCGATACAACCACGCAACCACGCTCTCAGGTTTTTTAAGATGGCCTTCTTTAGAGAGGGCTTTCATGAAGAATTGCTGGAGAATTGCTGGAGAATTTCTTCGGCAATTTCCATATTTTTCACACGGCGGTTGAGAAATTGAAGGAATGCTTGACGGTTCTGAATAAGAGCTCTCCGTAATATTTGGTTCGATGGAGAGGGCCCCGAAAGGCGTGCAGTCTTTGATGTCGGTTTCTTGCTTGTCATTGTAGGGTTCCTGCTTTTTGTGATCCACATACCTACTTCATGATGCTGTTGCATAAAATATGACCACGTCACGCATGTCTTCTACTTTCTGGCGAATTTCACAGGCTTATTTCTGATACCAGCCAGTGCACAGGATCATTTTGCCGCGCCAACTCTCTGGGAGGACTTGAAGCGGAACCCCCTGTCAATGCAAGCATTGTGACCCCCAAGACTGTTTTCCATATTGATGCACCGGCTAGTATTCGCCTCCTTTTCATAATGAAATATGACGTTTCCATATAATTTCCTTTTCTCGCACGGAGACAAGTTCATGGAATTTTCCCAGACTTCTTTTCTAGTGGAATTATACGGGTGGTCCCACTCACGAAGGTTTCGATCGTGTCGTTGATGCACAACGCTATTGGGGGTGCCCCGTGCTCACGCCCACGCACCGTGAGTGAATCGTGCGTCAGCCGCAAATCAAGCGAATGCCCTCGATAGCGAATTCGCATATCAAGGCGCCCTATGTCTTGAGGCAGTTCCGGATTGATCCGCAGCACATTGTTTTTGACCTCGATCCCCGTCGAGACGCGCTGCACCAAATCGACCGTTCCTGCCATGGCACCCAAGTGGATCCCTTCGGCAGTGGAGCCTTGCTGGATATCCTGTACGTCGCTCTGCAGCGCATCGGCAAAGAGATTCATAGCACGTGGTCGGTCGGAACGCGCTAAGACCCAAGCACAAACCACACGGCACAACGTTGAGCCATGAGCCACGCGGTCAGCATAGTAGGCGACATTGCGCGGAATCGTTCGATATTCGAACGGATAGTCCAGACGCTTGAATAGCTCTCCAAGTTCCTCGGCGGAAAACAGGTAAAACAACATGAGCACGTCGGCCTGTTTCGAAAGCTTGTAGCCATTGGGGCTGTCATTCTCTGCCTCGAGAATGAGGTCAAGCCGCTGGATGTTGCCGTAACGGATTTGGTAGGCCTCCCAATCGAACTCGCGCAATGTTTCATAACCCTCGAACTGACTGATGATTCCATCTTTCTGTAACGGTAGGTACATCCTACGACTGATGTCGTCCCAGCGCGCGATTTCTTCTCTGGACAACCCTAATTTCGCGGAGAGTTCTGCCCGGCGCAGGTCAGGAAGGAGGTCGAGCACCTCCAGTGCCCGACACAGGACCCACACGGCCATCATGTTGGTATATGCGTTGTTGTTGAGGCCGGGTGTTGGGGAATCCGGATAGCTGTCATGAAACTCATCTGGACCCATCACGCCGTGGATCTCGTAGCGCCCACGATCGTCATTCAAGCTCGCGATGCTGGACCAGAAGCGAGCGATCTCGAGGATCAGTTCGGCGCCGTAGAACTGTAGAAACTCAATGTCGTGCGTGACTTGGAAGTATTGCCACACGTTGTAGGCAATGGCGCTGCCTACGTGGCGCTGCAGATACGTGTTATCGCGCATCCAGCGCCGTGAGCGGGGGTTCAAATTGAAAACTTGCGTCTCCTCTTGTCCATCACTTCCACTTTGCCACGGGTACATGGCCCCCTTGTAGCCAGCCCTTTGGGCGGCCGCACGAGCCTCACCCAGACGTCGATACCGGTACATCAAAAGCGCGCGGGTGATTTCGGGCATGCGCGTGTTGAAGAATGGGAAGATAAACAATTCATCCCAGAAAATGTGGCCTTGGTAGGCCTCACCAGTCCAGCCCCGCGGAGGTACGCCTATATCGAGTCCGATGGAATTGGGTGAAACCGTCTGCAGCAGGTGAAACATGTTCAACCGAAGCAGCATGGGGATGTTCAATTTAAACTCCGAAGCGGCGGGTTGAAGATGAATGTCGAAATGGCGCCACACGTGCTTCCAGGCAAGAATATGATCCGCCATCACCGCGGCAAAGTTTCCGGCACGTGCAAGGGACTTACGGGCTTGCAGCCCGCACTCCGAAATAGCGTGATCGCGGGAGGTATACACTGAAGCCAGTTTTTCCAGGACCAGCGTATCACCTACATGCAGGTCGGTTTCCAGCTCTTGCCCAATATATCCTGGTTCCTCAATGGTGTTACGTTGGACTTCAAGAAGTTGTCCCTGGAGAAATGCTTGCGTTCGCGCCGCCTGTGCGACATGGAGATGTGACTGGGAGGTGCGCACCAGCAGAGAGACGGTATCCTTGCTCACGACCTCACCGGCCAGCGGCTCCAGATGGTTCTGGTTAAAGTTGCGGTACAACTTGGCGCCGGTATTGACGACACGCCCTTCAATCGCAGAACGAACGGTGATGCGTTCGGACCAATTCTCGGCAGTCAGCGCCAACTCCAGTGCGCCCAGGTGCATGTCTCGCATCGAGACCAGACATCGCTCCTGCACCCTAGTCCGGCGCCCTTGGTCGTCCATGAAGCGTATAGTCCGCAATAGCACGCCGCGTCTAAGATCAAGTTCCTGGCGGTAGGACAGCATTTCCACCGATCTCGTATCAAACCAGTCTTGATCGTCGATACGAAACGCAAGTGCGAGCCAGTTGGGAAAATTCACCAGATCCTCGTTCTCAACCACTCCTCCGTTGATCTCGGTGTGTAGACGATTGTAACCGCCAGCGAGGTAGGTTCCCGGATAATGAATATCATCCGCCACTGCCCATGGTTCGGCCGCACGGGTCGTGAAATAGCCATTTCCTAATGAACATAAGGCTTCGCGGGTTCCCTCTTCTGCCGGATTAAACCCTTCGAATATAAGAGACCACGCGGAAGGAGGCTCCACTGACACCTGAACCTGGCTCAAATTGGTCACTACCACATCGGCCCCGGCCTCACGCAGCGCCTGTGAATGCCCACTTCGATCGACTCCGATGACACAGCCGAATTGGCCTGCGCGCCCAGCCTCAACTCCGGCCATCGCGTCTTCCACAACAACGGCCCGCGAGGGTTCGGTCCGGAGGCGCCGTGCGGCCTCAAGGAATGTATCCGGTGCCGGCTTGCCCTGAAGCTGAAGTCGCGTGGTGTCTATCCCGTCCATTCGGGTATCGAATAGCTGGGCGATACCCGCAACTTCGAGGACTTCTGCGCAGTTGTTGCTGGAGGACACGACGGCAGTCTTCATCTCTTGAGCCCGAAGCGTTCGCACCAACGCGATTGATGGCTCATAAGACTCGACACCCTGTTGCTTCAGATGTTCGAGGAAATACTGGTCTTTACGATTTCCCAGTCCTTGAATGGTTTGAGCCTCAGGACCATCTTCGGCTGTGCCATGTGGCAACTCGACTCCTCGCGACATGAGGAAGGCTGTCACGCCATCGTAACGGGGCTTGCCATCGACGTAGCGTCGGTAGTCAGCGTCGAGGTCAAAGGGAACAAACGGTTCGCCTGTCTCTGCCGACCGTTGCTTGAGAAACCGATCGAACAGCTTTTTCCAGGCCATGGCATGGATGCGGGCCGTCTTCGTCAAAACGCCGTCTAGATCGAATAACACCGCGTCGTAGTCCCGCGGGGAGAGTGTAATGACGGGGCATATACAGGTCATAATGGAATCAACCCTAGCTCATATTGTGAACTGTTTTCGAAAAAATCCTGCAAGGGGATTTGATAAAATTGTCAGTTCTCCCATGCAACTCAACAACATCGAAACTTCGGTGTTGAACACCAATGTGCCGACATTCCTGACTGTCAACGCTCGTGCGTACAAGGGTGCGGACACCGATTTTGGTGAAGGTGGAATCAATCATCCTTAGATCCCATGAGAGCTCTTGAATTCGGTACCAGTAAGGTTAACGACTGTGTCCCATTAATCAGGGTAAACCGTGGTTTTTTGGACACGATATTCAAAATTTAAGAACTCTTCCAATGCCTTTCCTGTACGCCCAATAAAGAAAGTTTCGTCTTCATGTCGATTAAACAGGCAATCTCACAATCATCAACGGGTCGGTCATATTCGGAGCGATGTAAAATTCTGATCGTCAATTTCACGTCCGGCCGGTTATCTCGTATCCGGTTATACCCAATGGCACTCTCGTAAATCGAAATCTCGTATCGCGAGGGACGCTCTTCCTCCGGTATGACCCAGTTCGCAATTTTTCGCAGATCCCGATAGATCTGCTTGCATTTCTCACAACCTGGTGTATGATGCTCTCCCACAGCATGTGTCCCATACAACATGAGATCAAACCCCACCTTTAAGGGCGCCTCATCCTTTACCGGAATCTGCTCTGGTAACACTTCCCAGCACACGCGGTGGTCTTGGACTACCATTCGAAGTTCTTCGACTGTTTCCTGGAAGGTTTTAGGAGTTGTAGCCACATCTTTTTTCCGTTCCTTCATGTTCCCCTCCTCAACTCTTGTTCGTGAAGTCAACTCGCATTAATGCTGATGGCCATAATGCCCATCACGAGGCTCATTTTCAGTTTTGGTTTCGACCGTTCCGTATTGTCGGAATGGTCGTGAACTGTTTTCGAGAAAATCCTGCCAGGGGGTTCGATGGAATTGTAAGTTCTACTTTCAAATCCCATAGCCTGCAGTTCATCCCATTCTCGATCAGGAACCTCGCCCTTGGATCTATCCATAATTTCTTCTCATGGTTGAACGGTAAAGAACGATCATTCCTGTTACAGCCGATAAAGTTGAAGCTGTTATGATGGCGAATCTGGAAGATTGGATGAGACTAGGCTCAGTGAATGCCAGCGAAGAAACAAACAGGCTCATAGTGAAGCCAATTCCCCCCAACAACGCTACTCCATAGAGCTGCGACCAACTTATTTCATCAGGTAGCTGTGCAAATCTAAGTTTTACGGCAAGCCATGCGGCAACAAATATTCCGAGTTGCTTACCAAGAAACAATCCGGTCATGATTCCAGCCGATGACTTGTTGAAGAGAGTCTCAAGCTGAGCACCGGAAAAAGAGACACCAGAGTTGAAAAAGGCAAATAAGGGAACGACGCACAAAAACCCCCAAGGCCGCAATTGCCTCTCCGTTTCACCAAGTGGAGAATAGCCCTCTCGACCTGGAACGTGTAATGGAACAGCTAGTCCGATAACCACGCCAACCAAAGCCGGTTCTATCCCTGCTTTCAAAGTCGAGACCCAGAGAAATAATCCAACGAAAACATAAGCAGCCGGTCTGACAATATTAAAAATGTTGAGACCCACCAATGCGGCTCCCCCAAGTGCGGCCATGGATAAAGGAAAAAGAGCCAGTTCTTGACCATAGAACAGCCCAATGATGAAGACGGCTCCAATATCATCAAAAACAGCAACGGCCATGAGAAAGATCTTGAGACTATGAGGGACTCGGGCATTGAAAAATGACAAAATTCCCAGGGCAAGCACGATGTCGGTTGCCGTAGGAATCGCCCACCCATGAAGTAACATTGGATCAGTCCAATTGATGGTTGCATAGATGGCTGCAGGGAGTGCCATACCACCAAAAGCCGCGAGACCCGGAAGGGCGAAGAGAGCCGGAGTCCTGAGTTGCCCTTCGAGCAGTTCTCGTTTGATTTCGAGGCCCACCAAAAGAAAAAAAATGACCATGAGGCATTCGTTGATCCATACAACCAGTGGCTCATCAATAATTAATGGACCAAATCGAACGTGAACGGGTGTATGGTGGATGACTTGATACATTGGCTGAAGAGGCGAATTGGCCGCTGTAAGGGCCAATGCCATGGCACCGATCATAAGGAGACCGGCCGTCCGCTCAGATTGAAACTGATAAGCCCAGCTTTTCATTTTCTAGATTAGTCCCAATGAATTTCTAGAGTCATGTGAGGGGAAAGCTACAATTAAACCTTCCGTCCTCTTCTTAACCTAGCTGCGACATGCCACCGTTTTTATTAACAGCAAAACAAGTAAACCTCATCGGGAATAGGAACGTCCAGCTTCAAGGTTTGTTTAGATATACGCATTCGCTGTGTATTGTTGAACCATTCGATGAGTATTAAAGAATGAGGCATTAAAAGCGATTGATTGCCGCATAATGTCAATCCATCGGTTCCGATCTTGGTAAAACATGGGCACGATCACGGTGCGCAACTTTTGATACAGTTCTTTTGCATCTTCTTGAATCATCTCTTCCGGTTTAGATGAATCAACCTCTGTCGGCCCAATGGACCACCCTGTCACACCTTCAATATGGCCTTCAATCCACCATCCATCCAGCACACTAAAATTTGGTATTCCATTATGGGCTGCTTTCATTCCCGAGGTGCCTGATGCCTCCAAGGGTCGAAGGGGGGTATTCAGCCAGAGGTCCACACCGGATGTGATAAGTTTGGCTAACGCGATGTCATAATTCTCAAGATAGGCGATTGACACGTCGTTCTTGAGTTGCCGCGCAAACTGGACCACCCGTCGAATCATATCCTTTCCCCCGCCATCCCGTGGATGTGCCTTACCTCCAAAGACGATTTGTACTGGCCCAACAGTTTTGGCTATCTCTGCCAACTGATCAGGATCAAAAAAGATCAGATCGGCTCGTTTATACGGCGTCGCTCTTCTTGCAAAGCCCAGAGTCAGCACTTCATCGTTGAAAGACAATTGAGTTCGACGATTGACTTCTTCAATCAGCTGGGCTTTGGCTTCCAGATGAGCATTCCAAACTTCTTGTTTCGGGATGCTGATCGCATGCCGAAGAGAGAACGGGTCCTTCATCCACCCTGGGATGTACCGATCATACAAGGCCTTGAAGCTCTCACATGTCCATGTGGCTGAATGCACGCCATTGGTAATGGAATCGATGGAGTAACCCGGGAACATCTCCTGCGACACCTCCCCATGCTTCTTGGCGACACCGTTAACGTAGTCGCTCATGTTCAAGGCAAGATACGTCATATTCAGCTCGTCCTTGCCCCCTAGCATCTGAATGAGTTCCAAAGGCAGGGGTTCCCGCAATACCTGCTTCACGAGATCGTAGGAAAACCGGTCGTGGCCAGCAGGAACGGGAGTGTGGGTGGTAAAAATGCATTTATTGCGAATACCAGAAAAATCCCAGTCCAACGATTCTCGATTTCCATGTTCCTCCAAAAGCTTTAAGACCAGAAAAGCTGCGTGTCCTTCATTCATGTGAAAACGCTCGAGTTCTGTGTATCCTAACGCTCGAAGCATACGCACGCCTCCAACGCCCAACACGATTTCCTGGGCTATCCGATACCGTTCATCCCCACCGTAGAGCCATGCTGTCAACTCTCGATCAGACACTGAATTCCCATTCACGTTGGTATCAAGAAGAATGAGGGGAACCGTAAAACCGGTTGAGCCGACAATGCTATATTGCCAGGCACGAACGATAACTATTTGTCCTTCGATAGGCACTTGAATCGTCACGGGAAGAGGACGAGCAAAGCGAGAGGGATCCCAACTCATGGGCAGTTCTTGCTGATTGCCCCATTCATCCAGTTTCTGATCGAAATACCCATGGGCATACAGCAAGCTGACTCCTACCGTCGGAACTTTAAGGTCTGCACAAGACTTTAGGGTATCACCAGCCAAGATCCCCAACCCCCCACTATAAATGGGCATGTCGGAATCCACTCCCACCTCCATCGAGAAATAGGCGATACGTCGAGAGGTTGTTCCTGAATCTGTGATGTAAGAACCGGAGCTACCGACAATACTGTCAGGATTTTCTAAGAAAGCATGTTGACAAAGTTCGGAACAGAAATACCATGCCTCTCCTTGATAGACCGTCGAAAGACTTTTCTCTCCATCCACCATCATGCCACATACCGGGTCCTTGACCATATTCATATGATTCACTTCCTTTCCTCAATCCTTCGTTCTTTATGATGCCCTTCAAATCTTTTCATGTAATATTCACGCACCTGATCAAACTTTTCCTTCCAGGTTCGAATACAGAAGTCATAGGCTTCTCTTTCGAAAGGACTGGTAACACAGGCGCCATTCTTGTCGATCCAACTCCCACACACTCTATCTCGTTTTTGCTCCTTAGCCGTACGGGGCTCAAAATATTCGGTCGCCTCAGTTGACGGGACAACTCGACTCCTTGGCAGATTCCAATGATCCCAGGTGTAATGAGGGAAAATACGATTTAATAACACCTTACCTCGTTGATTTATTTCTTAACCTTCAATCTCTCGATTTCACTCCACTGGAACTGCAAGGACGGGACAGGGAGCCTGTCGTAAAACTTGTTCGGTTGTGCTGCCGCGAAGAGCATCCAAAAATCCTTGATGCCCAAAGGTCGCCATAACGATAAGATCAGCGGAACGGTCTTCAGCAGTTTGGAGAAGTTGTTCCATCACCATTCCAGAATCAACCACAGTTTCCCATTTCCAACTTCGACCTTTCGATAAGCAATAAGAAGGAAGTGTATGATGGGAACCGACATGAAGGATCGTAAATATCGTTCCCTCACCATTGATCAATTCAACAAGGCCGGAGGCCGCAGCAATAGCAGCCTGAGGAAGTGGATGTTGGTCAACAGGAATAAGAATTCGTCGTAAGCGCATCTCTCCGTCATCAAGTGACACAAAACCCTTTTTCCCCTGGGGGATAAAGAGGGTCATTTGTCTCGAGTTACGGGCAACGGGTTCGGCTATGGCTTGATGCAACCACCTGTCTATTCCTTCCCGCTGATGGGTGGCTAAAACGATCAAATCAGTTTGATGTTTTTCCAAATACTGCAAAATCGACTTGACAGGATCCTTCTTAAGACTTTGAATTTTTCGGACTCCCAAACCAAGTTTTTTCACCGCATCACGTGAAATTACCTTTGGTAGAAGCTTCCAACGAACCAAGAGATTCCGAACACTCGGAAAGTCTGTCCATTCCTCATCATCCCGTTGCTGGTGTACATGAAAGATGTTCAAGGTGGCTTTTGCCGCTAGCGCGATTTTCATGGCATGGGCGAAAGCGATCTCACTTTCTTCAGTAAAATCGGAGGGATGAAATATGTTCCGTAAAAACAATTGGTTCATTTCATTCGGGATCCTAGGCACCTATGTCTCCTCCATTTTTATATACTCATTAGAAAATAAGAATTCATTGAATCTTTCTCTTGGAACTGCAGTTCCATCTTATCTTTACAGACTTATTGAAATAGTCGCCAACATTTCCTGACCAACTCGTCCTGGGCTATTGGTTTGATGAGAAAGTCCAGTGCCCCTTTGAAATTGCTTCGAGCAATTCCGATCGATGGGCATTAACCGACATGACGATCACGGGCGGACTTAAGGATGGATTTCTTAATTTTTCCAGCATGGTCATACCTCCCATGATCGGCATATTTAAATCCAATAACACGCCATCGACTGATTGACCTTGAAGAACTTTAAGCCCTTCCTTTCCATTGCCAGCCAAGAGAACATCGGAGCCCATGGCATTTAGACGGTCCTCCAAAAATAAAAGAACGTCCTTATCATCGTCGACGACGAGAATGCATTTGGGGTTTTTCATGGGTCTATTTTTCCTTTATGTCTTCCAATTGCCCTCTCATTAAAAAATAGGCCGGAAACCGAGAAAGCGCTTCCAATTAACCGTGTTCGGGAAAAACATGGGAACAGAATTTTTATAGTTCAGGTACTCGATTCCAAATTTTTCCACCATTTCTTGTTCTTCCTTCTTGGCGAGGCGGTAATAGGCCCAGACCACTATCGGAAACAACACTAAGGTTGGGATGGTTGGCCAATGTATTAACTGCCCAAAAATCGCGAGGAAAATCCCCGTGTACTGAGGATGTCTGACCAAACCATAGAGTCCACTTATCGCAAGTCGGTTGGCTTGGGTTGCAAAATAGACTTCTCGCCAACCCTCAATTAATAAGGAGATTCCAAAAAAGACAATGGCATATCCCACTAACATTTCCAGCATAGCCCCGGTATGCCCCCACCCAAACAAGGTGGCCCACAAATGGCCACTCTGATGGAGCCAAGGGATATCCAACCCAAGAAAACCAGACAGAAGATAAATGGTAAGTGGAAAGCCGTACATTTCCGCATACAACGCAATGATGAAGGCTTGAATCAATCCCGCACGAGTCCATTCACGCCAGCGGTGCGGGGCTACGTACCGGTATAAAATCCACGACGCAATTATGACCATCACTGCGGTGAGTCCCCACGTCCCTCCAGCTGGTGTATCAGTAGGCATACTCGTCATTTTCCTTTTGCTTTCCAAGCACACTTCTATTTCAAAGTGCAATGACTTGAATTTCTAAGCTTCACTCCATCATAGCCACAAGACATTGTGGTGTAGTTTTGATAAATCTCATTTCTTTGGCCTACTTCAACCTCACGCGATCACTGGTAATCCCCGCCGGCAGTGTCTTCAACTACCTAGCCCAACCCTCCCTTTGGTGAAGATTTTTTACTAATCACCGGTTTCACGGAAATGTGCTTCTCGGTCCATTTACTGTTCGGCATGCAATTTCGCCAGAGCTTCAGCTTCTGCTGCCGCTTTTGTGTATTTTTCAACAAGATTGCGGCAATGCTGAATCAGGACTGAACGTTGTTGGGGTTTTGTCATCCGCGTCTCATAGTCCTTCTCCATTTCGCGCATTTCTTCTGCACGGGCACGAAGGTGTACAGCTTCCTCCTGGTACCAACTGGCCAATCCCGCATGATTGTTGCGTTCAATAAGATCGCGTGGTGGACTAGAAGCACAGCCGGTTAAAACAGCCAAGAGTAGGGAACAGATAAAAACCCAATACTTTGCCTTGCTGACCATGACTTATCTCCTTGGTTCATTGTGGTTTTGTTTGTTGTGCTGACACTCTATCTCTCTTAATTAGGTTGCCTGAATTCTTGGTGCTGATCTGATGTTTCCTGATACAGATAATCAAAAATTAATTGTGGCCTTTCTGGAAATTTCTAGGTTGAGTTTGAGCCTCCCCAACAGAAAGATAGGCAAACCCGCCAAAAAGCTTGGTGTGAGACGTAGCACGAAAATACTTTTGCATGGCTTCCCAGGGATGTCGTTCGGCCATTTCCACACTGACACCAAAGGGTTTGGTGATAATAACTCCCAAGCGAAACAACCAATATGGCAAGTTATCCGGCCTCTTAATATCTAAAATGACAAATCGGCCTTTTTGAGCCAAAGCTTCGGCTCCATGTTTGATGATACGGTCGTATTCCGGAATCAGCGTTATGGCAAAAGTTGAAAGTATTCCATTAATCAATTGGGGAAACTGATACGCTGCAGCATCAGTCTGGACGAGTTCCACATTCACCCACCTTTCTTTTCTAACTCGTTGGTGTGCTTGCTCCAGCATGGCGTCAGTTAAATCGATCCCGATGATCTTCCCTGTAGGGCCTACCTCACGCTGTAAAAGAGAAAAATTCAAACCCGTTCCACATCCAACTTCAACCACTGTTTGGCCAGGCTTTAAGTGAAGTTCATTCACAGCCATTTGCCTGTAGGCATACTCTCTAAAGCCGATGAGATAATACAGGTTGGCCGTGAAATTGTAGTTTTTGGCTCTTCTTCTATATAACTGAATGAATGCTTCCTGATTGAAACCCATGATCTTATCCCTTAAGATTCATCGGTCTAAGCACCCGACTCAAAGCCTCCTTAGAGTCTTGAGACTCGCCCCTACCCAACATTAAGGATTCCTCCCTTCAAACCCTTTCATGTAGAAGGCAGGGTTTTGGTCAAATTTATCCTTGCACTCGCTCGCACAGAAGTAATACGTCTGCCCGTTGTAATAACTAATAAACTTAGCTTCGCTGGTCTCGATCCACATTCCACACACTCGGTCCATATCTTTTTTTGAAGTCATGGGCAACTCCTTTCTCTTTCCAAATTTGGTTTATCGAGTAAGATCGCTTTGAGGTTCCCATTTCTTCAGGAAAAAGTTGTAGATGGGAACATACAACATTCCTGTAAAGGCTCCGTACAAAAAGCTTTCCACCAATCCCACGAAGAACAAGGGAAAGCTTCCCCACTTATAAGCAGGAAGGACCATTTCTAAAAAGTCATGCATGTGCAGACTATGGGGAGTCAAAAGGCCATAGATGACACAAATGGTGAAGGATACCGCACAGAGTGTCCCCAAGGACCACGTCACAACAAAGAGGTTAAGCCTTCTCATGTTTGATCTCCTCTCTTGTGCCTTTTCTTCTCACCATGATGGCCATGGCCAGAATGAGGGTGAAACAGATGGCAGCCAACCATGAGCAAGGCCACGACGATAAAAAACAAATTATTCTCCAGAAATTCGATCATTTTACGTTCCCTCGGTTATAAGTTCTCACAACATATTTACTCTTTTGTCGCTAACATTTACCAGGTATTCATGTGCACCCATCGGGGCTTTGGCTCCTTCACCTGCCGCGATAATGACCCGCTTGCCAAAGGCATTCGTGACATCGCTAACATCCCTTGGTTGCCCTCCTTCATAACCCCACTTATAATCTCATCCATGCAAATCGTCATAACGACAACCAGGAAACTCTGTTTCACGGCCTTTTTGGTTTTCGCTTCATTCATGGGTCTTCTCTTGGGGGGTTGTGCCAGCTCCCCGACGTTTTCTCGACCCGTTTTCCAGGACCCGATTTTGATGGTCAGGTTAGACAGTCCTTTATTCCCCGGAGAGACGCGAGCCGCGCCCAATAGCCATCCCATCGAACTTACGTCACAGGATCTTTCAATGATTTTGCAGTCCATTACGATTCAGAAAGAGGTCAGTTTGCTCGATTATTATGTTTTCCTTCAGGACACAAAACCTGAGTCCGTCTTTTCTTCCGAGATCGCAGAGCTTCTTGCTCCTCAAATACAGGCAGCCTTCGCCAAAGCACACCCTGAGGAAACAGTCGTCTTTTTTGTGAACCGAACGAGAGAAGACGGCATCCCACTCATCACCTCAGGAGGTCTGTTCGTACAAGGCACACAGCTTTCATTCATACTGTCTAACTTGAACCGCCCGGCCGCACTTGAACGAAAAAGAGAGGAAGCGAAGGAGATGCCGCTCAAGCCTCTCGCACAACCAGATTTCCATTTCATTCCAGGCCCCCATCAAACGCTTCTCACAGGCCGTAGATCATCGGTGGCCTTATCCAAAAGTCCATCTCCACTCACGCTATTGATCGGGTACAAACAGTTTCTCAATACGGCTCCAGCAATCAAGAAATCAGTGAATGTACCTCCATCCGAACCGTCTGAAAGTCTCCTCTCTTCCTCAACAGAACACAAACTCCGGCAGCTCAAATCCTGGTACCAGGAGGGGCTAATCAGTGAGCCGGAATATCAGAAAAAGCGGACCGAGATCCTGAATTCATTTTGAAAAGACTCACTCTAGGCCGCAAAGCCACCCCTTGGCGTCCACCCCAAATCCCTCACAGTCCTATTTGAAAACCAAGCATATACCGTTCTTCACTGTTACCAGCGGTCGAATTAGGTCCGGGAAACGCAAAGATCCCCGTTCCCTCGCCGCTCACTTTGTCGAATTCCGCAATTAACCGTATGTTTGGGTGGAAATAGTATGTGAGATTCACGGAAAGCTGTGTCCCATTTGCTGTCGTGGGATTATTAGGACCTCCTGCTACAAACGCGGTATCTTGCAATTCAAAGCGTGTGTCGAGGAATAGTTTTTCCGGAACGACTTCAACGATCCCTTCCACCAAGTAACTTCGCCGTTGCTGCCGGTTCACCCCACCAATGTCAAAATTGTGGAAATACCCTAGAATCACCTCCACCGGGTCAAACCACAGATTCAGGGTGGCATCGAGTTGCTGACGGGTTCGACCATCGATCACCGGGGAAGGGTTGTCGGAATTGGATTTGGTATTGATATAGCGTATGCCGAGAACCTGATCGGCAATGGTGTAGGTCAACCATGCATAATAGCCCTGCAGCCTCGTTTGAAGATTGACGGCAGCAGGATTATTCGTGGTCGTTGTGACCGCCCCTCCACCTGCAGGGGCAGTCGTTGTCGTAGCACTGGGGGGGTCTCTTTCATCATTAACCACTCCACCCGCAAACCGCAAGCGTCTCCAAGTACCATTGAGTTCCACACCTATGACGTTGAAGGTAATTGGTGATATATACCGCTGGAAGGTCAACCTGCGCTTTTGGGAAAGGTAATAAAACTCATTGAGCATTTTTCCTGCCCGTAGATTGAGAAGGCTATTGGGCAATAGATCGCTGAACTGCACCCAGACTTGATCCGCAGTAAATTCCTCTCCATCGGCCAACTCCTGCTCGAATTCGACAAAGTAGCCCACTTTGGGTGCGGCAGTTCCCGCAATCATGAGTTCCACTTCCTCGAGTTCGAATCGGCTCCGAGTGCGGATTCGCGCTCCGGTCACCGGATTGTCCCGATGGCTAATCCGAAGACGCCCGACGGCCAGTGCCGAGATGGGGAGCGTCTTCTGGTCCCAAATGAAGAGGCCCTCTTGTCCCGGCAGGCGATATCCCCGTTGCTTATAGTCCATCCCAAACGGATTGAGTCGTGGGAACGCAGAATGGCATTCGTTACATGGCAACCCATGAAGCCGGGAAAACGATGGAACCGCTGAGGCCGGATTAGGTGTAGACAGAATGGTAAATCCGACTGAGATCGTCGCTAGCACCAACGCCGTAACCAGGAATTTTCTCATGGTGCCCTCCTTACATTAAAAGCGGTTTGTACAACATGGTAAACATTGCTGTTTGATGGCGGACAAGCCCTCCACCACGAACATTTCCTCCTTTTAGTTGGTCGATTTTGCAAAAGTCCGCATATAGGCGATGACCTGCCAACGCTGCTCTTCCGTCAGGTGCTTCTTATGTCCGCGCATTTTGGTTCGAGGTGTGCCTTCGGAAATTCTCCAAAACCACAACCTATCTGGTTCTTGGGCTTCAGCGGGGTCGGAAAGATCGGGTCCCCCCCGGCCTTTCCGCGTAGGCTTGCCATCCTCGCCATGGCATCCCACACATTTGACCTTCGGGATTGTCTTTCCTTCATAAATTGCCTGTCCCGCAGCAAGCACCTTCGGGTCGGTCAACCATCCCCGGGGCATTTTTTTTCCCTTATATTCAGGGGGAATTTGAACAGAGTGTTCCGTATCCTTTTTCTCCTCCTCGGAGAACCCAAAGATTGAGAGTGCTTCACCCAAATTGAAGAAAATCAGGGCACTAACAAGACCTAATACAGTGAGACTTACTTTAAGAACTTTGCCAACCTTTTTCATCACTCCTCCTTAATAAAAAGCTGGTCTTATACTCATCGCTCACATCTCATTATCGGGGCATGCTGTATCGCTACCGTTTCAATACAAGCATATAGCTAGTGAGATCGTTCAGCTCTTGCTCATTCAGACCGTACTCCGGCATTTCTGATTCAGGGACAACCGCCTGTGGATCCCGGAAGTGACGGATGAGCCAATCCCGGTCCCGAATATCGCCGACATAGGACAAGTCAGGGGCCGTGGCTTCGCCTTCTCCGTGAATGCGATGGCAACCCGCACAATCCAGCTCTTGATACAAAATCTTTCCTCGAAGCACAGAGGGATCGAGTTTTGGAATGGAAGACACCTCCCTGATTGAGATTGTCAGAAGTGTGACGACGACCGCGAGAAAGCCCACTCCTGCACTCATGACCATTGGGCGGGACACCGGCCGTCGCTCCTTGCGGCGATCCAACCAAGGCAGCAGGAAGAGCGCCGCAAAAAACAGGAGAGGAAGGATTAGGGTCCCTACAATTTCCCAAGGGCCTTCCAGATATTTGAGAAGCTGGTAATAAAAGAGGAAATACCATTCCGGCAGAGGCATGAAGGTAGTATCCGAGGGATTGGCTGGATTGGCGAGCGGCGCAGGACTGGCGATGGCAAAGGCCACGACGATAAAGAACACCAGTCCAATCGCCACGGCATCCATGGCGACTTGCTTCGGCCAGAAGGGCTCTTGGAATCGAGCTGCCCGAACCTCATCCCAGGGTCCCGCCGGTCCAACTCTCCGCAAAATAAAAAGATGGACGGCAACCAAAGCCATTACCAACCAGGGGAGAAACAGGGTGTGCAGCGCATAGAACCGATTCAATGTCATGGCGCCAAGATTCTGCCCACCACGGATGATGCGAACGAGTACATCGCCAACTAAGGGGATTGTTCCCACGATATTGATGCCAACCTGGGTGGCCCAGTAGGCTCGCTGATCCCATGGGAGGAGATACCCACTAAATCCGAAGGCCAAGGTAAGGATAAAAAGCACGATGCCGACAATCCATAGCAACTCGCGTGGCCGCTTGTAGGCTCCGTACAAGAAGACCTGCAGCATGTGCAGCCCAATGACGACCATCATGGCACTCGCGCCCCAATGATGAAGGCTGCGAATGAAGGGGCCGAATGCGACTTCGTCCATGATGTAACGAATACTTATATAGGCATGCTCGGTCGAAGGAGAGTAATAGATGGCCAAAAACATGCCGGTCACCATTTGAAGTAGAAAGAAAAACAGCGTGATGCTCCCGAAGACGTAGATCCAGCTCGCCCCTCCGGGAATCGGTTCGTTCAAGAGCGCCATCTTTACCGGTCCCAGGTGTAACCGCTTATCTAGCCATTGATACATCCGCTGTCCCACACCGCACTCCTTGCCTCAAAATGATCGTTACAATTCAATTTTTGCTGCGGAACCCGCCTTAAATTCTTTGTAGATCACTAAAAGCCGACCGTTTTTAATTTTCGTGGGAAGGGTGTCAAGAGGCCGAGGGGCCGGCCCGGACAAAACCTTCCCATCCACGGAAAAGAAACTATGGTGGCAAGGGCAATGGAACTTTTGCTGCTCCGACTCCCACCGATACCCACAACCAAGATGAGTGCAGATTGGTGAGTAGACCATTACCGCTCCAGTCTTATCCTTGACGGCCCACAGCGACTTTTTGGTAGTGGTTTTATGCCATCCATCCGCAATGGTATGAATACACGCCATCTCCTTCGGAATCCCGAATGGGAGCGAGTCTACCGGCCCGACATCAGTCCATTCTGGCTCACGTCGTTTAAGGGCAGGTAAAATCGTGTACCCCACGAGAGGGATTCCGACTGTGGCACCAATGACTGCCGCAATAACTCCAGTCACCCACCCAAGAAACGTCCGTCGCCCTTTTTCTTCAGAAGTATTCATGAGATCTCCTTCATTGAATTCCTCTTCAGACTCATAGGTAACCCGTTTCTTTCATTTTTTCTCTCATTCATGCGTTCCGCGAACATTTCTTTTCCACGGCATCCCAGGCCTCCCTACACAAGCCTCGAGGATCAACGGGGTTCCACCCTCTCTGTAATACATGAGACGGTAGGTCCTCCATGCTTTTTCACAAGTCATTAAGATTTTCTTATCCTCCTTAACTTGGGCATCCCCTATTCCTAGCTGCCAGCATGGGGAAAGCCAAGGCTGAAATTTCTCGTACCGTGCTAATTCATAAATGAAGCCGGCAACGAAATTTAGGGCTTACGGCTGTTGCTATATTTCTAGAAATCATCAACCACCGCGATCTAATTCTAGGTAATTAAATTTAGGAACCGTTTCCATCAATATGTTCATCCAGCGAAGAGATGGCTTTTCCTACGTCAATAGGAGCACAGGGCACCGACGTAATTGCTCTTCTGGACGAGAGTTTGCCGCCCAACCCCACTGTTCGGAAAATTGGGTACATGTTCTGTTGTACACGTTTCCTCAGGGGGTATCATTTGAAGGAGTTCCCGGAGGATCAAGAATGAGGATGGATGCATCTGAAGACCAGAACCGTCTCACGAAGACAGATTTCTTAAACGTGGTCCAGAGGGCTCGGAGACCCGTCGAAGCCGGAACCGTCTGACGAGCTCGGTCAGCGTAAATTCCATACAATGCCTCCACACCTCCCGTTTTATACAATGTAAAGTTCATTGCCGTATGAATCAGTGACAGATGCGTGACTGCCCGAGGGAAATTGCCTAGAAACTCTTGGGTTTTTGGGTCTATCACCTGCGGAAATAACCCAACATCATTGCTATAGGAGAGCAGCCGTTTGTAAAGATCCTTGGCTTCCTCCTCTCGGTCGAGAAATAGCAGCGCGTCGACGAGCCACAAGCTGGAAGTCAATACGGGGCCTTCGGATTCTCTTACCAAATCCTCTTTGCCAGAGTCCTTGAGCAGGTCTGTGCTTTGTAGAGTCCCTGTTATCATGTTGACGGTGCGTTCAAAGGTAGAGCGAGGAAGGGGAAAACCCATCAATGGTGCACGGAGGGCTTCAGTATCGGTTTCTGGTCCTTCAAACGTTTGTCGAAGATAACCATGCTCGGGATCGACCCCCCAAGTGAGAACCGCCTTCCGAATGGCCTCGCGGATCTCACCTCGTCCTCCATGATCGCCAAACATGCGGATTGCCCGGTCCATCGCCACCCAACTCATAATCTTGCTGGATACAAGTTGCCGAGGTGGTCCGGGCATAGACCGAATCTTTCGGTCAGGTTCCATCCAATTCATGGCAACGACATCAGCCAATGAATCGAGTAATGCCAGTCCACCGCCATCGATCTGCATTCCCAGAGATTGGGCGAGACAAGCCCAGTCTAGTACTTCTCCATACACGTGAAGCTGAGGCTGAGCGACAACACCGTCCCCAGTGCGGTCCGGAAGCCCCCCACGATATCCCTCAAGATGATCGAGATGTTCTTCCTTCGCCGTCGCATCGCCATCGATTCCACACGAAACTGGAACTTGGGGGTGATTTTCTACACAACAGCGTGCCAGAAACTGTGAGAACCGACTCGCTTCACCGCCATAACCGAGCGTCGAGAGGACGTAGTGGGTCAATGTCGCATCCTGCAGCCAACAACGGCGAGCGTCCCAGTTCCTCTTGCCACTGGTCATGTCGGGTAGAGAGGTTGTCGGAGCACTCACGATGCTGCCCGTTGGCGCATAGGTCAGAAGCTTAAGTAGCAGGGCGCAGCGTTGGATCCGTTCGAGATAGGGACCTGAATACTGACAGTAGGACGACCATTCTTCCCAGAACTTCTTAGTAATCTTGAAAAGATGTTGAGCGCGAGCAGGAAGATAATGTCTATCGTCTTTGATTGGTTCTCCACTGACAATAAAGAATTTCCTTTCTCCAGCACAAAGTTCAATGATGGTCTCTGCCCCCTCATCCCCAACGGTAAATTCACCGTCACCATAAAAGTAGGGGCCATTCTCTATAGATACACCCCCAGGGGAAGCCGTAAGATTCCCAGTGCAACGTACAAAGTCTGGTGTTGGTCGGTAAGTGACCCGGATCTTGGTCGTGCCTTCAAGACTTTCAACCACACGCACCAACCAAAACGGGGCGGTGAGCGTCACGTAGTCGTGGGTTCCTGCTCCGGATTTTCGCCCCACTGGCATGAAGTCCGTGACAGCGATTTTTCCTTTTGGCGTTATGAAGACAGTACGCAGAATATTGGTTCCGGCTAGGTAGGTTCGCGTAACCTCATAGGGAACCGTAGGTTGAATCGATAGATAGCCTCCCTTTGCAGCATCTAGAATACGGCAAAAAACGGGGTCCACATCAAACCGGCCGAGACAGCACCAATCCACACTGCCATCGCGCGAAACGAATGCTGCGCCATGGCAATCGCCAATCATCGCATAGTCACTGAGGGGTGCATAGAATTCAGAATCGTGTGCAGCCAACTTTGATCTCTCGAATACAGTCATATCATGAACAGCAATCAACCAATCTCTCTTTACCGGCTCCCGATTTATTGTCAGTTTGTCAGTTCCATATTTCCGGAATCACCAGCGAACTCGGGAGCATTGGTGTGAACGGAGATACCATCGTGTAAAAATGCAAGTTCTTTCCCCCTTTCGCGAAGCGTCTCAACGATTTACTCCGGGCGACACCAGTCACCCACCCAAGAAACGTCCGTCGCCCTTTTTCTTCAGAAGCGTCCATGAGATTTCCTTCATTGAATTCCTCTTCAGACTCATAGCTAACCAGGTCCTTTTCCTTTTTCTCTCATTCATAGGTTCCGCGAAAATTTCTTTTCCACGGCATCCCAGGCCTCCCTACACAAGCCTCAAAGATCAACTGAGTCCCCCGCACTCTGTCATACCTGAAGATGATGTCCCTCAATTCAAGTACGGCTGCTACCTATCTGACTCCTCGTTTGCAACACCCTATTCCGCGCAACTTCACAATTATTTCTCGAACGGCTTTACAGCCCTGACGGTGATGGTCATTTCGTAGTCTCTATCTTGTAGATCGAGCTGATGTGGCTTCAATTCCTCCGTGACAACCCCGTACAGAAAAGCCATTGCGGCCAATACATTGCCGTATGACTGGACCGTGACACAGTCATCAGGAAAGTACTCCGTGAAGAGTCGATGTGCCGATAACGTCGTAAACCGCCAATATTCACCGTAAGCTTCCATATCTTCACGATCGATCTGTTGAATGCCCGGTAAGGTCACCAGAATGACCCCTCCTGATTTAAGAATGCGGTAACAGGTCCGAATGGCTTTTAAGATGTGGTACGGGTACTGGAGAGTCTGGGTCAGAATGATACAATCAAAAGTCTCCGAAGGAATGTGATCTGCAGACGTTAAGTCGCCAATGATCGTAGCCTTGAGGTGATCCGGACTAACATGAAGCACATCGGAATGGGTAACCCGATCACTGCCAAATCGCCGGGTATAGTCATTGTCACCGACTTCAAGCACGTGTCCATGGATATCTGTCGCATATTGAGACAGAAACTGCTCGATATAATACCGGTCAATGGGTTGCCCATCCTCTGCACCGAAATCCCGTCTGAGGGGTTCAGTCTTCCCAAGCCGTAGCCAGCAAGCAGTCCGCCAGCGTTTCCAGGTTGGCAGTCGACCCCTGAGCAGATTTTGAACTGGTACCGGTAATAGCCTTTGTGCTGTAAGCTTGAACAAGTTCATTATTTGAATTAGTCCCCATGCCTATTCACAAACCATTAAGATATTCTTACCCGCCTTCACTTGGGCATCCCCTGATCCTAGCTGTCAGCATGCGTCACTTTTCGTCTGCAATTTCCCACAGTGAGTTAATTCATAATTTTCAACACAAACGCTTCTCGGTTGTGCTCCACATTTCTGGCGCGTATTCATGTCATGCCAATTTCTATTTCTCTTTACCGCACTAACACGGGAACTCTTTAAGATTTGCTGCCTAGAATCTCTTGCTCCGCTTGCAGCCAATGATCAAGGTCATGTCCATGGCAACAGCCCCCTTGCTCAAAAAGCTCATGGGCCCGACAGGCGATGCAGGCTCGAAGATCGTCAACCTCCGGTATTTCTTGACTACCTTGGGTTGTCTCTGACACTTCCACGTCACGACCTTTTTTCTTGAATAGTTGCTGCTTTACCATGATGCACCTCCTTCTTGGGTTCTCTGTTTCCTTAAACTGTGATTTTCTTTTCACCTGCAACACATAAGGGAGCAACTTTTAATTCACTCGCATGTACTTGCGGCAGACCTGAAAGAAGGCTCAAAGGGAATGCGGGTTGTTTGTCAATTTTCTGCAAGGTCTGGACAATTCGTTCCGGCTTTCCCCAGTCGCTCCAAAGGATTCCGTTCATTTGCATCACGGCAACATGTTCTGGAACCTGTTGAAGCAACCCCGAGGAAAAGTTTCTGGCAGGTATGACCTCATAGATGGCATTCAAAACCTTCCCTTCTTCCGGACCTCCTATCGCCTCGCTGAGCCGCTGAAAAAGCGGCATCATCTCAGGAAAACAGTGACAGCCGAGGTCCCACAGCTTCGACAATTTCGCAGCCAGGATAAGTGTGTTCCACACAGCCCCCTCAGCCATCGCTCGACTGGCTTGCATGACATTTGGTTTTTCCAAAAATGCCCGTACGGCCCGCACCTGGTAGGAGCTTGACTGATCGAGCATTGACCCTGGCTGAATCCAACCATATTCCAACTCGAGACTATCCGGTTGTACACCAAGCAGAACCAAGCGCCAGGGTGTTTGCTCTGCAGTCTTCACGGCATACTGAACCACTTTCAAAAACCGGTCTTCGGGATGCACAAAGTGGTCGGACGGGTAAAGAACCACCGTCGCCTTCGGATCTCTTGCACGGATGTAGGCGAGAGGAAGAAATATTCCCGCAGCCGTGTCACAGTTCAGCGGTTGACGCAGGACTTGTATCCCCGAAATTCCGTCAAACTGTGTCCAGGGTTCGTTTCCATGTCCATGAGCTACGACGGTCACCATCCGGTCGGGAGTCGTCAGTTTGGCTGCACGGTGGAGCGTATGCTGAAACATCGAACGGGTTCCCACAAACGTACAATATTGTTTGGGCCTGTGCCGTCCCAACCAGGATTGCACTAGTGGCCTCACTCGCTCTCCTTCACCTCCCGCCAGAACAATTGCCCAAGGTTTATTTGGAGTATTCATCAGATCCCTCCCTGTTTCACGATACTATCCGTGTTCATGAATGGATGAAAAAGGCCTATTCCCACCTCTAGATCATCCTGTCCTCCTCTTATAAGACGTTAAAGATCTCACCGCATTACAGTTGCTGTGATTTCGACTGATGCCGTGCACCTCTTCTCCTCCAACACAATCGCAGTCCATGAATCTCTGTTCATGACAGCAAGCCTGGCATGAGTCCAGGAGTGCATCCTTAAGAGCCCGCCGCGCCCGATGCAAACGCACTCGTACGAGGTTGCTCGTAACGCCCAAATCCCTTGCGACTTCTTCGCGTGATTCTCCACGCAGATCGATTCGCTCCAGCATGCGAAAATACCGGGGCTGGAGCGTAGGCAAAACCTTTATAAAACAGGCGCAAATTTTCTCTGGATCATTCTCCTTGGTACCACCCTGTTCGGTCTGATATTGGGTGTATGCTGACTCGTCACGTTGCCGTCGGTTTTCACTTCGAAAAAAATCGGCCAACGTGCTATGGAGAATCCGATAGAGCCACGCGACGACCCTTTCTGGATTTCTTAGGGTTGCGCTATTGGTGAGGGCACGAAGACAGAATTGCTGAAAGATGTCTTCGACAAAATCCAAGCTCCCTGCCCGTCGGTGGAGAAAAGACAGAAACTGTTTGCGATTCTGAATCAGTGCCGCTTCCACAAGGGCCTTTCTTTCTTTCAATCCGCTATCGATAATCGATGTTCCGTTCATGGTATGCCGCACTCGGCACAATTCTTCTCTGGGTAAACCTTCGTATGAGTTTGTTCTCATGTCCTGCCCCCTAAAATTGAATAAATAAATACACCGCTGCTATGAACCCAGAAAGAAATCGTGCTTCTGGATTCTGAGATACCTAAACGGTGAAGGAACTCAATTTAGAAGCACAGAGAAGCGAAGGAACAGAAGAGGATAGGAGGAAGGTGTGAGCGTGCTCTCTTTGAAATATCGTTTAGTGATACAAGATAGGAACAGGTCGAGCCAACTTCCGAGGTTTTCCAGCTTTTCAACCTGAAGAAGGGCAACGGGTAATCGCTTAGACTCTTTTTCAGAGTTTTTGAGCTGATCCGGACACTCACCAGTTTGGGATGACGAATGGTGAGATGCTGGTTGAGAGTGGTGTGTGTCGGTTGCGGAGGCTGGCATTGGGCAAAATAAGCCCTCCACCCCGCAGACCAAAAAGGTGAAGAGTAAAAAATAAGTAAGAACTAATTTATTCTGTACCGTTGGAGGATTCATGGAAATTTTATGCACCGGTGAAAAATCTTGAGTATTTTCGGAATACGAACTCCACTGACCAAGGTTTATGGAGGTTCTTCATCAGCTTCCTCCCTGCTTCACGATAGAATCCTTGTTTATGAACAGATGCACAAACCCTAATCCCGCCTTCAAATGTTCCTGCCCTCAGCCTACGCAAGCACCTGACTTTATCTGTTGGGCCATACATCAATGTTACTCCCTTGTGCCATACAGAAGGCTTCCAACTCCTTTTCAGAAAAACCAATCATAGGAATGACGGGAAATGCCTCACCGCCTCACCGGTGATTGAATCCAGGCTCAATGGTCTTTTGCCCCGTGCGTACATTCGCAATGCATAAAGCCGTGCTCATGGCAGGTTTTACAACAAGACATCAGTAAGGCTTCCTTGAGTGCCCGTCGAGCCCGATGTAACCGAACTCGCACAAGATTGCCGGTGATTCTCAGATCACTCGCGACCTTTGCATGTGATTCCCCCCTAAGATCAATTCGTTGAAAAATTTCTGAATACTCAGCTTTGAGAGTCGGAATGAGCTCATAGATGCACGCACAGACTGTTACAGGGTTTATGTCCAATTCTTGAACCTGCTTGAGTTCCAGACGGGCAAATTCGCCCTCCTCTTTATGTCTCTTTGCTTCACGACGAAAAAAGTCTGTCAACGTGCTGTTCAGCACACGATACAACCAAGCCACCACACTCTCAGGATTTTTGAGAGCGCCTCCCTTATTGAGGGCTCTCATGCAAAATTGCTGAAGTATTTCTTCAGCAATGTCCATGTTTCCTACCCGCAGGTTGAGAAATTGCAGGAATTTTTTGCGATTCTGAACAAGAGCCGTCCTTACAATTGGTTCCAATTTTGAGGGGCCTGAACGTGTTGAGAATTTTGATGTCATTTTATTGCTAGTCATCCTGAGATCCATCTTTTGTGACCGTTATTCCGTAGAGTGGTCGCATTCCTTATGGTTCAATTCCCATTAATGATAATTCGCTCTGTTTGTCTGTCAGGAACTCCTTCCTCTGATGGAACTTCAAACCCGTTCATGCCGTAGTTATGAACGCAGAAACACAAAAGGTTTCTGACCTTTTAGACACTTAGGTTGTAAGGGGGCTTAGTTTAGAAGAACGGAGAAGAGAAGGAACGGAGGAGGATAGGTAGAGGGAATGATCGTGCCCTCTTTGAAAAAATGTTTAGAGATACGAGATTGGAATGAGTCAATCCCCATTCCGAGGTTTTCCAGATTTTCAACTTGAACGAGGACAACGGAGAATCGCTCGGACTGCTTTTTAGCGTTTTTGAACTGATCCGGACACTCCCCATCTTGGGAGGATGGATGGTGAGAAGTTGATTGAGAATGGTGTGCGTCGGTTGCGGAGGCTGGCATTGCGCAAAACAAGCCTCCCAACCCGCATACCGAAAAGGTAAAGAGTAATAGGTAGGTAAGGAGTAATTTAACCTGTCTCGTATGAGGATTCATTGGAATTTCTTGTTTGGTTACTTTAATAAGAGGAGGAAGATGATAATCAGAATGTCAATTGGTTAAGCAAAAAAAATGCCACCACAAAATGAAAAGAGATCAGTATGTTAAAGATAATGATTGACTTACATAACATTCAGACATGTGGCTTCCTTCCCCATTTGGAAAATGCTGTGTGCCGCAAATTTCTACATATGCATTGTTAGCCCCTACCAAGGTTTGTTCCGAATTGACCCGCCGTCAACGCACACATGGCAGACGGCCTTAGCATTCCTACAAGTCATCGTCATAAATTGGCGTGTCCTCGTCATAGCCTTCGGGTAGCTTATGAGCGATCCCCTTATGACAGTCGATGCAGGTCTTACCTTCCTTCATGGCTTTTCGCATATCACGCTGCGCAACAAGCGACTGGGCGTGCCAATCCATCGCCTCATACGAATGGCAGTTCCTGCATTCCTGGGAATCGTTTTCCTTCATTTCGAGCCACACGAGCATGGCGAGTTTTTCACGCTTGGCCTCGAATTTTTCCCTCGTGTTGATGGAACCGGTAATTTTGCCCCAAAGCTCGCCGGTAGCCTTAATCTTCCGGATTACCTTCGGTCCCCATTCTTTGGGGACATGACAATCTGAGCAGATTGCGCGCACACCCGCTGCGTTCTGGTAGTGAATGGATTTCTGATATTCCGGAATGACGTAGTCATTCATTTCATGGCAGACGTTGCCACAAAAATAGAGCGAATTCGATAACTCAATGGCGGTATTGAATCCACCCCAAAAGATAACCCCCGCGATCCCGCCTACGACGAAGATGGCTCCCCAGGTATACTTGCTGGTTGTACTCCAAAACCATTTCCATACTTTCAGTATCATGTCGATAACTCGAAGCGAATTTCCAAGTCTCGAAGGTATTTATTTCAAGGAACCTTTCCCGTAGCGGGCTTCAAAGCCTTTTCGAACTGCCTCAAGTTGGGCGGGATTCATCCCTTCAAAGTACCAGCTGTGACCTGCAATAGGTTTAAAGTGCTTGTCGAGCAACTCCTTTGCGTCTTTTTTACCCGCAACTTTCTCCAATTCTGGGATGAACTCGAAATACGTGTGCTTGGCAACTTCATAAATCCCATGCCACCAGGTATAGTCTGGGCCATTCATGGAAGCACCATGTCGAGCTCGACGACCCTCATGATGCCAGATCTCCCACCAAATCCACTCGATCTTTTCGTCGAATGGACTTTTGGTAATCTTTCCTGACTTCTTCAAATCACTCATGACTGCCGCAATGGGTTTGGCGAATTTCTCGTTGTACAGATCGACGACCTTATCGAACTGGTTGTAATGCCCAAGAATGACGGAATCCGTGTGGCAGGCAGTACAGACGTTCTGCATTTTAAGACGGCGTTCTTTCCAGGTGAGTACCTCGGTCACTTTGGAGCCTTTTGCCTTTGAGCCGACCTTCGGTAATGGCTTGCCTTCCGGGACATCGAATTCATCTCCGTTCTTCAACTTCACAAGGTTGTTCTTTACAGAGATCGGCGGACGCAGAGTCCACGAGATTCGCTCGCCGACATTATGCGTGGATGTTTCTCCACCTCCGGCACTCATATGACATGTAGCGCAAGTGGGGGCGGCCGAATAGTCTACGCCAGCTTCCCATTTATCAGACTCGAGGTTCATCTCACCAACCTTGGCGTGGTAAAGGATTCCATGCTTGGATTCATTGTAGACTTCAATCTGAGGGTGATCCGGACCTACGTGACACTTCCCACAGGTATCAGGCGTCCGGGCTTGAGCTTTAGAAAACCGGTGTCGCCCATGACAGGCGGTACAGGAACCCAGGGATCCGTCTGGGTTAATCCGACCAATGCCGGTATTTGGCCAAGTGGTCGGAAGAGGTTTCCCGTTTTCACCGATCTCAATGACCGAACCATGACACTGCTTACATCCCGCGTTCACCGCAGCCGGACCGCCGACGACTTCGCCTAGCAGGTTATCCAATGATGCCAGAATCTGACCTCCTTTGGAGTGGTGGGAGCCATCCATCTCCTCGAATTCCTTGGTATGACAGCGGGCACAATCCTTTGGGGTAACGATAACCGAGATCAATTGTCCCTTGTGCCGGAAGCTATCTTTATCCTTTCCATCGGCTTTGTGACAATCCAGGCAATTCACGCCTCTTTGACCGTGCATACTCTTATTCCATTCTTCATTAAGCCCGGGTGTATGCTTGCGATGACAAAGGACGCATTCTTCACCTTTTGGATCTCCCCAATCCTTTCCGTACACTCCAGCCGGGCGAGCAGCTTCCCCATTATCGACGTCCAAGATCACCGGCACGACCCCAGCCAGCACCACGAGCGCCGTACCTAGCGATATTGGGAGGAACGCTCTCTTCCAACAGCCGTGTTTCAGGATTTTCATAGCCGTCTCCTTGCAAGTGTGTTACGTGTTAGTTGCACCTATTTTTTCGATACTCGGCTTCAGGAACCTGCATTCGTGCAGCAATTTTGTGTCGGTCTTTTCTTGCCATACACATGTTGTTCATCTTGGACGAATCTCATGCACAAAAACTTTCTCCTCATCTCCTTTACGTCCATCTCTTTAATGATGTTTATACATCCCCGCCCTTTTTATATCCGGCCATGAGGTCGTCTGATGGCATAGAAAACACTGATCCACTCGGGCCCGTGGTTGCCCAGCCACCCTTTGTGAAATCATGGTGAAATGCATCATATAATGGCTGGGCGGTGCTTGGTGGCAGTGGGCGCAATCCATTGAGTCATCGGGAGGGTGTTGGAATTCTGGAAGAGTCCAAGCCCGTGTGGCATGGCACAGAGCGCAATCCTGGCCAAAGAGATCAAAATGTCGATCATCGTTTTTGTGACAAATCGCACAGTTCAAAATGGCTTCTTTTGGTGCAATGTGACGGTTGGTAAGGGGTGAAGCGAGTAGACTATCTGAATGCTCGAGCCAGTTCATTAGATTCCAGCGCACCCCCCCTGCCATGCCAAGAGAATCTTCGTCACTCGGAAGGGTGAACAAGCCGATCGTGGCCAGAGCCAGGTGATCCATATTCGTCGGATTTCGAACGTGCCCTTGATGTTCGAGATGGCAAGATCGACATTCCTGGACGTCGGCGTGAAAGGCCGTCGGCTGACGCTGTAAGAGAGATTCTTCATTGGCATGACAGAGAATGCACTTTGTCGCCTCGACGCCCATGACCGCGGTATGGCAGGCTGCACAGTTCTGTTCTAGAGAAGCATGAACGACGGATAATTCGCCTGGATTGACCAATCGCTGCCAGGTGTTCGCAGCCATCGGAGATCCAACGCTGGAATAGACAAGGCCCAATCCCCCTAAGATCGTAAGGAGCGTTAATGCCACGATTCGAAACTTACCCATAGATCACTACCCGATCTTCATCATGAAAACCATCGCAATCCAAAGTGAACGGCTGCCCAAACATGGAGGGCGAGAAGCGCATACAGCACCATGGATAAGGTGATGTGAATCTTCAGCCACAAGGAAAACACGTGTTTGATGGTGTCGTGCGTCCTGATCGCGTATTCCAGGTCCGCAATCGCATCAGAAAGCCGAACTGCACGGAGACCGATAGACATCGTATCCATCTCTTGTTCCTGCATGCTGAAAAAAGGTCTTCCCAACAGTCGCGAAAAAAAGCCGGTAAAGGGTTGAAGTTGGACCGATTTAGCCGCGCAGCAGGTTCGCAGCCGTTCGAGCGTTTCCTGGTATGAGGAGTTTAGCCCATCAAGAATGGATCGTTTTTCTTTAATTTCTTGAGAGATCCGACCCATGAGGTAGCGACCGATGAATCCACTCAACACGACGATGATTGTCATGCTGGTTAAGGCAATACCCAATGGACTTTCAAACTTATGCCCTGTATGGACTAATACTAAGATCGGTCCTAAAACACCGGCATAGATATGCCCTGCGAGCAGCGTGCGCATCGACACACGTCGAGTCACTGCCTGTTTGAGCGATTTCACTCGTTTGACGACCAGATATGCCAGGGGAACAAGCATCAGCATCGCCCCGCTGACGCCCAGCACCCCTCCCCACAAACTCCCGGCAAAACGTGGCGATCGGTGGACAAGAAAGCCGAGCCAGAAAAGGGAAAGAAAAAGCACTAGACCGGTAATGATTACTGCTTCACGTTCCTTCATGAGTTTTCAACTTCTCTAAACATCGACCGTAACGTTTCCGGTGGATTTGGCCTGACAAGCCAGAATCATCCCCGCGACTTTCTCGTCCGGATCCAGGCCGTCCTCGACTTCCATGGTCACTGATCCTGACAAAAGTTTGACCTTGCACACTCCGCACGAGCCGGTCCGACAGGAATAGTCGATATTAACGTCGACTCGTTCCGACGCCTCCAGCACGGTTTCGTCGGGCAGGAGTTCCGTCGATTTGCCCGATGTCTGAAACGTGACTGTCCCAGCCTTCTCGACCGGCGTCGCTTTTAGTGTCTTCTCGCGTTCTACAGCCCTGGCCTGTGGTTTCTGCTGTGAGCCAAAGTTTTCGGTGTGAATTTTCTCCCCAGGTACTCCTAACTCGGTCAGCATCTGCTTGACAGCATCCATCATCGGTATGGGGCCACAAAGGTGAATCCACTTCGACGCAAGGTCGAGTACCCACTGCGCAAGTAAATCCTTGGTAATCCGCCCGCGATGGTAGCCATCGGTGTCCTTTTCCAGATTGCTCATGGCAATAAAAACATGTAAGTTTGGATGACGTGCTTGAAGTCGTTTCAATTCAGATTCAAAGATAAAGTGATCAAGATCACGGTATGCCGCGATGAAATAGATATCACCATTCCAGCCCATGTCAGTCAATGCACGTGTGATACTCATCATCGGAGTGATGCCCACGCCACCAGAGATGAGCACGATGCTATCCGCCTCGGTCCCGGTAAAGACAAATTTCCCGCTCGGGGCCTGAACCTCAAGGGTATCGCCGACTTTGACGACATCGTGCAGGTAGCGGGATCCAGCGCCTTGTTCTTCCCGCTTCACGGTGATCTCGCAGTAGTATCCTTGGGTCGGGGAAGATGAAATCGTATAGCTCCGCCGAATCGGCTTGTCGCCGATCGGCATAGTTAGCGTAAGAAATTGACCAGGCAAATAACTGAAAGGGATGCCACCTCCATGACACGATACGAGTCGGAAAGTCTTGACATCCTGGGTCTCCTGATAGATTTGGGAAACTCGAAGTCTGCAGAGTTTCTTCTTGGCGATAGGTAAGAGTCCCTTCGAGAGATCGGGTCGATCCGTTGAGCCGTGCTCCTCGGTTGCACACACGTCCGATGAGTCATCGCAGCATTCGGCAGAAGCCGTTGCCGGACTTTTCACCTCTTGTGACGTGGGCGGACGGGCGGATGTTGCTGGGGAATTTGATGGTGAACCTTCTCCGTCCGATGGTTTCCCTTCTACGGCGGCAGTGACAGCTGGTTTCTCAGGAGCAGCGGCTTGTGGAGAATTCACCGGGCCGGCATCTTCAGCAAGCCGATTGAGTAGCGCGGCCGCGCGGCGTATTTTGAAAAAGTAGAGAAATAACATAGTCACGGCAAACCCGATAAGGAGCAGCATCACAGAGAAATGAAACCATGACAGTCCAAAAATCCCATGGGCCTGCTTGCCCTCCCTTGGAGGAAGCAGGTTCATTTCCTGCTTGAACCATTGCAGGGCGACATTGCGCGGTAACGTGCCTTCTGCCAATGCGCGATGGGCCGCCAGACCACTTTCGAATTGGGACAGCCCCTCATGCAACTTCCTCGTGGCCTCTTGCATGGCTAAAAAATCGTTTGTGGGGGCCGACTGGGATAAAGATTTCAGCCCCTCCGCCATCAGGGCTGTTCCTTGCTTCATGCGTTCATGCGCCTGCTGTTGTACCTCGGCACGTTGTTCAAACGGCAAATCAGGAAGACTCATGAGGGTGGGGTATAGGGCTTTGGGTTTGGGCGCACCCATTTTCTCCATCATTTTGTCCATGTCGCCCCCCATCATGCCACCTGGGCTTCCGCCCTTCCCTCCAGGAGGACCGCCGCCCAGGCTACCGGGACCGCCCTCTTGTCTTTGCCCGCCTGCTACTCCGCTTGAGCTGTTGCCTTGATTTGGATGATGGCTGGCATGTTCCTTAGGCGAGATTTGGGAGTAACCCGGGTCAGTCAATACCAGAAGCCACACGGTCATGACGGCCACCCCGAGAAACCATCTGGCAGGAGTTCTTTGGAAAGAGCCGTCTGTCATAGCAATGCAACCTCGATTATGCTGTTCATGGTGTCAAAGTCGTAACGAAACCCAACCGAATTCGTTTTGGCAGTTGACACGACGCTGCTCCTTTTACAACTTGAAGAAAGGACTCTTCGAGGACGATAACCTTTCGGGTGTGTAATCCCGATTAGATTCCATTCGCTCAATCGGGTATAGTGTTGCCCCTAGCATTTTCTAGCGCATTTTATGAGGTCCTCGCATGGATCCCATTCCCTCTTGATGCATTCCACGAGAACCTCGCATCAGCCCCATGCCCTCAAGAATTGGACATTGTCCGGTCTTTGCGATCACAGGACAATCGTTCGCGACCTTGCGCTGACATTCTTGAAGAGAAAGAGACTTGTCGGTTCTCAAACAGTCCGCCATCTTCTGGTACATATCTGCCATGTCCTTCCGCAACTCTGGCGACACCTGGCCTGTGGAGTGCGACTTGTTTTCTCCGAAGCTCAACGAAGAAGACCCCACAGTCAAACAGACAAGTACAACTAGAAAGATTTGTCGTGAACTAAGCATGGTACGTGCTCCTTTCATGGTTTCGTAACATTATTTCTGTTCGGGCTCTTGTAATTTCGATTGTGGAGGTCCTGTTCCAGTCAAAAATTTCCGTTGCTGCTCAGTTAACACTTTCGCAGCCTCACCCACGGCGCGTATAAAGGCGAGTCGTTGATCACCCTTCAATTTTTCGATTTGCCGGACTTTTGCCTCGATTTGCTGGGTTTCAGGTTCATCTGAACTGGTCAAGACCCACAGCTCTTGCTCGGCTTGCTCAACCTGACGATCAAAGTTCGCCTGAGTGAGCAGGGCATGTTCTTTGATTTGGTTGATGGTCAACTCCTGCTGCGGCGCGAGAGTAACGTGTTCCTGGTGATCAAGGAAAAAGTCGGTTTCGCCAATGTGATAGAGATGAGAGGCACCAGGAAAGCCAGGAAGCGCTGACCGGGACATCGCTCTCCTCTGCATTCTGCCTTTTCCCATCTTCCCCATCTTCCCCATCTTCCCCATCATGCCCCTGTCGCCTTTTTTCATGCTGCTCATTTTTCCAGTTTTCATACGCGAGCCGGCTGGGCCACATCCTCCTTCTCCACACCCCATTGGGCCCATGCCCATCTGAGTTTTCACCAGAGGCACCGATCCTCGGTGATCTTGCTCCAACACGGCTTCCAGACGGGCAATCGTACCCCGCAAGTCTACCAATTGTTGACTAATCGTCATCGAAGGATCGGCATCCCGATTTTTATGATGTTGTTGGGTACTAGTTGTGTTTTGACTATATACCGGTAAAAGTGGCGTGACACCTAAAAGCATGAACAAAACGATTGTAGATCTGAAGATCCTTGTACGATCAAGAAGAGTGTTAAAAAGTCTCATAGGTATTTCCTCCTTTTAAAAAGAAAATAGCTTAGCTCCTTCTGGCGCCTGGGGATTTCCTGGGCCACTTAATGGATGCTTGGCATGAACTTTGGCCAAGGCTTCGGCGTCTTCGGCGGCTTTCGTGTAGCGCTTAACTAAGTTTTCACAATGTCGGGCTAAGACAGAGGGAAAGCCTGGGTTGGTCTGTTGTCTCTTGTATTCATCAGCCATTTGGCGCATCTCTTCTGCCTTTCCCCGCAACGTAGCCGCTTCTACCAGGTACCATACTTTCAAACCAGGGTGATCGTGGCGTTCCACCAATTCTTTCGGTTGACTCGAAACACAGCCTACAACGAAGGTCATAGCGAAAAAGAACACAATAAGAAACCATGTCGAAGCTCGTTTCATTTGACTCTCCCTTGTCGATTCAGTTGCAACGGGGGGTTGGAACAACTAGTCACTTTCACTAAAAGATAATCCTATATGCCTTTCAATTCTTCAATGAGCCACTGCTGAAATTGCTCTTGGGTTTTCAGTCTTCTGAATACTGCTTTGCCTGTTTCAGGGTGGTGTTCGAAATGTGCCGCAAGGATTTCAGAGAGTTGTTGATTTCCACCCGGACTCAGGCTGACTTTTTCTAAAATCTGATGAACAAATTCGTTATCGGCAGCCCCTCGTTCAATGAGTTCTTCCCGAAGAGAGGGATCCACCAACGCCCGGTCAAACAAGGAGACCTTTGTGGACGGTGCCGAGTCGCCGCAGGCCGTCAGCACGACGGTGAGGACAGCACTCATTCCCGTCAACCTCATATACTTCAGCAGTCGACTGATCATACGCCTCCCTTTCCTTCCTAGCTTGACGTGCTCAAAGATTTTTGGTTTTTAGCAGATTCAATCATTTCTAAGACGGTATTGCCTTCGTCGCATTACAGTCTCCGTAGCAGCCATAGATAAAAACACTCGATAGGACCTTTTTTTCGCATTTAGAACCATAGCCGGACTCCCACCACGAATCGAATCTGACTCGTGTCTCCGTCCTCCTGCCGTACGAGTGTCGCGGTCTCGCCAAAACTTCTGTCCAGGGAAACTCCCACGTAGGGGGCAAACTCCCGTCGAATTTCATAGCGCAGGCGCGCGCCCCCTTCGACGTTGTTGAGCCCAGAGCCGGTCGTGAATTTTTTGACGCGTTGTATGGCCGCGTTGGTTTCAAAGCGAAGCTGGAGGATCAGTCGTTGACTCAAGAACAGGTCTTTGGTCCCCGTTAAGCGCGCGGACACGTGGCCGCGATGACTCACGAAAAGAGCGGACTCGACTTCGTAGTTATAGGGAACCAGTCCTTGTAGTCCGATCACCGCCAGCCCCCGTGTCACATTACGATCCTCAAACGACTGCGTTTCGAGGCGACCGCCGACTTGAAAGTCGTAATATTGTTGAAAGAAACGTCCGTAGAGTAGTTGAGAATCAACGTCGTAATCCGCTTTAAAGGCGCTGTTCTGCTGCCCCTCGCTTTTAAACCAGAGGCGGTTGTAGTCCCCGCCGTACCAGCCTTCGATGTCCCATCGGTAGTCGTTGCCACTTCCTGACCCGCCTGTTTTCGGACGGTATTCAAGGACGTCAGCGAGAAAAAAGAAGTGGTTCTGCTCATCGTCGACCGGACTGGGCCAGTCAAGTGGGGGGGATACATGTGGAAATGTTTCTGCCTTGTCTGTGGATGCACCCGATGGTGTCCCCGGCTGCATCTCTGCATACATCGTGGGAGTCGTGTGAGTAGGTATCCCCAAGGAGGTCGATGCCAGGGGGATCGTCTGGGCGGAAGCAACCACCGCATCGAGTCCCACGCTCAGGAAACTTAGCAAGGCCAGCAAAAGAACGGTTCGAATGGGCGCGCTCATGATCGCATCTCCGTTTCCCTGTCAGTCACCTCGACGATCCGGAACATCCCCGCTTCCATATGAAGGAGCAAATGGCAGTGAAACGCCCAACGTCCTGGCGCGTCCGCAGTGATCGCAACGGAGAGTCGTTCCGCCGGCTTGACGACCACCGTGTGCTTACGCGGCAGGTAGGCACCCGTGCCGTTCTCAAGGTGCATCCACATGCCGTGTAGATGTAAGGGATGCTCCATCATGGTGTCGTTTACGAAGGTCAGGCGCAGACGCTCGCCATACCGAAAACGAATGGGCTCTTTGGCCTCCGAAAACTTCTTCCCGTCGAACGACCACATATAGCGCTCCATGTGGCCTGTGAGGTGGAGTTCGATTTCCCGTTGTGGCGCCCGTTGGTCGGGATAGGGGGCAAGGCTTTTCAAATCGGTGTACACCAACACGCGTCGATTGCTATCTTCCAGTCCTCTCCCGGGTTCACCACTTTGATTCCACGAATACTCCGCTACGGATTGGTTGCCGGTTCCGTGATCGTCGGGGCCATGCCTGACAGGTTCGGCGCCAGGAATCGTCGAGTGATATGGATCAGCCATCGCAATATCTGACATTTTGTTCATGTTCCGTGTATCTTGTGTTTCCTGTTTCCCGGGCATGGTCATTCGCTGGTGGGTCGAGGGGATTCCGTCATCGGAAGAATTCTTGTCCATACCTCCCATGTCCATGCCGGTCATGGTCATCCCTTCCATGCTCATGCCCATATCAGCCATGGTACGGAGCGGCCTCGGACGACGTTCGGGAAGCGGAGCACTCATATCTGTGCGCGGTGCCAACGTGCCGCGTGCGTAGCCGCTTCGATCCATCGTCTCAGCAAATATAGTGTAGGCGCGATCCTCGGTAGGATTGACGATTACATCGTAGGTTTCGGCCGGTCCGATGCGAAACTCGTCCACCACGACGGGCTGCACGTTTTGTCCATCCGCTTGTACCACCGTCATAGGGAGACCCGGCAGGCGGACGTCGAAGAAGGTCATGGCGCCCGCATTGATGACGCGCAGACGAACCCGGTCGCCTGGACGAAAGCGTCCCGTCCAGTTGCTTGCGGGTGACAAACCATTCAGCAAATAAGTATACGCGTAACCGGTAACGTCCGCGAAGTCCGTCGGGTCCATCCGCATCCCGTCCCACATCAAGTAATTCTGGAGTGTGGGCCACAAACCCTTTCGTCCTATGTCGGTAAACAACTCGTGGGCAGCACGTTTCTGAAAGTTATAGTAGCTGGGTAATTTTTTGAGATTGGCGAATACCGCATCCGGCGACTCGAAGGTCCAATCCGAGAGCACTACCACATAGTCACGGGTGTACTGAAACGGCTCCGGCTCCATCGGATCGATAATGATTGGCCCGTAGACGCCCAATTGCTCCTGCGATCCGGAGTGGCTGTGGTACCAGTAGGTGCCGCTTTGCCGAACCGGGTAGCGGTAGGTAAAAGTTGAGGCCGGTTTGATACCAGCGAAGCTGACGCCGGGCACGCCATCCATGTCTGGCGGAAGAATCAAGCCATGCCAATGAATCGAGGTATCTTCCTTCAAACGATTGATGACGTTGAAGGTGATGGTTTGGCCTTCCTGCAGGCGGATCAAAGGACCCGGCAACGTGCCGTTGATGGTCTTCGCCATCCCGGTTTGCTCCCCAATTCGAAACGGAGTCTCATCAATCAGTAACTCAATGACCGTTCCGTCCAACTGTGATGTCGATGTCGCCCCTGTCGTCGCGGCGCTTGCCCAGACATAGGATGGAAGAAGGCGTACCATGGCCATCGTCAGCCCGAGCGTACCGACGCGTTTCAGTAACGCACGACGGGTTATTTTGTTGTTGTGACTGTCCATGTTCATCCTCCAAGTTTTCATTTTGTGAGATATCGACGTTTGTTTTCCGATATATTTCTCTCACTCCCTCTTCTTTCAATCATTTCTAAGACGGTATTTCGTTCATCCCATTACAGTATCTGTAGAGAAAAAATTCAAAAAGAGTTTTCCCCGAAGAGAGGGATCCACCACGGTCTGATCAAACAAAGAGATCTATCCGATGGATGCAAATTTCCAAACGTCATTAGCTCGATGGCGGAAGGAAGAAACATTCCCGCTCACATCTAAAAATCACAACTTGACAGGACAGGTCGACGTCATTGCCCGTCACCAACAAGTCCATCGTCTTAGTTGTCTGCAACACCGAAACCTACTATTCTGCAACCACCTTGCTATGTGCCTATGCGATGCCGTACGCCAGCATGGCATCGGCCACCTTCACAAAACCGCCAATGTTGGCACCTCGGACGTAGTCTATATGCCTGTCATTCTCCTCACCGTACCGAACGCACTCTTGATGGATATGTGCCATGATGTCCTGTAACCGTCGATCCACGTCTTCACGTGTCCATGGGAGACGAAGGGCATTTTGACTTTGTTCTAGACCGGATACCGCTACGCCCCCCGCATTGGCCGCTTTGGCCGGCGCAAACAAAACACCTGTTTCACGAAAATAATGGACGGCCTCCAATGTGCTAGGCATATTGGCACCTTCAGCCACGAGCTGAGTGCCGTTTGTAACCAACTGCTTCGCGTCTGCTCCATCCAGTTCATTTTGTGTCGCACAGGGGAAGGCTAAATCCGCCGTGACTAACCAAGGACGCTGGCCCGGATAAAACGTCGCTGTCGGGTATTGTTCGGTGTATTCACTGATCCGACCTCGGCGTTCCAGTTTGAGGGCCATCACCCAAGCCAGTTTGTTTTGGTCAATACCGTCCGGGTCATGGATAAATCCGCTGGAATCAGATAGGGTCAATACCTTGGCACCTTCCTGGATCAACTTTTCCGCACAATACAACGCGACGTTCCCAGAACCGGAAATGAGGGCGGTTTTATGAGCAAGGGATTCACGACGTCGTGCCAACATATGTTTGCTGAAATACACCACGCCGTAGCCCGTGGCCTCAGCGCGGATCAGGCTGCCGCCAAAAGCCAGCCCTTTTCCCGTCAAAACGCCTGCAAAACGGTTTTGTAGGCGTTTGTACTGCCCAAATAGATAGCTAACCTCTCTGGCACCAACACCGATGTCGCCGGCAGGCACATCGGTATCCTCACCGATATGACGGGACAGTTCTGTCATGAGCGACTGGAAAAAACGCATCACTTCGCGGTCGCTTTTGCCCTTAGGATTAAAGTTACTCCCGCCCTTGGCACCCCATCGGCAAGCCGGTTAAGGCATTTTTATACACTTGTTCAAAGCCTAAAAATTTCAACACGCTCTGGGTGACATTGGGATGAAAGCGCATGCCACCCTTATATGGACCAATCGCATTATTGAATTGCACACGCCAAGCGCGGTTGCAGCAGATGGTTCCTTCATCGTTTTCCCAGCATACTCGGAAGATCACAATCCGGTCGGGCTCAGTCATACGTTCCAGAATATGTGCGTCACTATATTTCGGATGTGATCGAACATAGGGAATGACCATCTCGGTAAATTCCTGAACAGCCTGGTGAAATTCATACTCAGCGGGATTGCGTTCCTGGATACCGGCATTGAATCTGTCGATTTGTGCTTGTACATCTTCGGCTAACATTGTCACAGTACGTTCTCCTTAAGGGGGAATAGAGCCACTACCTTGTCTAGGTATCCCGTGTGGGATCGGACCAGAACACGACAGCGAGCAGCATTAGTGTCGGTAATGAACAAGTCAACTGATTCATCTCTGCTCTTAATGTTGATGTCCCATGTGCCCATCAGTCGCGGGTTCCGGAGAAGCTGATTCGACCGTGCCATATTTTCGAAACGGGGGAGCATTCCAAATCACGGGATGACCCGGTGCCAAATTGGCTGCTTCAATAAAGTGAGGCCGCGCTGCCGCCACAGGGCCTTTCCGATAGAGCACCACTCCCAAATTGTAGTGGGCTTCTGCAAGTTCTGGTTGGGCTTGGATGGCTTCTTCGTATATTCCGATCGCTGCCGTCCACTGATGCTCAGCAAACAGTTGATTGCCTTTGATGATCAATTGTGCGGCCAGAGAATTGGCGTGCTCGGGTGGTGGTAATGGTGCTTCCTTGGTGGAAGACGATGGGCTGGCACATCCTCCAGCCACCAGCACCGCGAATAAAAATGCCGTCCCTATCAAGATAGCTGTGCTCGTCTTGTGAATCATCAATCGCCACTCCTTTCTTCCGATGTTTGGTGTTCAGTCGCTACGTGTTCTTTCAACTCTGGCATGGCCGATTCTTTTTTTAACCCCCATCCTCGCCATATGATGTAAATCGCTGGTAGAACAAGGAGCGTGAGCAGTAAAGTCGTCACCATGCCTCCAATCATCGGAGCCGCAATCCGCTTCGTGACATCGGCCCCACTGCCATGGGTCCACATAATGGGAAGCAACCCGGCAATCGTCGACCCAACCGTCATGGTGATCGGACGTACTCGCTTCACACTGCCTTCCACGACGGTATCGATCAAATCTTTCATCGTCGTCAGGTGGCCTTCAGAGCGCCCTCGTGCATACGCCTGGTCCAAATAGGCAATCATAATTATCCCGATCTCGGCAGCTACTCCCACCAAGGCAATAATCCCAACCCAGACGGCGACGCTCAGGTCATATTCGAGAAGGTACAGTGACCAGATGGCTCCGATCGCGGCAAACGGGACCGACAGGAGGACAATGAGGCTCCGCGCGATAGATTGAAAATTCAAATACAGAAGGAGAAACACAATGAGTATCGTGAGAGGAACCACATACATCAAACGAGCTTTAGCTCGCTGCATATATTCATATTGCCCGCTCCAATTGAGGTGATAGCCTTGAGGCATAGGTACTTGCTCGGCCACGATTTGTTGAGCTTCCTGCACATAACTGCCGAGGTCACGGCCAGCCACGTCGACATAGACATACCCAACTAAGAGCGAGCCTTCGCTTTTCACGACCGTGGGACCCTTCACCAGACTGACCTCAGCCAGTTGGGTAATCGGAATCTGTTGCCCGGTCGAGGTCGAGACCAACACACGTTTGAGGTCTTCTAGCGTATTTCGAAAGGCACGAGAGTATCGGAGGTTCACCGGAAACCGCTCTCGTCCTTCGATGGTCGTCGAAATATTGGTTCCTCCAATCGCGGATTGGATAACTTGCTCCACATCACTGACCATCAATCCATATCGAGCGATTTCCTCCCGTTTCACTTTAAAATAGACGTAGTACCCCTCCCCCGTTCGTTCAGCGAAAATATTTCTGGTTCCCGGAACATCTCGAAGAGCATTCTCCAATTCTCCTCCAATGCGCTGAATCTCATCCAAATCACTGCCGAAAATTTTGATGCCGAGAGGGGTGCGAATGCCTGTCGTGAGCATGTCCAACCGCCCTTTGATCGGCATGGTCCACGCATTGGCCAGTCCGGGAATCTGAAGCGCCTCATCTAACTCATTCTCCAAGCGCTCGACGGTCATCCCTGGTCGCCATTGATCTTCGGGCTTGAGATTAATAATGGTTTCGATCATAGTGAGTGGTGCGGGATCGGTCGCCGTTCTGGCTCGACCGGCTTTGCCAAACACACTCTCCACCTCGGGGAATTGCCCAATAATCCGATCCGTGACTTGAAGGGCTCGCTGCATCTCAGTGATAGAAGCGCCTGGCAACGTCACCGGCATGTACATCAACGTGCCTTCATACAAAGGAGGCATAAACTCTGACCCCAACTTCGTAAAGACGGGCCACGTGGCGACCAGCCCGAGAACGGCAAGGATGACCATCGTCTTTCGGAAACGAAAGACGAATCGTGCGATGGGGCGATACCCGGTGGTCAGCACACGAGCGAGGGGATTCCTATCTTCACTCGCAATACGGCCTCGCACCAAGAGCACCATCAAGAGCGGAACTACGGTGATCGACAGTAGCGCCGCAAACCCCATGGAAAAGGTCTTCGTATACGCTAAGGGCCGAAAGAGCCGTCCTTCCTGCGCTTCTAGAGTAAACACCGGCAAGAAGGACACCGTGATGATCAGAAGCGAAAAGAAGAGGGGTTTGCCGACTTCTTTGGCGGCCTCAATGATGAGGCTGACCCGATCGGCATCGTTTCCGCCTCGCTCCAGTTTCTTATGCGCGTTTTCCACCATCACAATCGCTCCATCCACCATGGCGCCAATAGCAATAGCGATTCCACCCAGGGACATGATATTGGAGCTGACACCCAGGTAGTACATGGCGGTAATGGCCATGAGAATGGCTAACGGCAGCGTAAGAATTGCAACCAAGGCACTGCGAACGTGAAAGAGAAAAATGATGGTAATCAGGCTCACGATGATACTTTCCTCAATTAGCTTTTCTTTGAGTGTCGCCACCGAGCGGAGAATCAAATCCGATCGATCATAGGTTGGAATGATTTCAACGCCTTTCGGAAGAGCAGGAGTGATCTCCTCGATCTTTGCCTTGACGCGCTCAATGACGTCCAAGGTGCTTTCCCCGAATCGGACGACGACGATACCACCCACCACTTCACCGGTCCCATTCAGCTCGGTGAGCCCTCTCCGAAGATCAGGCCCTAATTCCACTCGCGCAATGTCCTTGAGAAGGATGGGGGTGCCGTTCGCATCCGTCCCCACCGCCACTTGTTCGAGGTCGGACACAGATTCGACGTAACCCCGGCCCCAGACCATGTATTCCCGACCAGTGAATTCCACCACACGACCGCCCACATCGTTGTTGCTCATGCGAATCGCGTGCATGATTTTGTCCAATGGTAGGCTGTAAGCTTGGATGGCATTGGGCTCTACATTCACCTGATACTGCTGTACATATCCCCCAATGCTGGCCACATCTGATACGCCCGGGACAGCCTTGAGCCAGTACCGGATATACCAATCTTGCAGCGTGCGTAATTCTGCAAGATCTAACTGACCTATGGGATCAACGACGGCATATTCAAAGCCCCATCCCACGCCGGTGGCATCTGGGCCAAGCGTGGGCGTGATGCCGTCAGGCAAGACTTTCATCGCTTCATTCATGTACTCCAAAATGCGGCTTCGAGCCCAGTACATGTCAGTGCCATCCTCAAAAATGACATAGATAAAGGAGAGTCCAAAAAAGGAATAGCCCCGAACCACCTTAACCTTGGGGGCTCCCAGCATCGTCGTGACAATCGGATAGGTCACCTGATCTTCTACGAGCTGCGGCGCCTGACCTGGCCATTCCGTGAAGATAATCACTTGCACATCGGAGAGATCTGGAATAGCATCCAAGGGCATCACGCGCATGACCCAGACGCCCCACGCAACAAGAAACACGATCAGCAGTAGGACAACAAATCGATTTCTCGCACTGTATTCGATGATTTTCTCAATCACGAAACGGATTCCTTCTTCAATGTTGCATGCCCGGCATGGAACCAGATTGTTCCGTCTTCTCTTTCTTTCCCATTTCCATCCCCGGCATCATCATCTCCGTGGCGGCTTTCAGGTTGCTTTCCGAATCCACTAGGAAGTTGCCCCTCGTAACCACCAATTCCCCGGTGGTGATCCCGTCGACGATTTCGTACCCATCTCGGGTCTGCACGCCGACCGTGACCTTACGGGGCTCAAACATCCCTTGGCCTTGATCAATAAAGACGAGTTGCTCCGTTCCTGAATCAAGGACCGCCGTCGTGGGAACGACGAGTCGCTTGCCACGAGGAATCTGTAAGTCCACGTTGGCAAACATGCCGGGTTTGATTTTCCATCCAGGATTGGGCAGCTCGAATCGAACCTTCACCGTCCGAGTTTTGGTTTCCAGAACGGGGTACACATAGGTCACTTTGCCGGTGAAGGCCTGAGCCGGGAAATAGGACAGAGTCATCGTCGCTTCCTGTCCTAGCTCAACTAGTGGAATTTCATATTCATACACATCTGCGAGGACCCACACGCTCGATAAATCTGCTAACGTGTAGAGTTCCGTAGCTGGTGTCACATGCATGCCTTCCCGCACGGCCATTTGCAAGACATATCCGGAACTAGGAGCATGCAACGGCAAGGTCCGGAGGACTTCCCCGGTCTGTTCCAAATCTCGAATGTGGTCGGGTGTGATATCCCACAGAGAAAACCGTTGGCGGGTGACTTCCAGCAAAGACTTCGCGTTTTGGGCAATTTCCGGGAATTCGCTGTCCCCCAAGGATTTGACGGCTTTTAAGGCCAACAAATATTCTTCCTGGGTGGATACGAGCTCAGGGCTGTAAATTTCAAATAGTTTCTGGTCTTTCCGGACTTGTTCACCTGTAAACTTCACGTACAGATCTTGGACCCATCCATCTAATTTCGTGTGCATGTGCGTCAGTCGTCTTTCGTCGACTTCCACCTGGCCTACGGTGCGGATCGTGTGCGTCAGGTCTCGAATCGTGGCGGGTTCCGTCTTGACCCCAATCAGTTGTTGCTTTTGCGGACTCACCATTACCACCTTGTTCTCTTCGGAGCTATCTGATGTCTTGGAGGGCTGAGACGGTGGCAAGGTTGTGACCGCTTTCTTTTCTATGCCTTCCGTTTGATACAGGGGCATGGGCACCGATAGCTTTGCCGTCAACCACCAATAGGCACCGATCCCCACCGCGGTAATCAAGATCAGCAGTCCTATCACGCGTATGCGACTTCTCCCTTTGGAAGTCTTGAATGAGGAGGGTGTCAGTCTCATGAGAAGTTAGTCCTTTGACGCAACGTCGTTATGTAGGGGTTGTCCGATCACTTCTTCAATCCTGGCAATCGCGATTTCGTGATCGGTGGTTTGACGATGCAGATCCAACTCGTCTTGCTGCAGTTTGAGCACATTGTCGAGCATGGTCAGAAAGTCCACTTTCCCGACCCCATACCCGGCCATCGATGATTCAAGCGCTAACGACGCTTGAGGAATAATGGCTCCACCAATCAGTTTCACCAAGCGGGCAGCTCGTTGGACTCTGGCCACATTGTCTTTCACTTGAAACAATGCCCTTTGCCATACTGTGTCATAGTCTTTTCTCGCTCCTTCTAATCTGGCCAAGGCTTCTTTTTCTCCATAACGTTGTTTGGTTGAATAGTAGAGCGGCACCTTGATGCCGAACATGCCAAACGCATCGGTCAGCTCATCAGAGCGGAATGACTGCATGGTCCCGAGCGTGACCACAAAATCCGGATAATATTCTCGTCGAGCTAACGCCAGGGATGATTGACTCTTTTCAATGCCATGCGCCTGAACTTGGAGGAGCGGAGATTGCTGCTTCACCAGCTTGGTGAGCTCTTCAAGACTATGGGGTAACGGTGTGAGAGCCGGTTCCTCGGGTTTTCCCAGAGGCGCTGTCGGTGGTCGATTAAGGATTCGATTGAGCTCCGCAGTAATACTGTGTCGTTCCTGTTCCAAGCTGGTCAATCGTTCCATTTCGCGTGACAACGCGACCTGTGCTCGAAACACATCTTGCTGAATTCCTTTTCCGACTTTGTACCGTGCTTCCGCAGTTTTCTCCAACTCTTTCAGGATCATGAGATTTTTATTCACGATCTCGATCGATTCATGAACAAAGTGAAGATTGAAGTAGGCGACCTTCAATTGGGCGATGACTCGAAGTTGAACCGCCTTATACGCTTGACTGACTTGATCGGCGGCCTTTGAAGCCACTTCCCCTTTAAGCCCAAGTTTTCCTGGAAATGGAAACTGTTGTTGGATCTGAAAGCGGCCTTCTCTCATGATGTCAGGACCGCGGTAGCCGAAGCCGACTACGGGATCAGGCAAGGATTGGACTTGTGAGGGAACTGCCTTGGCCGCTTCCCACCTCTGCTTGGTTGCCTGAATTTCCGGGTTACGCTGATAGGCGTCTTCGATAAGAGTTTGCAGCTTCAAGGGAGGCTCGGCACCCAGAACCTGTAGACCTGGGACTAAAGACAGCAACAGCCCTATAGCAAAGATCTTGAGCTTTGAACGATGGAGCGGAAAGAATTTCATGATGCCCCCCTAACGTAAGGACGGAAATAGTCAACATGAGCTCGAAAACACGGTTGGTTTCCGGACTCTTTGGCAATTCAACTTTTAGGGAAACTCAATTCAGAAAAACAGAGAAGAGAAGAAAAAGAAGTGGGTAGTTGGTGGCTTGGGGGGTCCTATCATTTCCGAGAAACTGTAAAACACTCGCGTGAGGAAGATCTTCTAACCAGGTAATAGTCGCAGCGGAAAGAACGCCAACAAAGATATCATCCTTTTCAAAAGATTCCGCAGAAGTGGTCAGTAAGTCTGGGCACTCTCCGGTGGTTTGGGAAGAAGAGGAGGAATGGTGAGCAGTTGGTTGAGAGTGAGATGCATCGGTTGCGGAGGCCGGCATTGGACAATACATGCCCCCCACCCCACATATCACGAAGGCAAAAAGCAGAATAGGAACGAAATTTCTTAGTGTTATGTGAAATTTTTGAGTCATTTGAAGAATTGGAATTTTAACTCCCTACCTACGTTGTAAATAAGCCTACTCCTTCTTTCGGCAAAAGTAAAGCAAACTTAATGCCATTCCTCAGAGGCTGAAATACTTCAAAGTTCCACACCGACCCTTCTAATACTTAGGCTTAAATAAGCCAATATGTCGCAATATACCCCTTAACATTAATTAGACATAGGGGCAATTTTCCCCTTTGATTAAACCTCGTTCCTTTTAATATCCGCAACAAAGGTCGTTCGCTTGTACTTATCACGTAACATTTCCTCCTAAGCCAATCCATTTTTCTCAAAGTGGTGAAAGTGCCCATAATAATGAGTTGAAAACGGCATTAACATGAATAGATTCTCTCGGCAATGATATATTCGGTCCTCCAATTAACCAGAAATTTATTCTTTAGAGAGGTCTATAATTTTTATCCATAAGGCTTATCTTCGGGATTATTTTTCTCCTGAGATGCCGCGATATATTTCTCGGGAAAATTGTTAAATTCAGTCAAGCAAACCTGAGAACAAAATATATATGTTTCCCTTTTATAGATTACGTTAAATAAAGATTGTTGGGAATTGACAGCCATTCCACAAACTGGATCGTATTGAGAATATATATCCTTTTGTTGTAGGAACTTAACAAATTTCAAAACAAGAAGAGGGTCAAATTGTTTTCCGGCCTCTTCTTCCATAATCTTTAAAGCGTCTTTTTCTTTCATAGCCTTCCGATAGGGACGACTGTAAATCATTGCATCATGCGCATCTATTATGCTCAACACTCTAGATCCGAAAGGAATTTTGTCCGCAACGAGACCATCAGGATACCCGGTTCCGTCATACCGTTCATGATGATGGCGGATGATTTTGGATACACCATCAAACCCTTGTAGGGATTTGAGGGCGTCAGCGCCACGTATCGGATGCTTTTTTATCTCAAGAAATTCCTTTTCGGTTAATTTCCCTGGTTTTTTTAAGATAGAATCGGGGATGCCAATTTTTCCGATATCATGCAGTTCAGCAGCACTGGTGATTTCTTCAATTTCTCTTGAAGACACCTTCAAATATTCCAAGAATTGCCTTGTTAAGTCCCTTACATGCCTGGAATGTCCCTCTGTGTAGGAATCTTTCAGATCAATGAGTGAAGCGAATGCCAACCTGAGCCCCATTGATCCTTCAATGTTTTTTTGCTCAGAATCATCAATGTCAGGAATAATTAGCCCCTCACTGTTAAGAACTGAGCGGTTACTAAGCTAAAAACGGCACATCCTATTCCAGGTTAGTTGAAATTTTTCCCGGCTTCAAGGTTAAAGGGAGCTGGCGACCAGCTTCTGTTAATCTGGTACCGTTGGCGCTTAACCCTTTTTGACGCGCCTGCTGACATAGGAGGACACTGTGTAGTTCCGTAGGAACAGAACACACAACAATCGCCGGTTCTAGGTCGAAGGATTACTTTGCACCGCTGACACTTGTACCAAACCTGACACGCATCAACAGGCATCATTTCGGTTTTTTAAAACTCACACTCTGGGCAGCATATGGTCGAATTCAGCTTTGTGTTTTTTCCCATCTCTTTCTCAAGCTTCGCATGGAAGAACCACATAGTCAATGAAGCCTGTCCACGCCCCTAATCCAGCCACACCAAGAAGAATGACAGCTAGAGGCGAGATACAACAAAGAGAAGAAGAAATTATTCCTATAACTCCCGTTGTGATCCATCGATTCACTGACTTCCCTTTTGAGGAGTTCCCCTCCTCCATGAAGTTTTCCCTCTATGGTAAGGGTGTGCCAATGCCGGCGGCTCTTAAAACACTCTCACGGGGCCCACTGCCTGAACAGCACTCGGCTAGGTGACCATCCACCACCACAGCAGGAATCGTCCGAATGCCAAGCTGGATAGCCCGGCTGGCTACAGCCTGATCTTTCATGTTCAGGACTGTGACCTCGCATGACGAGCATGCCATTTGTTTGACAAGCGCGATCAGGTCTTCACAGACCTGACACCCGGCACTGAGAATCTCGATATGACGTGTGTTGCTCATGGGGATTCCTCCTTCTCTTTATGGATTTCAAAGCAATCAATGATCGGACAGTGATCAAGAGACCCGCTCCCGCTACAGGATTCAACCAATTTTCCAAGAGCGTGTTTCATCGTCTGGAGATCTTTGACTCGCTCCTGAATGGCAAGGATTTTTGCTTCTGCACGTTGTTTGACATCTGCACAGGTAGCCATGGGGTTGGCTTGAAAAGAGAGCAGTTCTGCAATTTCCGTTAAGGAGAACCCTAGGTCCTTGGCGCGCTTTATAAATCGAATTCTTGCTACAGCTTCTTGGGGATATTGCCGGTATCCTCCATTGTTTCGTGGAGGCTGTGCGATTAATCCCTTTCGCTCATAAAAGCGAATGGTTTCGATATGAACCCCGGCGCTTTTGGCGACTTGACCGATCCTCATATAGAAAGGATACACCCCATACTATGGTACGGAGTCAAGAAAGAAGGTTATCTCAAGAGGAAAAGAGTGAATGATTCTGATGCCGGGTCTATGCGAAAACCGAAAGTGGGAACTTGCTATAAGAAACTTTCATGGTCTCTTTTTTTGAGTGTTATCGGACCGAATGCGAAATCGAACATCCGCGACATAGGTATAGGGTGAGACTTCTTCTCCCACAAATAAATCAATGCGATAGGTTCCCACTGGCCAGCCCCCTTCAGGCTGGGCTAAAAAAAAGTAGCCGCTATTGTCGTTTAGCTCCACCAAAACGGTATCGGTTCCCACCACGGTGTCTGGGGATAATCCTTCCACCTTTTCACCAACCCATTGCGTAGTGATTTTCTTGGCGTCGGCAGGCGGGGTTGTGAGGGCAAACACGAGATAGATACGGGGTTGCTTGGAGGGAAACGTATCTCCAGGATCGAGAGGAATATAATCATGGAATCCTGCTTGCATTTCATCCTGAATGACTGACTGTGCCGTAACGAGCTGCCGAAACCATCCCCTGACAACATCCACACTGAGTGGTAAAACTTGGAGAGGAATCTGACTTTCTTGGTGAACGCTCCCCAATGAATCAGGAGAGGATATCGTAAGGGGTCCCTCCTCTATGCTTGATAGCCTTGAGTGATGAGGAGTTGGTGCTGTCTCACCAATAATCTGAGATTCCGGGATATTCGTGACATGGGTGATGGCTTCCTTGAGTGCGGCTTCTACTTTAGGAAGATCAGGAAAATTCAGCGCATAAAAATCCTGTTCTTTCAAATCCTGAATATCTAACACTTGCTGATAATAGACAACGGCCTGCTCCCATTTTTCCAATTTCGCGAAGGCATGGCCAATGTGAAAGATGGCATCAGGGTAAAAAGTTGGCTGTTTTGACTGTTGAAAGCTGGCCCGCAACGAGGAAATCGCGTCTTCATACTTTTCGAGTTTCAGCAGTGTCAAACCGAGGTTATAGCGAGCGAGATCATCATGAGGGTCCAGAATAAGAACATTTCGCCAAGTGACTTCGGCTTCGGCAAAGTTTCTCGTCTTCATGAATTGCCAGGCCTTCTCTCGGGTTAAGGCCCAACGTTTATAATCTTTGCCTTCTTTTCCATACGGTTTTTGAGTATTTTCAAAAAATTTTGACCGGCTCCCTATATCGACGGTTCCCCCCTGGACGGTTTGTAAGAGATTTTGTGCGGCAATGTGGACAGGCGAATCTGCCGAACTGTGAGATAACACCCATTGGACTTCTGCCTGTGAAGCATCTGTATCACGGATATCGAACAACGCTCTGGCCAAAAACAGTCGGTAGGCTAGGTGGGTGGGATCTATGTCTACGGCACGCTGAAAATACGTGACGGATTCTTCAAAACGTCCCTGTTCCCGGAGCTTCCTGGCTGTACGGATTTGAGCCAAAGCATTGTGGGAATCTAGGCCAGCAATGTGGAAGAGAGACTCAAGTTCCAGGTCTGGGTCGATGCTGAGGCGATTTAAGAGCGCCCACAATGCCCAATGACCTTCCACCCAATCAGGATCGAGCGTGAGGGCTTTGCGATACGATGCCATGGCATCTTGATTCCGATGAAGAATCATCAACACGTCACCTCGTTTCTTGTGGAGACGAGGAGAGGTGGGAAAACTCCGCAGAGCTTCTTCAAGCTGATTAAGGCCGGCCTGAAATTGATATTGTTCCAGCAGCTCGTCTGCATCAAGCAGTAACTGGGTCACTATTTCTGGGTCGTGGTTTCCAAGTGCTGCAGAGTCTTCAGAGGTAAAAAATGTAGAAACCCCGATAATGGCAAGACCAATAAAATATGCTTGTAGTCTACGCATCTGTCTTACAGACGACCTACCTTGGAATTTGGGGTTCTTCTCGATTGGCCATGGGCTCCGTGACGGTAATCACTCCGCGCATGATGGGGTGCAAACGACAATAATAGGCATAGGTGCCTGGCTGAAGGGACGACAGGATAAAACTATTTTCCGGAGAGACGGCCCCTGAATCAAAGACACAGAATTCTCCCCTCCTACACCCATCGTGCGTGACCGTGTGGGCCGTGGCCGTTCGGTTATTCCATTTAATTGGATATCCAGCCAAGACGGTAGCCACGTTTGGAGTATAGTAAGGAGCAAAACCTTCCATGGCAATGTGATACTCAGACGTATTGAAAGCTGCTACAGGCATGCGGACGAGAACTAATCCAAGAAAGATAGTAATGGCTACGCCCATGCTCATAGCCCGATTCCCCACGAAAACATGCCCCGTATCATTCTAGAGAAGGCCTTGATCCCTTAACGTTTTGGCATGGTTAATGGCTTTTGCGACCTCTCCCAAGCAGCAAGCCCCGCTTGGATTCGCTTTCTCACACCAACATTCTTTGGCCTTCACACGTTGCCTAATAATTGCTTCAATATCCGTATTGTTTTTCATATGGATATCTTTACGGATATCTGCACGCGTATACCCAAAGCAATAGCAAAGTGGAATGGGATCTTCAGCTTCTTTAATTCCGACACGCACGGTGAGCATATCTTTGGTGATCAGATGATCTCCACCTTCTGAGACATAGACAGTATCGCAGTCCGGGGCGTTACAAAAAAAATAGGGCTGAGGTAATAACTCCGGTTTGATTTCTGACTTGATCAGACTCTCAACCGTATCCCGCCCCACAGGTTTCGTAGGCTTCCCATTCATTGGGCAGGCGGGTGAGGCACCCGTGTGGGAAGTAACTCAACATTGTGACATGAGTCTCTCCTAATGTCCGGGTTCGTGTATTGCCCTTCGTCTATCCCACTTGGAAAAGATAGCCTTGGGACTCGCCAATAAAAGAATGATGGCATTTTTAGCCATCCTTTCCCTCTTTGTTCAATGAAGACTCCGTGCAACAAGGTGTTTCACCTGATTGTTGCTTCACAAGACCATAGGCAAGGAGACAGAGAAAAAAGACCAAGGCGGGGAGAAGAACGTAATCCAAATAGCCCGTCAGTGCCCCCAACCCCAAGACAGCCAATAGTCCAACTAAAATCGGAGTAAAACAACACAGCGCGGCGATCCCGGCGCCAACAATTCCTGTAATGACCAATCCGCGTGAACTCTTGGTGACAGTCGTTGGCTCTGAGGCTGGCGGTTTTCCTGCATTCATTATCCGCACTCCTTCCTTTACCGTGTGGCGTATCCCTTCCTCAAACGTGTTTGGTTATTCGGCACAACAGGATAGTGTACTCACATCCTTCTGAAATATTTGCGCAGCCATCCGTAGGGATTCGGACATCGTCGGGTAGACATGAATCATGTCAATGAGATCTTTGGTCGTCAGTTGGCACTTCACCACTAAGGCTGCCTCATGAATGAGATCCGCCCCCCTATCCGCAACAAGGTGCACACCGATGATACGGTCCGTGTCCTCTTCCACCACCATGTTGACAAGGCCTCCAGTTTTATAAATGGCCGCGGCTTTTGGTACGTGCTTCAAATCCAGACAATCCGCCTTGACTCGTATGCCCTGTTGTTGTGCTGCGGTCGCGGTCAATCCCACGGAGGCGACTTCCGGATCGGTAAAAACGGCTCGGGGAATGATGGTGTAGTCCATCTGGCGATGGTTGCCGGCAAGCATGTTCTCTGCCGCAATGACGCCTTCGCGCGCTCCCACTAGTGTGGCCAGCGGCGGGCCAGTTACATCACCCGCAGCCCAAATATTCTGGTGCGTGGTCCGCATCTCCTCATTGACCTTGATGAAACCACGGTCATCTATCTCAACCCCTGCCTTTTCCAAATCCAAGTGATCGGTGTTAGGAACTCGCCCACATGCGATGAGTAAGGTTTCCCCAGCCAGGTCATCGGTTTGACCATTGGTGTGTGTGGACTCTCACGGTCACACCAGTGTCTGATTGACTGACTTCTGTCACTGTAGTGCTTGTGAGGATGTTCAGACCTTCATCTTGAAGAATATTCTGAATTGAGCGAGCCACTTCTTCATCAAAGCCCGATAGGATGTGTGGACCTCGTTCCAGAATCGTGACGTGAACCCCAAACCGATGAAACATCTGTCCCAGCTCAAGGGCAATGACTCCGCCACCAATGATGATCATGGAAACAGGAAGTGTTTTGAGCATAAATGCTTCGGTACTGGTCAGATAGGAAACAGACTCCAAACCGGGAAAAGCCGGAATGCATGCCCGAGTGCCAGTCGCAATGAGAACCTGCCGGCCAGTTACGACTTCTTCATTTACGAGAATTTGTTGCAGGCTGATAAAATGCCCCTTTCCTTGTAAAATGGAAATGGCTTCATGCCCTTCAGCTAAATCCAGGTATTTCTTTTTTCTCAGATTCAACACCAGCTCTTCTTTTTGCTCAACCAGGCTGGCCCATTCAACCTGTGCCGCCCCGAATGAAAGGCCTCGATAACGTTGCATTCCCATGACCGAATGGTAGAGGTCGGCAGCCGCAATCATGTTTTTGCTCGGAATGCACCCAACATTGACACACGTCCCGCCAATTATCTCGGCTTCGATCATGGCCACGGTGGCACCTAATTCGGCTGCTTTAATGGCTCCTGCAAACGCAGCAGATCCTGATCTTAAAATGACAACATCATAAGCAGACATATTCTTTTGTCCCTCTAAAGCTCCAGCAACCCATATTCAGTTTTGCAGAAAACTCGTGGACCCATTCTCCACTTACTGGCTTAATTATCCTTTGAGTCTTTAAGCAATTTTTGGAACTTTTCCATCACCTCTTTGCTGCCCCAGGGCCTTGCTCCTAGAATGGTTTCGATAATTTTACCTCCACGTCCTACCACAATGGTGACCGGGACCCATGAGAGGCGATAGGCCCGGGCTACTCGTCCTTCGGGATCAAGGAGAATCGGGTAGGTTAGTTCAAGGTTTTCTTTTTTCAAAAAGTGGTCCACAGCGGGTTGGCCTTCTTTGTCGAGAGCGATCGCAAAAATCGTCAACCCCTTCCCTTGGAATTTGTGAAATAACGTTTCAAGCTCCGGCATTTCCAGAACACAATCTTTGCACCAGGTCGCCCAAAAATTGAGGAGAACGACCTTCCCTCTATATTCGTCAAGGCTGACCGACTTTCCTTGAATGGTGGGTAAAGTAAAGTCTGGTGCATCAACAAACTCCTCTCCCCATGAGGTCTCCGGGCTGCCATAGACAAGAGCAAAGAATGTCACGAACGTTATGCCAATCATGACAAGAGCCACGTGGTGTTTCCACACGTGAAATTTTACTGCAAACCAGAACAACTTCATTGTTGACACGTGAGTGTGAGCCACAGGGATTCATTCCAGTTTGATCATGATGGGCTCTTCAATTTTTGGATCATGTTGTAAAGCCCGTGGTCCTTTCATGGCCGTCATGACAAAGGTCATCCGTGATGGTACAGGTATGTCTTTATTGATGTTGATCCCAATCACCCGATACCAAATTCCCCCTTTGGGAGCTGTATGCACGATACTGGCGCACAGACATTTGGCTACGACGTTGAGCATCGCAATAGAACTGGTATCCCAAGAAAGCAGGATGTTGCTTTTGGGATTTGGGGCAGGAACATAAAACTGAATATCTTCTTCCCCTTTCCGGTTATCTACGACCAAAGTAATAAAGTAATATCCTGGTGGAAGTGACACGGGCGTGGTAATCGCGCCTTTTCCGGTATCAAGGTTGCCCATGATCGGGACTTTTGCCATCGCGACTTCTTCGAGTGGAATAGATCGGTCTTGCCACAGCATCTTGGGATCCTGTGGGCTAGTCAGAAATTGCTGGATCGGCAAGTCGAGGCCTTTTTCCGTTTGGAACACAATCTGAAGGCTGACTTTGCCTTCCTCACGAGGAAATTCATTGGGATCTGGTGCTTCTCCCTTTGGCGGAAGGATTATGGGTAATTTGTGCCCCATGGGAACATGAGGCCGCACCACCATGTCTTCGGAAAACGCGAAAGGAACCGAACCAAAGAAAAGGCTAATGAGCATGATCAATACAACTGTAATCGAGGTTTTCATGTTTGTCTCCTTAAAGGGATATCCAGCATTTAGTCCACCAAGGAATCGCTGGTTAGGACATGCGTCGCAACCACCCGGGCTCCATTGGGTGTATCAAACGCCGGACCCAGTCGAATGATGCGAAACCACCCTGAATGAGGCGGAACGGTGTAGGTTTCTCCTAGACACATACAGTTCATAATCGTCATGGGTTGTAAATTTTGAGGTTCGATATAATGCGGAATCCCCCGGAACTTCACGGGCTTGTCGGTATTATTAAAGTAAGCCACTTTCACCATTGCGAGTTCTCCCGGTCGCAGGGTAAACACCCCATCTTTAATAGGTTCTCCTGCAAACGCATCCTCGATGCTGCACCCACCGACAGTGTGCCATGGGACGGCTTGAGCCACTGGAGGTTTTAAAATCTGAAATTGGCTGCAGTCCCCATCAAATAGCAAACATTCAAACTTGACTTGCATAGTCACGTAATAGGGTTCTTGACCAGGAGGTTCTTGTCCCGTCTTCACATGCGACAATTCCTCCTCGCCACCCGGCAACCAATCAAAATTTTGAACCACCGGTTGTTCCGGCGAAGCTTTTTGTGGTTCGGCCAGTAGAGTTGCAGACCAACCTAAGAAAACACAGACACCAACCATTGCAACTGATATGCGGACGTTCATATCACTTCCTCCTCATTCGGTAGTCATCTTCGACCTATCGTTCGGGAAATTGGCTCATGGTTTGGTTAATGGGTGAACGAAGCCACAATCTCATCCAACACCCCATCTATCTCACGCCCTAATCCTTCACAGCCCTTATATGGAGCAAGGACAGAGGAAGGGCGATAGTAGGTGACTAAGACGCTTCCATCATTGGCCTCCATCACGACAATACGGAAGGGCATTTCCAGGGCCGCAGCGCCATCATTTTTTGCGATGACTTTTCCGTAGCGCGGGTGGAAGAATTCAATCCCGAGCATACCGCCGGTTTTCAGCCCAACCAGAGTCAGAAGCTCCTGATGATCTGTATTCCCAACGATCAAGATGTCCTTGGATTCAATGGTGTCTTTAATGCGAATGACAGTATCCATGAAGGGATAGTTCGAGCGGACCACCAGCCGATCCTTTGGCAAAGGCATGGCAATTGATCGGTTTCCAAAAACCATTTGCATGGCGGTTTCCTGGGCACTTGCCTCTAGGGGAAGAGCAACGCCAACACAAAACAGCAGTAGCCCAAAGACTGCAACACTTGAAATTCTACGTGTGTGTATTAATTGTTTCATGAGCTTTCTCCTAATAATTAATTCGAACTCAACGGTTTCCTGCACGACATCCCGTTTTATTTCACTCCAGCATCCGAAATTTTGACCATCAACTCATCGAGCTCCCTTCCCAACCCAGCTAACGACTTATAATCAGCTAATACCGAGGAGGGTTGTTTGTAGCGAATGATCCCTTTCCCGTCCGACCCCTCCCAAATCACGATCTTCAAGGGGATTTCCATGGCGGCTTTGGGGTCATTATCAAAGACGGGAATGCCGAGGTCCGGACGATACAGAAAAAAACCTTTCGCGCCCGCTCGCTCCCGCCCCACCATGCGTTGCATCAGTTGATAATTAGGTTCTCCCACGATTATAAACCGTGCCCCTTTAATCGCCCGTTGAACGTTGGCAATCGCTCTTCGAAAGGGAAGGGTCGATTGTTTTTCAATAATGACTCCCCCGGAATATTTATAGTCTTTAGCCCAGACCGTCGCATGCGTTCCATGAAACAGGCCAACGAATAGCGCAAGGCCGAGCACGACATGCACCCATGTCGTTTGGGGTAATGACATGATTTTTTGTCTGATACCGGTGACCATCAGAAACCTCCTTGATGTGTTGGATGAAGTGATTGCGTTAATCGCACCACAGGGCTCGTGGATAAACGTTTCTTTTTAGGATTTTGGCTTTGCCGAACATGACGACGTATCTGCATAATGTGGAAACTCCTTAGGATGAAAATTCCTCGCCTCGCCTCACCTCTCTGACGGTACCCGGTTGAGGTTCAACCCCATCGTTCGTCTCGGTTTCCACGAGAGATGCTGTCTTAACCCGTAAGGGTGAAGGGCTATCATCACTCTCACTTCCTAACGACGACATAGCTGGGACTCCCGAGGTGCCGGGACGTGCCCCAAACACTTTTTGAAGATATTCCTTGGCATCATCCAACAGCGTATACGTGACCGGCACGACAATGAGACTCAGCGCGGTTGAGCTAATCATGGCACCGATTAAGCCGGTCGCAATGGGGCGAAACCGATCCATGCCTGTCGGTGGCGCAAACATGGGAGGAATAAACGCGGCAGTGAACGTGATGGCCGTCATCAAGACGGGGATGAGTCGAATAGTGCCACCGCTGATGATCGCGTCCCGTCGGGATTTCCCTTCAGCCCGTTCTTGCTCGATTTTATCGAGCAAATAAATCCCGGTTGCCATGACCGCTGCCGTCGCAATGGTCAGTCCCCACACCACCGGCGGTGACCAGTACATGCCGCGCCAATACAGAAAGAAAATCGCCCCGAAGACCTGCAACGGTGCATCCATGAGAATGGCCATCGTCGCAACCCAGGATTGGGTTTGAAGGAGCAACATGAACAGCAAGATGAAAATGGCTAAAGCCAGGGCCGAGTAAAGACGATAGAGGTTGTCCATCATGTCGAGCATTAAGCCTTTGGGCTGAACGGTATAGCCTTTAGGAAGCGTGACGGAAGTCTTGATGCCCATGATGACCCCCGCGGTCGCCATTCTGAGGCCGACTCCACGATATTGGGCCAACACACTCATGGCATATTGGAGGTCCTCCTTGTAGACCAGATCCGTCCCGTCTTTGCGTTCAATCGTGGCCACTTCCTTCAAAGGGATTTGTCCGCCATCGGGCAGTTTCAACATGACCTGTTCGAGATCATTCACGGTCAACCGTTGATCAGGCTGATAGCGAATAAGTAGGCGACGGTGACGGTAGCCCTCTTCGGGTTTGAAGAATTCCGAGGTCATGCCGCCGTTGAGCGCGTAGTACGCCTGTATGGCAATTTGCGGAACGGCCAACCCCAATTCCTTGGCGCGGACCCGATCGATGTTGAGATGATATTGCGGCATGGTCATGGACCAACTCGTAAAGGGCTGAACGATCCCTGGGGTCCGTTGGGCTACCGCTAACCCCTCTTTGCCAATCTTGGCGAGTTCTTCCAGGTCCGGTCCCTTAATCACGGCTTCCACGGGTGCACGAGCCGTGTTGACAGGAGTCGCTCCCATTTCCATAAGCCAAAACGATCGGATTCCCGGTACTGAGGAAAGCGCTTCGTTCTGCACACCATCCATAATTTGCCAAATGTCCCGTCCGCTTAATTCCGAACAGGGCCGGAAGAGAGAGTCCAAAAGAAAAATGTCATCCGCCCATCGGTTGTAGAATTCGCAGACGCGATCTTCTTTATTGCTGAGGGTGATTTTGAAAAAGGCCCGATTGACGGTTCTGACACCGTAGCCGGAAAAATATGTTCCAAAGGCCGGCTCCGCTCCTATCTGGGTAGAGACCAATTGGATTTCCGGTTGTTGCAGCAAAATTTCCTCGACCCGAGAAACGATGGTTTCTGTCTCCTGGAAGGAGGTGCCAGGCCAGGCCTCGATTTCTCCGACGGCTTGGGCCGTATCTTGAAGAGGCATCCCCTCCCATCCTAGAGTGGGCCAAATTTTGTAAGCGACAAACATCGAACTCATGGCCAAGGCGATGACGATCAACCGGTTATCGAGCGCCAATGCCAACACATGCCGGTACAACCACACCGTACCCTCAATGAGTTTGGCGAATGGTAAGAGAAGGATTTTCAAAATCCGGTCAATGATATTGGTCTTTCGATCCTGCTGGGATTTATAAAGGTAGGCCGCCATCATCGGATTGAGTGTCAGCGACAGAAACGCCGAGAACACCATGGCAAAGATCATGGGCCAGGTCATGCCGCGAAAGCCGGTGCCCATCGTGCCCTCCAGCACGAGGTTGGGTGTGAGCGCAATCATGAAGGTAAGGGCTGAGAGAATATTGGGCAGGAGAATTTCCTGAGACCCATCAATCGCCGCATCCTTCGGGGTTTTGCCAAACTTTAAATGTCGATTGATCACTTCGATGAGGACCACCGAATCATCCACTAATCGCCCGATGACGAAGGTAATGCCCATCAAGGTCGGGGTGTTGATGGTTTGCCCGGCCAGAGGAAAAAACATGAAGCTGGCGGCGACGGCAGCCGGTAGGGTAACCAAGACAATGAAGGTGGGCGTCAGCGTCTGAATAAATATCAACACGACGATGCCCGTGATGATGAAGGCGAGCATCATTTCATGCCAAGCATTAGCGATGATTGTTTCCAGGAATGCTTTGCGATTGTAGGCTACTTCGAAGGTCAGTCCTGGAAACTCCTTCACAAACTCATCCATCAGGCCCGGCTTGGGATGAGTGGGTAACCCCATGAATGCTTTTATCGCTTTCAGAATCCCGGTATCTTCGGATCCGATAATGTCATCAATCACATCGTAATCGCTGGCTTCTGGTTGTTTGACGATTTGGATCAGTTGTCCGGGATTTCCATTAAAGTGATACGCGCTGGTTACTTCGGAGAAGGTGTCTTTGACGGTGGCCACATCCCGCAGATACACCACCTGGTCATGGACGGTGGCGATGGGAATGGCATTGAGCTTTGCCGGATCTCTGAACCGTTCATCAGCTCGTACCAAAATGTCGCGCTCCGGAGTTCTGAGCTTCCCCGCGGCACGACTGATGTGCTGTTCTTCCAAGGCTTTCTTGAGATCCAGCAACCCCAGCGAATAAGCCGCCAGCTTATCCCGATTGACTTCAACCAGAATAAGCCGCCGCTTGCCGCCAAAGGGAATGGCTGACTGAACCCCGGGAACCGCTTCGAGACGATCACGCAAGGTATTTTCGACAAACTCGCGAAGTCGAACGTCGTCATAGCCTTCCCGCTTAATGTTGAGATCTAAAATAGGGACATTGTCATTGGCGACCTGGACCACCCACGGATTGCTGGTGTTGTCTTTATCGAGTGGAAGCTCATTCAGCATATTGGAGAGCAGCGTTTGCACTTCTACTTTGTGTTTGTTCATGTCCGAGTAATAGTCAAACCCGACGATGACCTCCGTTCGGCCTTCCTGAGAGTTCGACCGGATAAAGGTCATCTCATCCAGCACGGTCATTTTTTGCTCGATGGGGCGAGCAAAGTAGGCCTCCATATCCTCTGCGGCCACGCCTGGGTAGGTGATGATGATGCCCACGGTGGGATTTTCCAGATACGGCTGTAACTCCCTGACCGTCTTGCTGTAGGTCATGATTCCCGCGATCACCATGAGGAGAATCACCGGGATCATCAACATGGGTTTTTCAATGGCCAGGGTCGGGAGCTTTCGAAGCCATGCCATGCCTCGATACGTCACCGGCTTGCCATCGGATGAGAGAAATTGTCGGTCCATAAAGTTCACGCGCAATCGGGCCTAGAAACCCGATACCACCGCCACTTCTTGGAAATCCGTGAGGCCTCGTGCCCCTTTGGTAATGACCAAGTCCCCTTCGTTAATCCCTTCCACCACTTCCACCATGTCGTGACTGGACATCCCAAGACGTACGGGCTGCTTCATGGCCACTACCGTATCCGTGGTAAACACCACGGATTCGCCATCGACTTGCAGGATGGCTTGGCGGGGCACCGCAAGGGCGTCGGCCTTGTGTGCAAGGACCAGATCCACAATGGCATACATATCCGCGCGAATGAGGCCTTTGGGATTTTCGACGAGGATCTCGACAGTGCTGGTTCGGGTTCGAGAGTCAAGTTGAGGAAAGACGGTTGACACCTCGGCGAGGATCGTATGATCGGGAACGGGTAACGAGGGCAATCGCACGGTGGTCTTCGTCCCGACGTGGATGTGGGGAAGGTCTTTCTCGGCGACCTTCACTTGGACGCGCATCTGTTTTGTGTCCGCTAAATCAAGGAGGTGCGTGGTGGGATGGACCAATTCTCCCGGGTTAATGAGCTTCACGCGGTCCGTCACCAGCCCATCGATCGGCGAAGTCACTTCTGTGTAGGACAGCAAGGTATTAATTTGTTGTGCCTTTGCCCTCGCTTCTTCGAACATCATCCTCGATCGGTCAGCTTCGGACTGGGCAATCGCCCCTTCCTTCACAAGACGAGCATCTCGTTGAAACTCTCGCCTGGTAAAGACTCGGTGTGCCTGCCGTTCCGCTCGCGTCGTCAATAATTCTTGCTTATCCAACCTGATGAGCACCTGCCCCTTCTTCACCACATCACCGACATCAATCAAGATCTCCTCAAGCCAACCTTCAATTCTCGGAAACACTTTTACGACCGACTTCGGAATCACTGTCCCTGTATACGTGACCGTCGAGACCATTTCGCGTCTTTCAGCAGCAACCACGGCCACCGCCACGGCACCGGCAAGAGGACTCATCGTCATATCCAGCCGAGGGGCGCTCAGGTAAGCGGCAACCGAGTTGGCAGAATAATAAATCACCACTAACAACATGCCGGTCACGACGAGCTTCCGAATTTTTATCCACCAATCGTTTTCCTCCAACGTCTGAAGGGATGCCCGGACATTCTGAAACCGGTTTTTCAGATTCATCCCTGCACCTCAATCTGACCTATGGCCTTCTTTAACGCCATGAGTTGGATCTGATAGTCCGCCACAGCAGCAGAGTAGTTCTGTTCGGCTTGGAGTTGAGCTGTCTGAGCGTCAAGTAAATTTTCGATGATGCTTTTTCCTTCGCGTACTTTCATGGCCTCAATCCGGAGGACTTCCTTGCCTTCATCCACCGCGGCCTGGGCCGCCACAATTTGTTGTTGGGCCTCTTGCATATTCAAATAGGCCGCTTGCACCTCTTGGGTCACGGTGAGGGTGAGTTGATTCAGGGTATGTCGAAGTTTGGTGAATCGAAGCCGTTCTTGTGAGACTTTGGCCTCGATGGTCCCCCCCGCAAAGAGAGGGACCGAAAAAAAGATCCCGGCAAATTGCTGCGCAAACAATTTGGAGTTATCTCCGGTTACCCCTTGGGCTTGCGCTTTGACACTGATATTGGGCAGATGTTCGGCGTAACGAATGCGGATTCGTTTCTCCTGCATCTCGACTTCTTTTTTGACCACGAGCAATTCGGGGCGTTGGCGAAGGGCTTGTTGTTGGGCCTGTTGCAGAGTCAATGGTCGTGAGAGGAGATTGGGGATTGTTCGCAAATCTCCGGAAAGCACGAAGCCGGATACGCCTACTTTTTCGCCAAGTAGAACTTCAAGGGCACCAAAGAGGACCTTCTGGGCATTTAGAAATCGGATTAGGAGTTGTTCGACAGCTGCCAGCCGCGTGTTGACTTTTAAGACATCCACCTTGGCGGCTTTTCCGACGGAGAACCGGCGATGTACCACGCGCTTCGATTCTCGTAACTGTTCTTTGGATTTTTGTGTGGCACGAATGAAATCTTGAATTTTCAAAATGCTGTAATAGACGCTGGCGACGTTAAAAATGAGCTCATCGCGCGTGTGCGCCACGCGGTGGGCAGCGAGCTCCTTGCCCAGCTCTTCCACCCTGACCTGATTGGTAATCCGGCCGCCTGTGTACAGAGGAATGGAGATGGTTCCTCCAAAACTGAATAAGTTGAGATTGTGTTCACCCGCCCCATCACGAACGATTCGTCCCTGTTCGACAATGAGGGATTTCATGGCCAGAGGAAGATTGTCTGGGCCATACGTGAAATCAGAGACCTCCACATCAATACGTCCAAAATGTTCCCCTTTCGCTGCCAGAATGCCTTGGTCTGCCACCTCCACTTCTTTTCTTACCGCGCTGAGACCGGGGTTTTGTTTGAGAGCCAACTTGATGAGTTCGGGTAACCCCATCTTGGTATGGACAGTCTGTGAAGTGGCGACCTTCTCCATTCCTGGCTCCTGTCCGTGAGCGGAAGAAGACAGCGATGGCGACCAAACAAGGAGAAGAAACAACACGGCCACCATCGTTGGTCCTCGCCAAGGCCTCTTGTTCCTCTTACAACCGAAAGTCCTCATGGGTTACCCTTCATCCCTGCTCGCTTCTGCAGATGAAAAGATGGATGAGAAATTTCCGTGGGAAAGAGGCTGGGGCTTTTTGCACTTTTGTATGAGAAAAATCTCACCTCTGGTCATCAGAAGGTGTTCAAACCCTGACTTCAAAATGTTGGCGGCAAACCAATGAATTGTTCCGACGCCGTCTACGTCCAGATTGAGCGGGTAGAGAGCAGGTTGAAATTTCTCCAACTGTTTGAGCAATTGCCATGCAGCCTTCTCATTCAAATCACCCTTGATAATGACGCAAGGACGACCGCGTTTGGTCTTGACTGTCATCTGAAATTGTTTGAGATCAATGACGCTCATTGGACGGCGAGATCAGGATGGATAATGGATGGACCTTGAGGGAGTGTCTGTCATCATTCATTCTGGCTTTCCCTGATCGCTTCCCTGATCAGGTGGGTATCCGGGATGCCCACCAAATGGCTCCCATTGCCGTAGAGGCGGCATTTCAACCCAAAATCTTCTCGTCCCCTGGATTGAACTTCCACATCACGACCATTCACCCGAATGCTGGGTGATCCGAGAAACTGGTGAGTCACGGCCTCGTCATGGGTTTCAACTGCTACAGCCTCGATGGCCACATCCACGCCCTCTTCGTTAAGAACGCGTTTCACTTGATCTATTGCCTTGGGAAAAGATGGGCAGCCATCGAAATAGAGCACTTCGATCTTCATGGTGTGCCTCCTCCAGGGAATCCGTTCTTAAGATCGTGAGGTGGGTGGATTTCTTACCTGGCTTAGAACAACATCTGTGCCCATCCGTCATTCAATCGTTCGGATTATAAAAAAGGCCGACGGTGCAACCCTTTACGTCACACCATACTGACGATGACGTCCCTGCCATTCCGGTGGAAGTTGTTTCATGAAACGGTTCAAACGTTTAACGTTTCATCTGCGAATGGGAGGAAAGGGAGGGGCAGAGAAATGGTTGGAATCACGTTGAAAGGGAGCGGTAAGAAGGATCGAAAAAAGCCCTTAAGCGAGAAAACACTGGAGGGAATACCTGTGGTCTAAAAAGAATGAAGGGATGACGGATTCAGGGGAAATGATGACCGTAACCATTCTCATGGTATTGGTTGTTCCGTCTTTGTATTTAATCGAGAGAAAGAGAGAGTTGAAACTCCATTTCAGAAAATATTAAGAAGTGCCATGCCCACCTATTCAGGAACAGCGACCCTCTTAAATGGTTTGCGTGCTCCTGTAGACCCGTGATAACGCGCTCGGCTTGACAGAGCCATATATATCCATGTATCTAGAAGTATGGATATTGAACAAAGCGCGATTGTATTTGATGCCTTGTCTCAGGAAACACGCCTGAGATCCTTTCGTTTGCTCGTCCAAGCGGGACTGGATGGGCTTCCGGCTGGAGCCATTAGTGAAGAGCTTAGAACGCCGCAGAACACACTTTCTTTTCACCTGAACCACCTCTCCCATGCGGGCATTGTCAGTTCACGCCGAGAAGGACGATCCATTATTTACTTCGCCAATTTTGACATGGTGAGTGATTTAATAGCTTTTCTGGTCAAGGACTGTTGTAGTCGAGATGTGGCCAATATTCGCAAGGATAAAAAGAAGGGGTGTTCGATTATTGAGCTGGCCGATTGTTGCACCCCGAAGAACAAAGCCAGTGCGAATGGCTAACGCACCTCAAAAGGTGTTGTTTGTCTGTACTGGCAATTCCTGCCGTTCGATTATGGCCGAGATGTTACTCAATCATCTTGGCGAAAGACGTTATGAGGTTTTCAGTGCAGGAAGTTGTCCGAAAGGCCAAGTCCATCCTCAATCCATTGCCACACTTACCCGTCATGGCATTGATCCCGGTCAGCCACGTAGTCAATCGTGGGAAGAATTTACCGAGATAAATTTTGATTTGGTCATAACGGTGTGCGATCAAGCGGCAGGTGAAACCTGCCCGCTGTTTCCGAGTAATCCACAAATGCTGCATTGGAGTATACCTGATCCGGCTAAAGCAACAGGTACCGAAGAAGAAATCAACAGAGCCTTCGACGAAGCTTTCCATTTGCTTAAAACCTGTATTGAAAAAGAATTTTTCCCATGAGCGAGCCATCTCCCCTTGGTGTTTTTGGGCGATATCTAAGCCTTTGGGTTGGGCTATGTATCCTGACGGGGATCGGGTTGGGCACCGCTCTTCCCTCACTCTTCCAGTTCATCGCTGATCTTGAATATGCCAATGTCAATTTCGTGGTGGCGGTTCTTATCTGGGTGATGATTTACCCGATGATGACGCAAGTGGATTTTTCCAGCCTAAAAGACCTTGGGCGAAAACCACGCGGCCTGTGTATCACGCTAGTGGTCAATTGGCTGGTTAAACCTTTTTCGATGGCAGCTATGGGAATTGTCTTCTTTGAGTATGTCTTTGCCGGATGGGTCGAGCCTGAACTGGCCAAGGAATATATCGCAGGGATGATCTTACTAGGCGTGGCGCCCTGTACAGCGATGGTATTTGTGTGGAGCCAGCTGACGCGGGGTGATGCGGGCTATACCCTGGTGCAGGTGTCCATCAATGACCTCATCATGGTCTTTGCGTTTGCCCCCATAGCGGCGTTGTTACTCGGCATAACCGAAATTGTCGTGCCGTGGGAAACCCTCTTGTTATCAGTGGTGCTGTATGTCGTTATTCCGCTGGTGGCTGGCTATATCACCCGTAACCTCCTTGTCAAAAATGATCATAATGGAGAAACCTTAAAACGCTTTGCAAACCATCTTGAACCCTATTCAATTATTGGTCTTCTGGCGACGGTGATTTTGCTTTTTGGCTTTCAGGCGAAGACCATTCTTGACCAACCGTTGGTCATCGGACTGATTGCTGTACCCTTGCTGATACAGAGCTACGGTATATTTGTTATTGCCTATGGCTGGTCTTATCTGTGGAAAGTCTCGCACAACATCGCCGCTCCGGCAGCACTGATTGGAACCTCGAATTTCTTTGAATTGGCCGTGGCAGTGGCTATTAGTCTGTTTGGCCTGCATTCCGGTGCGGCACTGGCTACAGTGGTGGGTGTCTTAGTCGAAGTCCCTGTCATGCTGTCACTGGTGGCTTTTGCCAATAGAACCAAAAGACATTTCATTCAAACCGCGTATCAATCATAGAGTCTTGCCTCTCCCATCATTGGGGAATGGTTCCTCTATTATGAGAATTGAGTGATAATGTATCTTCTTATGGATTCCCAAGTTTCAAGAATCTTTTGAGAAGTCTTGAATGTGTAACTGACTGAAATCTTATGGAAATTCCGATTCTGTGGGATTTAATTTCTCGCCTCGGTAATGGACCCAATATAAGGCGAAGGATTTCGGGAAAGATTGCTTTGGAAAGTGTATCGTTTCCGTAGGCAAATTCTTAAGGTTAGAGGAAGGGTTTCAGTCGGAACTGTTCTTCAGTTTTCGCCAGAGAGTAGCACGCCCGATGCCGAGCAAATTAGCCGCGGCTGTTTTATTGCCTCGGGTTATTTTGAGGGCATGGCGGATTTGGTCGATATCTTTTTCTTGCCCTTTCCTCCCGGCCTTTTGCAGCTCCGAAGGAAAATCAGCGAGGGTCAGGTAGAGGCCTTGCGCATGCACAAAGGCATGCTCGATCGCATTCTCAAGTTCTCGAATATTACCAGGCCAGTGGTAGGCCATGAGGGCAGCGACCACATCCTGCGCCGGGCCCAAAATACCTTTCTCCATCTCCTTATTATATTTCGCCACGAAATGCTTCACGAGTAAGGGAATATCTTCGCGTCGTTCTCGGAGAGCAGGAAGGTGGATGGGCACGACCTTCAACCGATAATATAAATCCTCTCGCAAGACCCCTTTCTTCAGAAGATCTCTGAGATCTTTGTGGGTAGCAGCCAGCACTCGAACATTCGCTTTTCGTGGTTTGACTTCACCGACACGTTCAAACTCTTTCTCCTGAAGTACTCGGAGGAGTTTCAGTTGCAGATAGTGGCTCAAATCCCCAATTTCATCTAGGAGTAACGTGCCGCCTTCTGCAGCTTCGAACCGCCCGATCTTGTCGCAAATCGCTCCGGTGAACGCACCACGGACATGCCCGAATAATTCAGACTCAAGGATGGTTTCAGCTAAAGCCGAACAGTTAACTTTAATGAGGGGCTTCGACGCTCTTGGACTGTAGTGATGCAGAGCATGGGCCACAAGTTCTTTGCCCGTTCCGCTTTCCCCTTGGATTAAGACCGTCGTGTCCATGGGAGCGACTTGTTGGATTTTTTGAAATAATCTCTGAATAATTGGACTTTTCCCGATGATATTCGCCAACCGCCATTTTCCTTTGAGTTGTTCTTTGAGCAAGCGATATTCCGAAATGTCACGAAAGACCACTACCACCCCTTCGGCTAAGCCATGCCCATCAAACAGCAATGACGTGGTCACTGCCACGGCACGCGTGCTTCCATCTCGCCTGATGATTTCGACTTCCACGTCCTTGGCGGGTTGTCCATGCTGGGAATCAGCCATAAAACAGTGGCTTTCACACAGCGACCCACGAAAGATCTCCAAGCAGGGTTGGCCAAGAATCTCGTCAGAGGAAAACCCTGTAATATTCAAGGCAGCTTTGTTTACCTGCGTGACAATTAGATCTTGGTTCACTACCAAAATACCCTCGGTAATACTATTGAGAATACCCCACAAGTTTTCCTGAAGTAGGACTTGATCCGTTGCCGTCACAGAAGACCCCATGTCGGCCTCAAGGTCTGGCCTTCGTGGCAATGCGGTCGTCTTGGTACCGGGAAGGATCACAGGCGTATCACGTTTTGGTTTGGAAGGAGTATGTGGCATATCACGAGTCGGGGAACGCAAAATCACCTCTTCGTTTTTTGAACGTCGCTTTGTTCTTAACCAACAAAACGCCTTCTCTGGGCTCAGTACACGACAATTTGATCCGCTGTCGAAAATAGTTCGACCATGTGTTTAAGGGGTATGGGTGTGACCGCAGAATCTACCTTGGACAAATCAATGTTATAGAGCAGCATCATGGTCTGATTCCCATAAATTTCGACACCACTGGTTTTGAGAAAGTGGAAATATTCCCCATAATTTTGTGGTACCTTCTCAATCGACACCCCCATTTGTTCGGCAAGACTCTGCCGTTCTCGTTCGGGAAGAGCAGCACGGTCTAGGGCGGTGGTGTCGGAACGGAACAGGTTATTGATCCACCCGAACCCCTTGGTCACCGAAGTCACCGCACTGGCGTCCACCAATATTTTGACTTGGTGACCGGCTTTTGTCATGGCCCAGACTACGTTCGGGACTGCACAAATTTGCGCGTCGTCTTCAGCCAGCGCGGTTTTCATATGAACCAGAATTTGTGCGGCTTCACCTTGAGAGGCCTGGCCAAGTAGGGCACAAAAGATCAACCCGATTCCTAACGTCAATGATTTGATGTTTCGTGGCATATGAGTGCATCCCTTTTGTTCATACGAAACCCTAGAATGTTGAGTTGGCCGTGTTCTCTCATGACTTCTCAATGGCTACAACAACTGGCTCCCTCTAAAACCTGTTGGCCTGTCACATGGTCCTTGTAGGCTTTAAACGCTTTTAATGCCCATTCTTCGCCAGGGCATCCTTGCATGGTGATCGCGACATCTAAGAATTCCACAAACTCCTCTTGGGATATGCCTTTATCACAGGCCATTTTCACGTAGGCTTCGATACAGGGTTCACACCGAAGGGCAATGGAGATACTCATAGCCGTCAGCAGTTTGTACTTGGCGGGTACGGCTTTGTCTCGGTAGGCCTCTTCACGCATTCGCATGACGCCACCGGTTACCTTGGGGCTTAATCGCCTCAATTCTTCGAATGTGGACTGCAGCGTGTTCGTCTCGAGATCATTCATTGGCATCATTCCTTTCCATGGTATTTCGGTTTTTATATTGGGTGGCCCCTCCCAATCAGCGGGCGCGGGCGTCTTCACTCCATCAGTCATGCCTCCGTTGCGGGTCTTCAGAAATTGGGTGCATGACCTTTTGAACAAACATGCGATCCTCTTCGTAGGGATGGAGTTAGTTAAACAGTGAAGACCAGAAATTCCAGAACCCACCGTCCTCCGTTTTTTCAATCGTTAACGACCCGTTAGGAATGATGGTGGCCTGATAGGTGTCAAACACATTGCTCGCACCTCGAATAGCTTGAACCAATTGATCAGGACTGACCTGTCCCGGCTCAACCTGAACAATAGCTCCACCACTTGGATAACTCACTTGGGCAGATTGAACCCCAGGCACACCGACCAGTGCAGCATGTACATCTTTTTCACAGCTCGCACAGGTCCATCCATCGATTTTCATGGTAATAGTGTCCCCAGGTTGGGAACTGGCCTGCAGATCTCCCGCGGCCGCCAGAGAGCTCTCAATACCTATTCCCACAATAAAGAGAAATGCCGCTAGCAGCATCAACACTAAAGGTCTTGATTTCATGATGTGCCCTTTCCTTATTTAAAGATTCCCAGCCAATAGGGGGACAGAACAAAAAAGAGGGTCAGTGCTGTTGCCACCCAGAGAAAGAAAACCGATTTCGAGCGTTTACTCGAATCAATACAATGGGAATCTGAAACACAGGCTGTTTTGGGTTTGCGATAAACCAAATAAAATCCCGCTCCAATTGCCACAAATGCGATAACCATGAAAAACGGACGGTATGGGACAAAGGCCTTCAGGAAACCTGCTGTACTCGCCAAAATGCCTGTGGCTCCAACACCGACACCAAGCGCTGCAAATACCGCTGGACCAATACAGCAAAGAGAGGCAAAAAAGGCTGCAATGATTCCACCCAGAGATGCTATGGAGATTGGCTCGGTCGCACTTTTTGCTCCCTCACTTTCTTGGAATAAGGATTCCTCGGATATGTTTACGGCTTCAGAATTTGTGTTCTTATTCATAGTCTCCTCTCATCTTCAGCATATCGGCTCGATATTAAATTCTCAGGTCAACTCTTGGCAGGTAGAAACTTTCCCCAAGCTCTTTCCGTGAAAAACCACAAGAAACCTCCACCCGCAATTATCGCAAGGCCTAACCAAATCCAACCATTCGAACCAAGGCCTACGATTCGGAATCCGTGCAGCACCGTCCCGACTGCCAGCAGGAGGAAATACGGTCCCGTAAAATAACAATGAGTCCGTCCACACCGTGCGGCATTTGCCACGCACGCCACACCTTTCCAAAGAAGAGCTCCAGTCCACATTACCGTTCTCGTGAATGGGTCCAAAAAAATTCCAACGATTAGAATAACTCCAGGCAATCCCCATACGACGGCATAGGTGCGGGAATCACTTACCCAATCATTCGACTCACAACATTCGCTGCTTGGCATTGCCTGTCCTACAGTCTAGATTTCTTCAAGTATCTACCCTATGATAAACCCTGTAGCAACTACAGATTCAAGAGGTTTTTTTGGGGGAAGGCAAAATGGTCACTATAGGGGGACTGTCCAAACAGACGGGCTGTAATATTGAGACGATCCGGTATTACGAGCGGATTGGGATCTTGTTAAAACCCCCACGCACGGAAGGGGGCCACCGGCTATATGAACGGGAACACATAAAACGGTTGGTATTCGTGCGGCGTAGCCGGGAACTGGGATTTTCCCTTGATGAAGTTCGTACCCTGTTAAGACTGGTTGACGGAAAACGCTACACATGTCGTGAGGTCAAAGCCGTGACGGAACGGCATCTTGAAGACATCAAAAAGAAACTCTCAGACTTGCGAAGACTTCAAAAAACACTTCGTGACATTTCCTCTCAATGCGAAGGCGGGTCAGTTCCCGACTGTCCAATTATTGATGCACTCTTTGAGGAGAAACGCCAATGAACACTGTTGGTTTATACATAGGAGCCGCGATAGCGGAAATCGGTGGATGTTTTGCATTCTGGATGTGGCTTCGGTTAGATCGGTCTGCTTGGTGGGGAGTAGTGGGCACGGCGAGTCTTCTCATCTTTGGGGTGTTATTAACCCGATCCGAAGCGGTCTTTGCAGGACGGGCGTTTGCGGCTTATGGCGGAGTGTACATTGCCGCGTCCCTCCTGTGGCTCTGGGCTGTCGAAGGCATTCTCCCTGATCGATGGGATACTATAGGTGCTGGTATTTGTTTGACAGGAGCTGCTCTCATTCTTTGGGGACCTCGAGGTTTATAAATCAGGGATCAGCTCATATATACGGAGCAATACTTCCTTTTCCTAACGATTATCTTCATGGCTGACAATTGGATTTAGTAACTGCGGTATCAATATATATTGCTGTCAGCTTCAGGCGTTACCAGTCATTCCAAAACATCTTAAAGATTTACGGGTTTTACAATTCTCTTCGTCGCAGTTGGATCAGAACATTTTGGGAGTGAACGGTTTGTTCAGGCAGATGTATCTATCAGTTCTCCAATATGAGGTTTTGGCTCTTTTCTCATAACCATGTAGCTTTCCTGTTCCCTTGAATCCACCAATGAGAACAAAAACAGCGAATAACTTCAACTTCTTCTCTGCCACTCAACTTTGAGAGAGGTAAACACTCCAACCCTGGCCTGTTTGTCAATATCTCTGTCATCCCAATCGTTAACAAGGGTTTCCATACCTAATTCTCCGTCGCCTACCCCGCTTGGGGTTGTATTTTTCACAGAAGGCTATCCATTCGTGTTGTCTTCCTTAACAGATTGTGTCGTATCATGCTCGGGAAACAAGCTAAAGTTTTGTCTGAAACACAAGTCCAAGAACTCCTTACTTATATCGCACACCACACCAAAACACCCTTGCGGAATACTGTAATGATCTTGTTGTCATACAAAGCCGGCCTCCGAGCGAAAGAAATTTCCGCGTTGCGATGGTCGATGTTGATAGACAGCCAAGGGCATTTGCTTGACACCATGACGCTTCCCAATTCTGCTAGCAATGGCAATAGTGGCCGGAGCATTCCACTTCATCCTGACTTGAGACTGAAACTACTCGCTCTCAAGTATCAGGAACACGTTCTACCGTATGATCCTGTTATTCGTTCAACTCACAAAGGTCCGATGACCGCTCCCAGTATTGTCAATTGGTTCTGGCAGATCTATCGCCATCTTGGGTTTGACGGCTGCAGTAGCCATTCAGGTCGAAGAACCTTCATCACGCGAGCCGCCCGGAAAATCTCAGAGGCTGGTGGCAGTCTTCGCGATGTCCAACAGCTTGCCGGTCACTCCAATCTCGCCACCACCCAACGCTATATCGATGGCGATGAGGTCGCGAAACGCAAAGTCGTGAACTTGATCTAATGGGGCCCAACCCATACGCGTGTTCTCGCTGTTCCACCTTGCGCAGGACCTATCGTAAAGTTTCCGGCTTATTTGTCAAGAAGAAGTTTGATACTTCGCACAATGAAGGACAAGCACAGGAGAAAGACTATCACGTGATCACGTCATACCGTAGATTCCGCTCATATTCTTTGAGCGCATCGCGCTTGCCAAGCCAGAATGCAATCGCGGGGATCAGCAAGCAGAAGGCTGTACTGCCAACCACAAAGTACGCCGACGGCCACAACACCCCCCGAAATTGTTGCAGCCAGTATTGAATCCATGTCGCCCCTTCGGGTGTCATCACATTCCCCAGCACCGTCCAATTCCGCGTAAAAAATCCCGCGACCCGCTCGGGCGCGATCCAATCACGCAACATATGAAACCAGACAAAGAGCAAAATACACTTGACGACATTGGCCGACAGCAGCCCGGAGTACAAATAGCGAATAGCCATCGTCGGGACCCGACCAAAGTAGCAGGCCGAGAGATTCACAGCGATCAGCATGTTGTACGCCAGGGCAAAACTGCCGGCTAACAAAAATGCAAAGCCCCGATCAAACGATGAAAAATCATTTGATCCAAAAATCGGCAGGACCTCTTGAAACGTGGCCATACTCAACGGGGTAAAAATGGCCATAATAAAAAAATCCAGAATCACGCCGCGGGCTCCGACTTCCCAGAAGCCCACGCGATCTTTGAAGAGAAGATATTCGAGAGGAATCTGCTTCCCGAGTTTTTCGACCGCGGCAAACATTTGGATCTTGGAAATCGCATCCAGCAACCCCAACGGTCGGGAGACACTGCTACTGCCGCCCATAAGTACCGGACCCGGACCACTCCCGCCTCCCCCACGCGACATCGTCGTTTATCCCGTCAATAATTGGAGTGTGCGTAAATAGGCCACCAAAAATGCGCACAGAAAACAGACAACACCCAAGCCCAAGCGTTGCTTGTAGGTACCAAACCAAAAGGCCATCACCAAAAACAATGATGCTAAGAAACGCGCCATATTGCCGTCGAAGATGGTGTCAAACAAACCATGCCACCACGCCTCATATTCCAGAGGCGTCCAATTCAACAAGGCATTGACTATCTCAACCACTTGGTCAAGCACGGTCCTCCCCTCTTCCTTCGTCATCCTAGCCTCCACGCTCCACGGCGGTAATGAGCTGCACCCATCCTTCTTTTCGCTGTTCAAAGGCCGAGGCCTGTTCACCAAACACTTCAAGATTAATGGGAATCAAATACTGCCGTACATTCCCTCGGCGTTTCGCCTGACTCGTGACCACCCGATACTGCCGCCCATAAAACCCTTCGCCAATGTCATCGGCGAGCATGCCATCCTGCCGGAAGGCTCCAACGACCCGCCGAAGGACCATCTCCCGGTCACTACTCCGAATGAGCGTCAGATCAATGACCTGCTCCGCTTTTGCATAGTCTTGGAGGGCTCGGAAAACCGCGTCTGGTTGGCAGTACACCACACTCTTGAGCGTAAACGCATCGCACGCGCGATTCCGTTGCATGATATTGATCCGGTCTTTCAGTCGATCGAGGATGCCCTGTACCTCAAACCAGGACTCCCAGGGTTTTAACGTGAGGTTTTTCGTCACGCGCACGACTTCGAGTTCTCGCGCTTTGGTGTCGGCCTGGCGTAACACCGCCGCGAAGGGTTGCGTGGTCTTTCGATGATGCCCTTTCACCACACTCAAAGCCTCCTCCCACCAGAACGGCTCGTTTTCTTTCTTGATCAACTCGCGAAGCTTCATCGCGCTGATGGTCGGATGATCGGCCAACGTATAGAGCGAGGCTTGCCGAAACGCGGGAATTTTTCCAAGATCGTGGCCCAAGGCCACCACGAGCAGTTTCGGAAGCAACGGTTCCCAATCTCGATACGTGGATTTCAATCCCTCAATGGCCAGGGTCGTCACGCGATGCGTGTGATCCTTTAGGGTAATCTTCCCCAGCGTCCTCCGTAACACAGCGAGTTCTCGCGCTTCTTCGTCGTGCTCCACGCCTTCTAAGACAATCGACGGACACGAACCATGTTCCTCCAACATCTGAATCATGCGTGCGAGCACGTCGTTCACGCCCTGCTGCTGGAGGATTGCCTCATAGGGTGTGACAAAATCACGGATGAAGGACGATTCCGCACTGATCGATCGGACAACGGATTCTGATTCAGTCGGAGGAGAAGAAGACTCAATAGAGGAAGGAGTCGGGAGCAGTTCCAATTGTTGTGTCTCGGGTTTCATCATCACGGAAGACGGCACAGGTTGCGACACGTCAAGTTCCTGCACGGCGATCGACGGTGTGGGGGCCTTCATGGTCCGATTGTGTTTCAACCAGAGGTTTTCAGCCAGATCCTTCAGAGCAATCTCAAAGGGTTTATGCGAGAACCCCACAATCCGTCTGTAACGCCGTCTCAGAAATAACCATATGTTACTCACGAGTCGCACCATGGCTCAGGTAACTCTTTCGTTTGCACAGCTTCCACTGGGACACTTACCCGTTGCGGTTGTTCAAACATCACCATGAGCACCTCTGCACGGCCATCCCGGACGTTCTCGAGCAGTCCCGTCATCGTCCACCCTTGGGGCATCGCGACCAGCACCAATTGACCTGGCACGAGGGGTGCGCGTTGATGGTTTACTGTCTCACACTCTATAGACACGTCTTCAAAGACTTTCACATCTGGCCGCCGGTCACGCAGGACCCGACCCAACTCCGCGGGACCATACCCCACGAGATAGCCGGAGATCGGGCTTTCCACACGCACGGCTCCACACTCTCGCAACAAGGTGCTCAGCCGAGCTTCCTGCCCAGGACGAACGTGTAAGACGACGCGATAGTGCACAACCATAAGATAAGCGATTGCCGTTACGATGACGGAAGCGGTTCCGTGGCGATCAACTCTTGCAACGCAGGTGCTGCCTGTTGAAGTTGATCTGTGGCCAGATGAAATCCTTTGACGAGCCCCTTCATGACCGAACGCTTCTGGTCGGGCGACAGTTTGCTCCACATATCGATGGCCACATCCACCTTGAGTTTCATCACGCGGGCTTGCAAGTTGATGTACTGATGCGCCACGGTGCGCACAAGTTCGGGATCGACAGAATCGGCGATGGTGAGCAGGCTTTCTGAATTGAGCGGAAAGCCAGGGGGGCCAGGCTGTTGGGAACATTGGGGCAGACTGAGACTCAGCATTACCATCAATACCCAGTGCCACATGTGAATCGCTTTCATTTGAATTCCCTCATCCGTCGCATCCGTTGTAAGGCATCGTAAACCTTCCAGGAATACTCGGGGTTCACCCCGTTGTAGCGCTCGACCGCCGTCCATTTGAGACCATACTTCTGAAACCGGTCGTACAAGAAGTAACTCACCCACTGCACATTGACGCACGGATCGAAGAGTCCTTCCAGATCAATCCGGTGCTCTTTGATATTCTGTCGATTGATCTGTCCCAAGCCCACGTCAAAATTCACTCCGCGTTGCCACAGTTCGACCGCATGTATGACGGCCTCTTCTTTCGTCTTGGGCGTGGGAGCCGTGATCGTTTTTGTATTGACCCCGATGGCTAGAGGATTCCCGCCGCTTTCCACATCAATCACCGCCGCCACCAACACCGCGGGTAACCCATATTGCTTGGCCGCTTGTTTCAAGCAGGGTACAAAGGCTTGCCAAGAATCCGGAAGAGACAAGACTGAGGCTGTCTCGGTGACCGAGTCGTCGGCCATGACGAATGGACTGCCAAACAAGACAACCAGAATCGCCAAGATGGACGATCGATTGATAGTCATCCCCCATCTCCACCTGACTCAGTTCCTGGACCGCACGTCCCCAGGGCGAGACAGAGGTTCGTCTGGCTGTTGGCGATGGTTTGCTCCACATTCAGGGCATATTCGATATCGGGATACCATTCCGATAGATCCATAAGCGCAAAGTCCAACTGGCGAAACTGGGTGATGTGAAACCCACTGCAATCGGGATTTTCCCCACTCCCCCACCCGCGACCGACTTGAGGCCGTCCTTGTTCATGAATAATGCGCGTGAGTTTACTCTTGAACGAGCAGAACACCTGCTCCTCCTCCAAACAAATCGACCCAAAGCCAAAATCCAACTCATCGGTGCAATGCGTACCCACAAAATGCACGAGCCCCGCTTGCTTGTTCGCGGCCAAGCGTATCTCTTCGTTTGAGCACGACCCAAACAGTTTCGACGGATCCTCATCGCAACAATCGACGATCGGTTTAATAATCAGACTCTGCTTACACCCCAACTTCTCCCCCTGAAACAGGACTAGCGTATTTGGATCCCAATCTTCTTTGGCTTGTTCTACGACTTCAAGGTACGTCGCATGCTCATTGAAATGCTCATTCGGTGGAGTGGAGAGATCCGTACAAAATGGCACCAGACTTCCCGGGGTCCCGCAGCTCATGCATTGTTTCACCACCCCCATGCGCGTGCACGCTGGATCCAGTGGACAGGCAATCGCTGTCGCCATTTGCGTACACACCCCATTAACTTCTGTCACACAGGTTGGTCCTGTCTCCGTACAGCCCAGGTCCACAAACGGTGTACAGTCGACACACGTAAAGGTGCGCGGGAGCTTCTTCTGTTCCAAACAGATTTCGATATTGGTACACGTTTCGACTGTCTGCGGAGGAAAGGAGGTATTACGGGCGACCTCTCCGGCAGTGACAATCGGCGGCGTGTTCGTCACATCGACATTTGACTGATTACGTTGCATCTCCAGCACCTGCTGCGCTTGCTCATCACCGCCTAATTGCGATCGCCCTTGCTCTTCGAGCTCAGGGCCGCTTTCTCCAGGTACCTCGATGCCGGAGCAGCCCCCTTCCGCACAGCCAGGCGTCCCTTGGTACTGTGGAACCAACGATTGATTGCCACCAAACGCCTCTGGCGAGAGATGACCTTCGCTCTCGATGTTTCCGAGAAGGCACTGTGCCGCGGGTTTTCCCGTCAGCCCCTCACACGCGCCAAAGACGGCCGCCTCAGAGCACAGGAGCATCATGAGGAGAAGCAGAAGTTGGCGCCAGGCGACCATCGTGTTCAAGCTTCCTGTTGGAATACGAGTTAGTATCGCTATAGCGGACCATGGTCCCCGTGAACGTCACTTGCACCATGGACATCCGCTTCGCCGGAAAGGGACGCACCGTCGCTTGAATCCCGATCACTGCCTCTGCTCCTTCGTGCATCGCGCGACGCATGATCGTGTCAATCATCGCCTGCACTTTCGAGAGCGTGAGGGAGTCATAGGATCCAGCCTGCCCACCAAAAAAGTCAGTCAAGCCCGCCAAGAAGTCTCTGACCACGTTTAACCCAAACGTCTGATGTTCGACAATGAGACCAGACCCGACAATCTCGATCTGTCGACCAGGCACGTGATCAATGGTGAGGAGAGGAATCATGAGCTGTGTATTCTGTTAGGAGTTCTGATCCGATGCTGATTGTTTGGATTGCTCAAGACTCTTCTCCGTCTTTTCTGGTCCCGATTTTCCAACAGACGATTCTTTTTTACTCTTCTTTGACGATGATGATTGAGTGTGAATCGAAGAGAGTGGTTGCTTCTTCCCAATCCCTTTCACCTCGCTCGGACCTTCTCGATGTCCTCGCACAACCCGAAGAATGTCATCCGTGGACTTGATAAGCACACCAAGTCGTTGTTCGAGTTGCTCAACGCGATTCGTCACCTCCGTCATCATCTTCTTGGCATTTTCCTCTTCCGCGCTACGATCCTCAATGGTGCTCAACACGGTTTGCATCCGACCATCGGTTTCTTGAAGTTGCCGCTCCATCTGAGACATGGCGGATCGCGTTTCCGCGAAATCCTTCCCCAGCTCGAAATATCCGGTCCGTAATGCATTGACTTCTTGATGCAGGGGAAACCGTTCTTCCACAAGCATATTTTTTTCCTCCAAGATGTGCGTGTACTTGTCTTTCAGATAGGGATCTCCCCCACAGCCGGTGAACAAGATTCCGATCATGGCACTCACCCCCAGCGCACCCAGTAGTTTCATGAACCACTGAACGTTCATACTTTCCTTCATTTTCATCACTTGCCTCCTTGTATTTTATGCCCATTTAGTTGCTGAAAAGTTCGAGGTGGGTCATACCGTGTGCCGGCGCCCTGAGCAACCTGTTCTGTGACGGTATGACATCGCTTAACAACGGTCGCGACACGTTCAAAGACCTTCTGCTGTTTCTGTAAATCGTCGCTCGTCAGGCGAATGCGCATTAGGAGTCCATCAAGTTGAGATACGCATAACCCCAATTGCCGAGATTCTTCCGTCCGAGGCAAAAACCCCATTGTCTGTGGGTCATCCGGGCGTGGGCGTTCAGTCATCAAGTCCGATCCACCACTCCATTCCGCGATGAGTCCTTGAAGATCTGTCACAACATCACGCACCTGTTTCACGTGTTCCATCACCTCGACAATTGTGAATTGATGCCCAGCTCGCAGACGCAGCACGTGTAGCCCTCGGTCCAACGCGATCAACATGCCGATCAACATACGACCTTCTGGTGTGCGAGTGCGGAAAAATTGCGCCTGCGGATTTTGGAACAACTGCCGATTCCGCTGAATCCGATCATCGCGCCGAGTTTTGCCGTGAGGCTCAGATCGTTCGCTTATAGCTGGGGATTGACTCATAATGATCATCCTCCTTCTGTTTCAGGCCGGCTCGTCCACTCGTATCCGGTAACCGGTCAGTTTACTGGCCATGGCGACGTTCGTACCGTGTCGACCTAAGAATCGGGCGATGCTCCCTCGCTCCACGATCACCTGGGCCATTTTGCTTTCCCGATAAACATTAACTTCACGAATCCACCGACGAGGCGCAGGGTTCAACGCCTGCGCAATAAAGTCTTCTGGATTGGACACATAGCCGATCAAGGAAATAGTTTTCGGCGTGTAACGGGCAAAATCTGGCAGATACGGCACACAGAGTGAGACCGGATCACGGTCATCGAGTGATTCCACCGCCACTTTCACAAATGGCGAATCGAGCGAACTTCCAACGGCACGAATGCGCACCTGATGCTCCTGAATCACAGGAGATAGCACGAGTTCTCCGATTCGCCGGTAGTAGTGCACGGACGCCTGTGACAACACAGGATAATGCACCCCCATATTCCACACAGCGGCGGTGAGGCCATCGCGAATTTTGAACGCGCGCGTGGCGAGTGCTTTTGGCAGCACGGCCAGTTGACTGCCAGCATCGCCAATAAGCGTCAGATAACCTGGCTGATCCGGAAGATTTTTGACGATCATGGCGACCACCAATTGACCAATTTTGAGCATGCATTTCTTCCTCTTCTAGAGACATATTACGTTCTGGGCTGCGGCCGCACGATCCATTCACTCGACTGTTCACATGTGAAGACTCATTCCACAATTTCGAGTAGAATACATGGTGAACACGGTGGATGAGGCATCTGTGCGACCTGCTTTCTTGAGAGCGCATCCCTTTCCTTCGCTGGTCGTACTGGCCAGTCTCACGATCAGCGCGTGCACCATCCACCTGCCACAATCCGTTCTTGACGTGGAATACAAGAGAGACGTAGTGGCCGAGCAACCCGCCGGCTCTCCATACCTACACCTCGTCCCTCACCCGGATGGCTTGGGCTGGACGGTGTACCCTCGCCAACCCGTCCGCCAAGAGGTCGCGACCACCACAACCGAACAATGGCATGCGTGGACACAGCAACACCGCAGTTGGAATCTGCTCGAGAATGGGATTGCCGTTCCGCTGTGTCCTATCACAGTGGTCTTAGGCTATGCGACCGCCAGCTTAAAACCATCCGACCAAGCGTTTGAACTCCCCTTTAAGACGTGTTCCGCCATACTCGGCTACCGATAGTCTGAGAAAACCATCGATTATCCGGTGATCGATCCCAGCACGCCTCAGATCGCCCATGCCGATCAGCCAATCACCTCCGGAACGTTGACATTGCTCGTGACGCATCCAGACGGGACTTCACAAAGCCTTGAGTGACAGGTCACCTCATCAACCAGTCAATCGGGGATCCCGATGCGCGCGCGAGATATTTCTCACGACTCAACCGAAGCTTTCCCGCTGTCACGATTCGTTGTTGCACGAACCCACCTTGAAATTCTCCCACAGTGTCGTTCACGCCAATCTGTTCTCCGCTGTACCCCACGATAGGATTGGGATAGAGTCCTGCCTGCAAAGCCTTGGCTCGTTCTCCTTTGATCTGCATCCTAGCTTGCCGTAAGGTGGGATTGTGTTCCTGCGCAAGTTGTTCGAGCTGTTTCAATGTCGTGGGTTCCTCTTCTTTCACGTCATTGGAGGGTGAGGTTGTAAGTTCTTCACCAGATTCAGGTTGAGATGAAGACGGGTTGTGTGATTGGTGCTGCGATCGCACAATAGGTTTCGGACCCGAGAAAGATGTCTGAGGATTAGTGAGCGTTTGATTCGCGCATCCATAGAACGACATACCGCCTAGTGCGACCAGTATAATCAGCTGTTTCGTCATTGCCATCCTTTTCCTTTCCGATGATTGATCCGCCATCATCTAAAATTGATAGAGAGGAGCAAGACATCCCTAGATCCTCTGATTCATTGAACGATTTTTGGGGGAAATCTTGCTCTAAATTCCATTAATGCAACGAATATTGGGAGCGTTGGACTCTGTTGGTCAGCCAAGGGGGAGATGCAATTTCATTCAATCTATGAAGGCACTCTCTCCGATGAGAAATGAGCCCCCAAAAACCAAAGTACCGATGAGTGAAAAGCGAGTGAAAGGAACTTGAGGAAAGAATTCAATTCAGAAAAACGGAAAACAAGAGAAAGAGAAGTGGGTAGGAAGTGAGTTGCGGAAAGCTAGTTATTTTCAGAAACGTGAATATTGAACCATTTTCACCGTCGAACTGCCCAGGCAAAACTGCAAGTGGAAAAACTTTAAACATCTCATCGGCTGATTCACCAGCTTCGCCAGCATTATTTAAGAGGTCTGGACAAGTTACATCTTCGGTGAATGGAGACTGATGCGAGGTGGATTGAGTATGGGGTGATTCAGCTTGGGAGAGCGACATGTGGCAGTGCGCTCCACCGACCCCACAGACTATTAAGGCCAATATGATGAAAAGAATAGCGCCGATTTTTGGTTGTGAAACAAATAGTTGATTCATCGTACGGCTGAGGCTGTGCTTCAATTTAATTTGCAGATCAAGCATGCTGATTCAAGTTTCAAAAATCTATATAAACTGACATGTCGTTTCCCATTTGACAATATATATTAATAGAGGAACGATAATCTCCATGTCTCAATCGAGCTACTCCTAAAAACCCTGGCCGCTGAAGGTTTCCATTATTGTATCGAGCATAACACGTGCTTGATGCAGGATGAGAAGCTTCCATGAATGCAACTTCCCGCTCGACTACTTTCAATTAATTAGCTTGAGTTGCCATCGACGCCCGATGAAATACAAGCATGGAATAACCAATAAGGTGAGTACAATAGTAGTCACCAGGCCACCTATAATTGGAGCGGCTTTAGAAGGGACAAACAGGAATCGGGAGTATAATTCTATCGTGCATGGATATTCATGGAGCCCTCTTAAATAATGAGGTACACATTGGGATGGCCGGTTTGTCTCAACCTTATCCCAACCATTCTAACAATAATCTACGGACTAAGAGAAAAAGGAGAACTCAATTCCGAAGAGACAATAACAGGAGAAAGAGACGAGAATAATCTAAGGAATCTGATATCCCTTGCATAAAAATGACCTGAGTAAGGCCCAGCATGTGAATAGGCAAGTAAAATGGATTCCGCTGAAGGAAAGACGTGAGGGTTTATCGTCACTTAAATTCAAGATGAGACGATCGCCAGCTTCGGACAATCGGATTGTGGACACATTGGTGTACCTTACAGGTGAGAAACAGGACGCCTTCTTCTACTGTAGCATAGGCCATATGACAGAACTAGAATCCGCTATAACACAATAAGAGGCCGAACAGCCACGTGCAGGCCAGAATAGTCAATCGGCTATAGCGCGAAAATGTTTTCATGATAAGTGAAGAGAATACTTTCCCGACCCTTTGGTCAACCCTAAACATACCATTCAAAATCAGCATTGCAGCATGACGTCCTGCATTAGGCGATTTTCGGAAAATAAACGAAAAGGGTTCACGTTATGGGCCAGGGTTCTCATCAGTATTATAATGCCTTTTAAACCGTAAGATTAAGGAAACCTAGCAGACCTTTCCTATCCATGGACACCTTCCTTTCACACTATCATGAATCGGCGGTTACGAGTTTGGGGCTATTCTGGATGGCCTTCTGGGCCTTTGGACTTGGTTATCTCATCAGCAGCATGATCCAAGTGTTTGTCACACAGGAGCGAATGAAGCAAAGCATGGGAGAGTCCGGTCCCAAAAGCGTGGCCCTCGGCACGTTTTTCGGCTTCATCTCCAGCTCTTGCAGTTTTGCGGCGCTCGCGACTACCCGAGCCCTCTTTACAAAAGGCGCTGGACTCATCCCAGCATTGGCCTTTCTCCTCGCGTCCACGAATTTGGTCGTCGAACTTGGGATCATTATTGCCGCCTTTCTGTCTTGGCAATTTGTCGTTGGTGAATATGTAGGAGGGATTATGCTCATCCTTCTGATGTGGCTGGTGGTGAAACTGACGTTACCTAAAACCTTGGAAGATCGAGCGCGCGACCATGCTCAGGAACAGACAGGGAAAGGTGGGGATGGAGATGTGCCGAATTGGAAAACCCTGATTCGTTCTAAAGAAGGGTGGCGGAAGGTATCCAGTCGATACATCATGGAATGGGCAATGGTATGGAAAGATGTGACCATCGGTTTTACGGTTGCCGGAATCATCGCCGCTTTTGTTCCAAGAACCTTCTTCCAAACCTTGTTTGTTGGCTCTGGCAGTGCTGATCCAGGTTTTTGGAACATTCTGCTACAGACACTAGTCGGTCCTTTGGCTGCTTTTTTTACCTTCATTGGCTCAATGGGTAATATTCCCTTGGCAGCGGTGTTGTTCAGCAATGGCGTCAGCTTCGCCGGAATCATCGCCTTTATTTTTAGCGACCTTGTGGTCTTTCCCGTCCTTCGCATTCAGGCTCAATATTATGGATGGGCCATGGCTCTCTATATTCTCGGTGTATTTCTGACCGTTCTAATAGCCGCAGCCTTATTGATGCATTATGGATTTGCGGTACTCGATATGTTGCCAGATTCCAGTTCAGCCAAAAATGTGACTGAACGAGAATTTTTCAAAGTGGATTACACCCTATTCCTCAATGTGGGTTTCTTGGTCATGAGTGTTGGATTCCTCGGATGGAATCGTCAACAGTCGAATGGACACGAGAAGGAAGAAGCGTCCCTGGGCGACAAAGCTTTGTTCGGATTGGCCATGACAGCCTTCCTCTGGTTAGGTGGCGGATTGCTCACAGGGCTCGTCATCTGACCACGAGTATACCGATACTTTAGGAAGATTTGTCTCGAGAAAGTAACTTTTTCACATAGGAAAAGATTATTCTCGTCGTAGTCCAGTCGAGCAATCAACAGTCTAAAAACCACGTCCATCCAGGAAGGCTAGAATTACCTATCAATGTCCGCATACTTCCCAATCTCTAAGAGGCGATCCATCTCTCCCGTTAGCCTTTAACTGAGCGTGACAAGGTGGGAGAGGGTAGTTGAACCAGGTTGCTCTTGAAAACTTTCCTGTCAATTAGACAGATGATGGTCAACTTATTGGGGAGAAGGTCAGAAGTGAACTTGCGAGGGCAAAGAGTGCGACCAATCCTACGATCGAATTCGATGTGTGGATCATCAAGTCAACTCACGTAAAGGAGAGAAAGGCATAAAAAATTTCTCCTGCGATAATTGGAAAAGAGCTTTAATAGAATGACCTCTCTCCGGAAAGGCGAGGGTCCCCTGACTTATTTTTTTGAAAGTTTAAGGATGAGCATGATGAGCAACACAATCAGCAGAATCCCGACAATCCCCCAGATCAGCATGCCAAATCCCATTCCCATCATTCCGTCCATCATAATGATTTTTTCTCCATTTCTGGAATTATAGAATTCTCTTTAAATAATAAAGAACCTTCTCTGATCTTACAGCTGAGTATAACCCTTGGCCACAAATTCACTCTCATGGATAGATTGTTGGCTCTTCGCCCATTTGTAGTTGAGAGTGATGAAATCATTGATAAGCCCTCCTTAAAGAAAGAAAAGAAAAAAGGGGTTGCCTAATTTACTTTCTCTTGTTCGCATGATATTTGGCTAAAGTCTCCATTTCGTTCGCTGCTTTCATTTATCTTTCAACTAAATTATTGCAATGCTGAACAATGCCGGACTGTTGCCCTTGTTTAGGAGTGGGGGTTGCATAGAATCTTGCCATTTGTTGCATCTCCTCGGCCTGTATTCTTAATGCACGTGCTTCTTCACGATACCAAGTGCTTAATCCCGCATGATCATTTCGCTGGATCAATTCCTTAGAGGGAGTTGTTGCACAGTCTATAATAAAAGCAAAAAGTGAGGCGGTTAACCATAATTTCCAGTGCAGGTTGCTTGCTCATTGGGTCTTCCTCCTTGGAATTTTTAATGCTTATCCCGCTGATTTTACTTCCCGTTTCCTCCAAATGAAGTAGACGGCCGGAATGACCAGTAACGTCAGGATGGTGGCCGTGACCATCCCGCCGATCATGGGGGCCGCAATGCGTTTCATCACATCGGCGCCGGTTCCCTGGGACCACATGATAGGAAGCAAGCCCAACATGATGGCCGAGGCGGTCATGATTTTTGGGCGGACCCGTAAAACAGCGCCTTCGAGTATCGCTTCACGAAGATCCTGAAGGGACTGGAGCTGGTTTTCCCGTTGCCGGCGGGCGCACGCCTCGTCCAGAAACATCACCATGATGACACCTGTTTCCGCGGCGACTCCGGCTAAGGCGATCATGCCAATCCAGACGGCAATGCTAAGATCATAATTTAGAAAATCCAAATACCAGACTGCCCCGACCAAGGAGAAGGGAATGGTCAGTAAGACGAGAAGGCAGCGGGGGACCGAATGAAAATTGAGATACAACAAAAAAAATATGAGAAAGAGCGTCAGTGGGATCACGACCTGAAGTTTTTCTTGTGCCCGTTTCAGATAAGCATATTGACCGGCCCATTGTAGCGAGTAGCCGGGAGGAAGTTTCACCTTCTGCTGAACCAAATCCTTAGCTTTCTGCACATACGTGCCGAGGTCCACTCCCGCAATGTCGACAAAGACGATGCTGGCCAAGGAACCGTTCTCATCCCGCACTGAGGGCGGTCCCATGATGGTGGAAATGGTAGAGAGTTGAGCCAAAGGGATATGTTCGCCATTTGGCGTGGTCACCAGGATGCGCTTCAGTGCCTCCACGTCTTGTCGCAGATCACGAGGGTATCGCACATTGATGGGATAGCGTTCTCGGCCTTCTACGGTCCACGCAATATTTTTTCCTCCTATGGCGGATTCGATGACATCTTGCACATCACCCACGGTCAGCCCGTAACGGGAAGCAGCGATCCGATCGACATCGATATCCAAATAGTATCCCCCCGTCACCCGTTCGGCGTAGGCACTGCGAGTGCCTTGCAGACTTTGAAGCAGATTTTCAATGTGCAAGCCGATTTTCTCCAGTTCTTCCAATTCAGGCCCTAAAATTCGAATACCCAGACTGGTTCGAATGCCGGTCGCGAGCATTTCGGTTCGGGTTTGAATCGGCATCCACCAAATATTGGGCATGCCCGGAAACTTCACTTTCCGATCCATTTCTGCGATGAGCTTGTCCCAGGTCATGCCGGGCCGCCAATCTTCTTCGGGTTTTAGGGTGACCATGGTTTCAGCCATATTCAGCGGAGCCGGATCCGTGGCCGTCCGTGCCCGTCCCATTTTGCCCATGACCTGCTCGACTTCCGGAAATTCTTTCAGCAATCGATCCTGCGTTTGGAGGATCTTGGAAGCTTGTTTGATCGACATGCCTGGAATGCTCGTCGGCATGTAGAGAATGGTGCCTTCATTGAGCGGTGGCATGAATTCGGAGCCCAAGCGATTGTAGATAGGGACGATGGCGACCATTCCCAGAATCATTATGCCGACCACTAGCCATCGGGCGCGCACCACCCCCTTCAACAATGGCGTATACGCCCAGATGAGGAACCGATTGAGCGGGTTGCGACTTTCGGGTCTGATCTTTCCACGAACAAACCACTTCATGAACAAGGGAGCCAAGCCGATAGACACCAACGCCGCAAAAAACATGGCAAATGTTTTGGTATAGGCGAGCGGCTTGAACAACCGGCCTTCCTGCGCTTCCAGCGTGAAAATGGGCAGAAAAGAGACGGTGATGACGAGCAACGAGAAGAAGAGGGGCTTTCCGACTTCCTGTGCGGCTTGGATAATAACGTCATCCCGCGAACCTGTACCTCCGTGCTTCTCCCATTCCTCCAGTCGACGGTGGGCATTTTCCACCATCACAATCACCGCGTCCACCATGGCTCCGATGGCGATGGCGATGCCGGCCAAGGACATGACGTTCGACGTGATGCCCATGTAATACATGGCAATAAACGACAGTAAAATCGCTACGGGCAGTAACAGAATTGGAACCAGAGCGGAGCGCACATGAAACAAGAACAGAAGGCTGATGACACTCACGACGATGCTGATTTCAAGCAATTTTTCTTCCAGCGTGGCAATCGCGCGGAGGATCAGGCTGGATCGATCATAGACCGGAATAATGCGAATACCTTCGGGAACAGAAGGGCTGATTTCTTTCAGTTTTTCTTTGACGCGTTGGATGACTTCCAGGGCATTTTCGCCATACCGCATGACCACGATACCCCCCACGGTTTCCCCTTTGCCATTGAGTTCCGCAATCCCGCGCCGGAGGTCAGGACCACGCGAGACTGTCGCCACGTCGTTGATAATAATGGGCGTCCCTTTTCCGTCGGTTCCAAGTGAAACGCTTCGAAGATCGTCAAGCGATTGAATATATCCTCGACCCCGTACCATATATTCCCGCTCGCTGGCTTCGATCACCCGCCCGCCTACTTCATTGTTGCTGCGACGGACCGCCCGAATGACTTCCGACAGACCGATTCCGTATCCTTGCAACTTCACGGGATCCACTTGCACTTGATATTGTTTGACGAATCCGCCGATGGACGCCACCTCGGCCACGCCGGGAACGCTCTGGAGCCAATACCTGAGGTACCAATCTTGAAAGGATCGAAGATCGGCTAAACTATGATTGCCCTTTTCATCCACCAGGGCATATTGATAGACCCAGCCTACTCCAGTGGCATCCGGACCAAGAGACGGAGAGATGCCTTCCGGAAGCTTTCCCTCAAGTCCTTGCATGTATTCCACCACCCGGCTTCTGGCCCAATACATGTCGGTACCGTCTTGAAAGACAATGTAGACAAAGGACAACCCCAGAAAGGATTGTCCCCGGACATACTTGATGCGTGGCGCGCCCAACATGGAGGTCACGATGGGATAGGTAATTTGATCTTCAACCAGGTCGGGGCTCCGGCCCGGCCATTCCGTGAAGACGATCACTTGGACGTCGGAAAGATCGGGGAGCGCATCCAATGGTGTATGAAAAACCGCCCAGATTCCCCAGCCCATCAGAAACAAAGTGAGGATGCCCACTAAAAACCCGTTGCGGGCGCTCCAGTCGATAATGCGTTCGATCATAGTGAAACACTCACATCCCGGACATCTTGCCCGCGCCGGCTATAACTGAGACAGTTTCTTTCACTTCCGGTTGTCCCGGACGTTGAATGGCAATCGTGAGATCCCATTGTCCGGCCATGCCGAGATTGACATTGGCGTCATAGACTCCCGGCTTCCCAGGCACCATAGGAACCATGGAGGGAATCATGCCCGGCATTGGCATGGTATAGGTTAATAGGACGTTGGCGTCGGAGACCGGCTTGTTGTCGTCAGTTATCGTCACATGAACTCGGTTATCTCCCATGCGTGCGGGCGTTGGATCCGTGGACAAGACCAGCGTGAGTCCACCGGCTGTCTTTTTCTTTGTGGCATCTGTCTCCATTTGTGACATATTCTTATCCTGCCCCATTGCACCCATATCCATGCCCCCCATATCCATCTGGCCCATTTGCGCTTGCTCCATTTTGACACCGCCCATGCCGAGGGACCCCATCATATTCGTGCTGGCCATCAACTTGCTTTCCGAATCGAGAAGGAAAGTACCTGATGTCACAATTCGCTCGCCTGGTTGAAGACCCTCGACCACTTCATAAAAGGCTCCGACCTTGGGACCCAACGTCACCTCGCGCGGTTCAAACATGCCTTCGCCCCGCGCCACAAACACCACTTTCCGTGTTCCGGAATCGAGGACGGCTTCCTCCGCGACGGTCAGAGTCTTTCCGCGATTCACCTGAATGCGCACCGTTCCATACATGTCAGGCTTCAGTCGCAGACTGGGATTCTGAAACACCAGACGTACCCTGACGGTACGGGTTTGCGGGCTCAAGTAAGGATAGATGTAGGTAATCTTTCCGTGAAACGTTTCGTCGGGATAGGCATCAAGCGTCAGCGTTCCCGATTGGCCGATTTCAATAAACGGCATTTCATATTCAAAAACGTCCGCCAGCACCCAGACCGTCGAAAGATCGGCAATGGAGTAGATGGTCATTTCAGGTTTGACATACATGCCCTTAAACACTTTCTTGTCCACCACAAATCCGGTTGCCGGCGAGTAGATCGTCACATACGTTTGCGGTGTCCCCCGCCGAGCCAATTCTTGGATTTGCTTGTCCGTAATCGTCCAAAGGCGAAGCCGGTCGCGAGCTGCCTCGACCAGTTGTTTCGCTTGCTCCCGCACTTCCACCAAGGGGGTATCCTGAATACCTTCACTCGCGCGTAATGCCAGGAGATATTCCTCTTGAGTGGCTACGAGTTCCTGACTGTAGAGCGTGAACAATGGCTGGTCTTTTCGGACGAGTTCGCCGGTGTAGTCGACAAAGAGATCCTCCACCCATCCCGCCATGCGGAGATTGACATGGGTGATGCGTTGCTCGTCATACGCCACCCGTCCAACCGCTCGGATAACGGTTTGGAGTGGCTGCTTCTCAACGATGGCCGTTTTGACGCCAATGAGTTGTTGGCGCGCCGGTGTCACCATGGCATAGGCTTGACCCGTTCCTATTTCCGGGGAAGAAGACTTGTTCATGTTTCCTTTGTTATCCATGGATGATTCTGTGTGACCGTCTTTGTCTGTAAATTTCGCGATCAATGGTTGGACGGTGTTCCACATGGTTTCTTGAAACACAAAAATGACAATGACTAAAATTCCGATAACCGTTCCCACTATCATCCAGCGGTATTGTCGTGAAGTGATATTTCGCATTTCCTGCCTCCCGTTAAAGGTCTTTGCCGACCACCTGTTCGAGTTGGGCTATTTGTTGTTCCCGATCCGCGAGTGCACGAAAGTAATCAAGTTGATAGCTCAGCAAGGCCCGCTCGGCATCAATTAAGTCCAAAAAATCCGATCGATCCGTGCGATAACCGGCATTCGCCGCCTGAAGCGTTTGCTTCGCTTGCGGAAGCACCGTCGTGGAAAAGAGATAGATGACTTGCTCTGTCGCCTGAATTTGCGCCACTAAATCCTTAATCTGAAACCGCGTCAAATTTTCGAGGGTTCTTTTTCTGGCCCGGGCTCCGGCCACCTGTGCGGCAGCTTCACGAACCCCCGCGTCGTACTTGGATTTGGTCCAGAACGAAAATGGAATGTTGAGCGTGACATTGCCCCCGAATCCATCGTCTGCCTGATAATTCTGCCAGCGCTGCAGTTCGACCCGAAGATGGGGAAAGAAGCGCAACCGGGCCAGTTTGGTGGCTGATTGATACTGGGCCACGGCCAAACCCGCCTCTTGCAGTTCAGGCCGCACCTGCAGCGCTTCTTCCTGGAGGGCATCGAGCGAATAGGTCAAGGGTGGATTATCCGGCTTACGTGGAATGCCGAGTGGAGTAAGGGGTGCGCGATCGAGAAGCGTATTCAAGTGAGCCTGGGCTGTCTCTTGGCGCTGCTCGAGAATTGGAAGGTGCTGAAAGAGTTTTGACAGCTCGACCTGCGCCCTTAAGACGTCCACCTGGGTGCCTTTCCCGACTTTAAATTTGGCATTGGCGATTTCAAAAAACTGCTTCAGCAACGTGACTTGTTCATGATGGACCGCAAGCGCCGAATGAGCATAAAACAATTCATAGTAGGTCACCGTGACGGATGAGGTGATCTCCAGGATTTTGGCAGCCAATCGTTGTTCCGCTTGCTTCGCTTCATGGATGGCCACGGCTTCTTGTTGGGACAACAAGCCGGGAACCGGAAAACGCTGGGCTAATCCGTAAATGGTGGTGTCTGTTTTGGTAACATTCAAAGATTCGGGTGTATTCCACAGCCGGATATACACTTCTGGATCCTCTAATACCCCGGCTTGAGGTACCCGTTCTTTCATGCCCTGAACCTGCTCTCGAGCGGCGGCCACCTCGGGATTGTTCTGAAGCGCTTCTTGAATCAGTGGTTGCAATTCTAAAATCGTTTTTTGTCGTCCAGGTCCTTCGGCCATCGCAAACCCAATTGCTCCAACCCAAACAAAGCTAAGGACAACCGTTGTCCGACCTAGTCTTGGTACTGGTTTCATAGTATTCTCCAGACCGAACCGAATGCCCTGGCCCCTTAGTCATAGGGGAAGGAGGGAACCCAGGTTCGACAATCTTTTCTGTCACAACAGAAAGATTGGCTCGTGATGTTGTCAATCAGAAAATAACGTGGAAAAAGAAAAGGCAGGGCAGGTATCAAATACGAAAAACAGAAATCAGGACAAGGATATCCCTCGAGGGCACAAGATGTCCCCCTGCAGGTATCGTGAGAAACTGACTGGTTGTCACTGGCGCGGCAAGGTTGGATGCGGTGCTTCCGGAATGCACGAAATGAGAAAGGCCTAAAGAGGAAACATCCGGTCCGGACTGGACCGCCAGGGATTTAAACCCTTTACAGAATTGAGACGCCGGCTCTTCTCCCGGCTTGGAACAATCACTCCCCTCGCTGACCTTCATGCCGCTATATATCGGAACCAAACAGGCATAGGCATTGAAGCTGAACGAGAGAAAGAGTCCAATAAGAAAGACCACTAATATTTTACGAGAGCTTGCCATATCGACTTCATTATATTCCTGCATACTTTTTTCGGCAAGTAAGACCCGAAGACAATCGCCGGCTCCATTTTCGTGTTTACGGCGACGTGTCCACAGGTAAGAATAAAAAACGGCTTCACTAATTTGTTCTTGTTTGTTCCTCTCAATTTTTATCACACCTCTTGACTCTCCACTTAGATGGAGGGTTTATAGTGGTGAGTATGAAACCTTTGTTAATCGGAAACATCGCCAAACAAGCTGGGGTGCCCATAAAAACCATTCGGTATTATGAGGAGGTGGGACTGCTTCCTAAGCCAATACGAACGTCTGCAGGGTATCGGACTTATGCGTTATCTGTCATTGATCGTCTGCAATTCATTAAGAAAGCCCAAACCCTTGGTCTCACACTTAAGGACATTCAATCTATCTTGAATCTGGCCGACCGGGGGAGTTGTCCCTGCGGCCATGTTCAACGCACACTCAAGCAAAGTCTTCAAGGACTACGTCAAAAGATTGCCGATTTACAAGAGCTCGAAAAAAAGCTTGTGGGTGCGATGCGTCAGAAATGCCCAACGGATTTCAGGCCCAGCTGTTCAGCCGTTTGCCCAAAAATCCAACGGAAACCCAGAAAAAGATGATCGTCGAAGAATTTCTCACTAGCTATGCAGACATGCTCCTTCATGGATCTTGGCTGGTCATCGGCATCGCCTTAGTGGCTGGCCTGCTCAGCAGTGCCATTTGTCCCTTCACGCTGCCGGTCGGGCTCGGGGTCGCTGGGGTGGTCGGTACTGCAGAAAGTCGAATCCGTGGCCGCGGCCTCCCGATTGCCATGGCCTTCTTTGCTGGCCTCGTCCTTAGCCTGACCGCGCTCGGGACAGTCGCAGGTCTCTTGGGACTCATTGCCACCCAGGCCGTTGGCCAGTGGTGGATGCTTATCATGGCGGCGCTGGCGTTCGTGGCCGCCCTCATGGTGCTCGTGGGGCCGTCCCTGACGCTGCCCGAGCTGACAGTGTTGCGGCAGCCCGGGCTTCTAGGTGCTTTCGTCTATGGACTCGTCTTCAGTCTGGGGACACCGGCCGTTTCCTTGCTCCTTGTCCTTACCATTGCTGCCGCCGAACACCGGCCGGCCTATGGCGCACTGTTAGCATTGGGGTATGGCTTGGGTCGGGGTCTCCCGTTCCTGCTGTTGGGGTTGTGTTCGGGCGCGGCGATGCGATGGCGCTGTCAGCCGTCGTGGTCCCGCGCGATTCGAGTCACCACGAGCGGTCTTCTCCTGGTGCTCACGGGTTATTACGTTTGGATTTTTATGCAACTCAACTACTAAATGGAGGCTCGCATGGCACAGGATACCCTCGCTACCATTCAGATGAAAGTCTCCGGGATGATGTGCTCGTTCTGTACGATGAGCATTGAGCGAGCGCTCAAGCGCTATCCCGGCGTTAAGAGTGTGCTCGTCAATTTGGTCCACGGGATTGTGTTGGTGGAAGCGGATACCACGAAGATCAACCGAGCGGAATTGACGACTGCAGTCGAAAAACTCGGCTACAACGTGTCGTCGACCACGGCGCAGCAATACGCCACGGATGAAGGGATCTTCTCAGTGATCAAGCAGCGGGGCCGGATCGGCATGGCCCTCGCCCTACTCGATCTGATCGTGGATCCATTCAATCTCTTCAGCTTACCGGCGTTCCCACGGGCTTTGTTCAGCTTTGGGGTGGCGGCCATTATGCTGTTGTGGGTGGGCTTCCCCATCCTGCGGAAGACGCTGCTCGCTATCCGCCAGCGTGTGATTAACGCGAACGTACTCCTTTCTGCCGCAGCCTGGGGCTCGTTCATCGTCGGTAGCGTGTCACTAGTCGATCCGCACTGGCCGAACTTCCTGCCCGTGGCGGGGTGGTTAATGGCGCTGCATCTGTTCTTTGGGTTCTTCAAGCTTGATGTGCGCAAGAAGGCCTCCGAGGCGGTCCGGCGCCTGCTCTCACTGCAACCTCCGAAGGCCCGGGTGCGCCGAGGTGAGCAGCTTATCGAGGCGCTGACCAGTGACGTGGGTGTTGGCGAGATCGTGGAGATCCGGCCGGGGGAACAGATTCCGCTGGATGGCGAGGTCATCGAGGGGATGGCCAGCGTCGATGAATCCAGCTTCACAGGCGAGTCTATCCCCTCAACGAAAGAGGTCGGGGCCAAGGTCATCGGCGGGACCCTGAATTTGGATGGGCGGCTCAGCGTGCGGGTGACCAAAGTCGGCGCCGAAACCTTCCTCAACCAAATCGTCCGGCTGATGACCCAAATCGCCGAGCGCAAGCCACCGATCGAACTCCTTGCCGATCGGCTCATGAACTACTACGGGCCGGTGGTCTTTCTCGTCGCCGGGTTGGCATTCGCCATTTGGGCTTTTGGAACCGGGGACTATACCAAGGCTACCCTGGTCCTGCTGACGACAGTCATTATGGGCTATCCCTGCGCACTGGGAATCACGACGCCTATGTTGGCTGCGATTGCCAGCGGCAAAGGCATTGCCATTGGTCTGTTGGTCAAAGCCAGCGAGGTGTTCCATGGATTGTCGATCGTGAATACGGTGGTCTTCGACAAGACGGGGACGCTCACCTATGGGCGGCCGACCGTGACGGATCTGGTCCCGATTGGTACGGATCGCACGGAACTGTTGAAGGTGGCGGGGACGGTGGAGGCATCCTCCGAACATCCACTGGGTCAGGCCATCCGCTTCTTTGTGGAGCGGGAAGGGGTCAACACCGCTGTGGTCGAGCAGTTTCGCGCGTGGCCAGGCAAAGGCGTATCAGGGACGGTCCAAGGCACGGAGGTGCTCGCCGGTAAGCCCTCATTTATTGAGCAGTTCGGCGTGAAACTCGCGCAAGAAGTCCGCGTCCAGATTGACAGGCTCCATGGTGAAGGAAAAACAGTGGTCGTGATAGTTCGCGAAGGCATGCTGCTGGGACTGATGGCCCTGCAAGATACGCCTCGGCCAGGCACCGCACGGCTGATCGAGAAGCTCGGCGAGCAGGGGTTCAGAACCATCATGCTGACGGGTGATGCCAACCGTGTGGCGGAAGCCATTGGCAAGACACTTGGCGTCCATGAAGTCCGAGGAGAATTACTCCCACCACAGAAAGTTGCGGCCATTGAAGCCCTGCAACGCGAGGGCCGGAAGGTCGCGATGGTCGGCGACGGGATTAACGATGCCCCTGCTTTGGCGCAAGCGGATGTCGGCATCGCGATCGGGGCCGGAACGGATGTCGCGATTGAATCGGCCGGCGTCATTCTGGTCGGCGACCGACCAGATGACGTCCTGAACGCCTTCACGTTGGGCAAAGCCAGTTACCAGACGCTCACTGGGAACGTCGTCGTCGCAGTCCTCTTCAACATTATAGGAATGCTTTTCGCGGCGCTGGGATATGTGACCCCTCTGTTTGCAATCCTGTTTATGGTCGTAAGCATTTTTGCCATTCTGCTGAATACGCTCAGACTCCGATGGATGAAGCTGGAGCGCGAGACCGTATCGGACCATGCCCCCCTGGCAGAACGGGAATTCCTAATTCCGAACATGGTTTGCGAGGGGTGCGCGACAAAGATTCAGCAGAGCCTGCAAGCGATCCCCGGGGTCCGCGAGGTGAAACCCAAGATGGCTCAAAAACACGTTCAAGTGACCTATGAGCCTGCGATAGTTCCAGCCGAACGCCTCAAAGACGTGATTAGTCAAATAGGGTTTACGGCCTTGGAAGCATAGAAGATGAGGCGGAACTATCGCGATGAACGGCATCGATTCCGGGAAGCACGAGAGGACTCTTGTCGGTACGATGCTCCTTCGCGGAATCGCCTTCACACGTAAGTTTCGACTGATCGGATCTCTTACTTCCTTCGGTTTCGCTTGGTTATTCTAGACTTGCGCATCTGCGCCGCTGATCCTTTCGTCTGATGTCGTGACAGAAGCAACTGGAAGAAACCCATCCACAGAAAATCACCCTTGACTCTCCCCTTAACTGGAGAGTTTATACTAGGTATCATGAAGATGCTGTTCATAGGAACCATTGCCAAACAGGCGGAGGTGCCGGTTAAAACCATCCGGTACTATGAGGAGCTGGGATTGCTTTCTCGGGCAATACGCACGTCCGCAGGGTATCGGACTTATGGAGGTTCCGTCATTGACCGGCTTGCGTTTATTAAGAAAGCCCAAATGTTCGGTCTCAGCCTTAATGAAATTAAATCAATCTTAGATCTGGCCGACCGAGGGAGTTGTCCCTGCGGCCATGTTCAACGCACACTCAAACAAAGACTTCAGGAACTTCGTCAAAAAATTGCTGACTTGAGAGGGATCGAAAAAAAGCTTGTGGAAGCCATGAGTCAGAAGTGTCCGCCAGATTTCAAACCCAGCGGGTCAGCTATCTGTCCAAAAATTCAGCGTCAACCTAAAAAACGGAGGGTCGAAAGATGAGTGAATCAAAGCGAGTTTCATTATGTCCAGCATGTGGAGCATGTCCTGAGGTTGTTCTCAACCAAAGTTCAGAGGAAGTTTTAATCGGGGAAGAAGGTAATCTTACGACGTTAAATAAAGCAGCCTGGGACACATTAGTAGGAAAAATTCTTACAGGAGAGTTGGGCAAGTTATGATTGGGTAGATCCCACAAACATTCAACCATTCTTGTTGATTTTTGTGTGTGTGTTTTTCAACGATTTGTGGTAGTCTAAATTACTGAGTCGGTGAAACCGATGAGATAGAAGTAGGGAATATTGGGTGAAAGAAATGCCTAACATATTTCTCCGAGCATGGTTGGTACTTTGGGTTGCCTCCTTACCCTTAGTTCACATCCATCCAGAAGCCGATCACGCTCATGGGATGGTGGGTCACGTTCATGGTGGAACCTACCACACCCTGTTATCCAGCGCACCCATTTGTGCCTACGAGGATCATCAACATCATCATGATTCTTTCTCCCCAGGGGAACCCTTTGGAACTCCTGACTCCTCAACCCACCTTCCGCATGGACTTGAGCACTCGACTTACAGCTTTTCTGTTCTCAATGCGTCGATCGATCCGATTCTTGAAAGTTGTGTGTCGGATTCCACGAGTGCTGGTATTGTTACTTGTGAAGCTGAGACACCGTTCTTCTCTCTTGTTTCCCGAATTGATAGGTCTCCCGCTAAAACGCCACTTTCGAGTTTACCCCCAACACGTTCCCCTCGGGCTCCTCCAATTCTCCTCGTTTAAATTCATTTCGAGTCTCTGACTCGGCCAAAACCTCAACACGTTAAAAGTTTTCTAGTGGAGAACATTAATTCTCCCTACTTTTTTGGCTCTGTCTGGAATTTATTCGGAAAAGACTCCCTAAACTCCGAGGGGACGAGCCAGAAAAACGGTCGTGCGTTGAGAACACTCGTTCCATTGTTTTCAAAGGAATTGGGGAAACTTCCTTATTTTAGGTGACAGACATGATGCAGCGACAAACATTGGCAGGCCTGTTCCTTCTACTCGTGTTGTTTTGTTTCGTGAATCATCCCGTCAATGCCGAAGAGTTGTTGACCGTAAACCAGGCTGTACAAATTGCTTTAAAGGACAATCCTGATCTCTTGGCCGCTAGACAAGAACTAGAAGTCGCCCGTGGGCGGAAAGTAAAAGCCTATCTCTTTAATCAGTTTAATCCGACCATCAATGGCCAGGTTTGGAATCGAAATAATCCAGGCTCAGGCAATGTGACGGACTCGCAAGTCCTCCTGTCCCAACAAGTGGAGGTTGCCGGGCAACGTGGCCTCCGGAGAGAGGCCGCCACGCGAAATGTGACCCGAGTCGAAGCCCAAGTCAAAGATCGCGAACGACTCATCACCGGACAAGTGAAGCGCGCTTTCTTCCAAGCCCTTGCCTTAAAGAAACGCCTTGAATTGAGGAAGCAAATCGAGAAATTAAATCGGCGAATCCGCGATGCCTCCCAAGCACGGTTTAAAGCTGGGGTAGCCCCAATCATGGAATCCAATTTAGCGGAAATCCGTTATGGGCAATCTCGGAAGCAGACGTTCGTCACCGAAGCCTCATTCAAAAATGGTTTGGTCAACCTCCGCCGGTTGCTGGGATGGGAGCCTGATCAGGCAATTAAACTGGACGGCCAACTCCGGAATTCACCCACAACGGTTCCTATGCCGGAGCTGCTCCAACGCGCGCAGGTCCAGCGGCCTGACCTCTTGGCGGCGAAAAGGGAAGTGGCCCGCGTGGAAACCGCTATGGATTTGACCCGTCGGCTCATCGTGCCGAATCCCACCTTTCAAGGATTTTATCAAACGGAAACCGAGGGGCCGGCGGGGGCAAGCAAGATGGTGGGCGGAGGCATTAGCATTCCCCTCCCCTTGTTCGATCGGAAACAAGGCGAATTGGTGACACAGGGCGGAGAGCTCAATCGAGGCCGACACCAGGTTGTCGCCGTCACTCGGAATATCGAGCGAGAAATAGAAACAGCCTTTCAAGCTTACGAAGCAGCACGTCAATCTGTGGAGGTGTTTGAAGCAGAGGTGCTCGATCGAATTGAAGAAAATTTCCGGTTTATTGAGATTGCGTATCGTGAGGGGAAAATCGGTTTATTGCAATTGATCGTGGTGCAAGATGGCCTGATCACGGCTCAACTCTCGTATGTCGATTCTCTCGGCCAGTTCCGCACCGCTGAAGCAAACCTTGAGCAAGCAGTGGGTGGGAAACTTTAAGGAAAAGAAAGATTTTATGAAAAGCTCAGTATGGAAATATGTGTTTCTCTTATTCGTGCTCTTTAGTGCGGCTTGCCAGGAGAGCCCGTCACCGCCTTCCTCCGAAGGGACAGAAGCAAAACATGAACGGGGTCATGAATCTGACGAACATGGCGAGGAAGACCCGCATGACGGCGATGATCATTCCAAGGAAATCACCCTCTCTCCCGAAGCGCTTGAAGGACAAACGTTCCAGACAGTCATGGTTGAACGACGAGTGATCAGAGAAGCGATTCAGTCCACGGCTAATATTAAACCAAACGAGTATAAACTCACTCACGTGAGTCCACGAATCGAAGGAAAAGCGGTCAAGGTTATCGCTGAACTCGGGGACCTCGTGAAGCCAGGCCAAATTTTAGCGGTCCTGGACAGTATTGAGCTGGGCTCCAAAAAGTCCACCTTCCGGCAAGCTCGAACCACCCTCTTAATCAACAAAACAAATTACGAACGGGAAAAACGACTGTTTGAGCAAAAGATCTCATCGGAAAAAGATTTTCTTGATGCCCAAGGGGCGTACCAGCAGAGCCTTGCGGCTTATCAAGCCGCGTTTGAAGCACTAGAAATGGTAGGACTCTCTCACGAGGAAATTGAGGGGATCATTCAGAAAAAAGGGCATCATCCCCTTTCCTCCTTCTCTCTTAAGGCACCCCAGGGGGGAACGATCCTTGCGCGGCATATTAGCCCGGGGGAAATGGTTAGCCCCCGAGATAAACCCTTTACTATCGCCAACCTGACAACGGTGTGGATTCTTCTCGATATCTATGAAAAAGACCTGGCCGGGGTTCGCGTGGGAGCCGACGTCCGTATCACTGTGGATGCCTATCCCGGTGAGACCTTTCATGGAGCTGTTGTGTATTTGGGGAATCTTGTGAATCCGGATACCCGCACCGTTGAAGCCCGTGTGGAAATTCCTAACCGTGACGGTCGCCTGCGTCCAGGGATGTTTGCCAGAGCCTCAATCGCGAGCTCAGCCTCCCAAGGAAAACAGGCTCTTGTTGTTCCACAAAATGCCGTCCAACGCATCGAAGACAATCCTGTCGCGTTCGTAGAGGAAAAAGCAGGGACCTATACAAAAAGAGTACTGACCCTTGGCTCAGAAGAGGATCGCTACGTGGAAATTCTCACCGGCTTGAAGGAGGGCGAACGAGTGGTCACCAAAGGGTCGTTCTATCTCAAGTCTGTCCTACTAGGAGAGAAACTTGGAGGGCATTCGCATTAACGGAAGTCTCCGAAAAACGTTTTGGCGCAAAGAAGAAACGAGACGATGTTAAATCGAATTTTTGAGTTTTCTTTAAACAATCGGTTCCTCATTCTGGTCTTTGTCGGGCTGATCATCGCGTCAGGGGTATACTCGATGACCATTCTGCCCATCGATGCGGTCCCCGATGTGACGCCCAATCAGGTCCAAATTCTCACGAACGCACCGGGGTTAGGACCCGTTGAAGTCGAAAAATTCATTACATTCCCGGTTGAAACCTCCATGTCCGGCTTGCCTGGGATCGAGCTGATCCGCTCAGTCTCGCGTTTTGGCCTCTCTGCCGTCACGGTGTATTTCGAAGAAGACATGGATATCTACTTCTGCCGGCGTTTAGTAATGGAGCGCCTGCCACAGGCACGCGAGGCAATTCCTGCTGGGTTGGGCACACCCGAAATGGGACCGATTTCTACTGGCTTAGGAGAAATTTACCAGTTCGAGGTCAAGGGAGCGGATTACTCGCTCATGGAACTGCGAACGATCTTGGATTGGGACATCGCGTTCAAGCTTCGCTCGGTTCCAGGTGTCATCGAAGTGAATTCTTATGGCGGTGAATTGCGCACATATGAAGTACAACTCGATGCCTCGAAACTAGTGTCATACGATCTGGCTCTTGGGAAAATCTTCGAAGCCCTTGAGGAAAACAATGCGAATGCCGGTGGCGCCTATATTGAACACGCGCAGGAACAGTATTTAATCCGCGGAGAAGGTCTCGTTCAAACACTCCAGGACATTGAAAACATCGTCGTCGCCACTCGCAATGATGGGACTCCGATTTATCTCCGCAATCTCGGCAAAGCCCAATTTGCACCTATGGTTCGCCAAGGGGCCGTGACCCGGGATGGAAAAGGGGAAGCGGTCACGGGCATTGTCATGTTGCTGATTGGAGAAAACGGGCGGGTGGTCGTCAACCGAGTGAAAGAGAAACTCGAAGAAATTAAAAAAACCTTGCCCGATGGAGTCTCTATCGACCCGTATTACGACCGCATCGATTTGGTGAAAAAGACCATTAAAACCGTCGCCACGAACCTGACCGAGGGCGCCATTCTCGTGATTGCGGTGTTGTTGTTGCTTCTCGGAAACCTTCGAGGAGGTCTGATTGTGGCGGCCGTCATTCCGCTTTCCATGTTGGTGGCGTTCACGGGAATGGTGACGGCAGGAATCTCAGGAAACCTGATGAGCCTGGGGGCCATTGATTTTGGCCTGATTGTGGATGGCTCGGTCGTCATGATCGAAAACATCGTACGACACATTGCGGAGCGCCGAGAGAAAAACCAGCGCGCTGGCCGCATGACCACCGAGGAGATACACGAGGTCATCCAGGAATCAGGTCGCGAAGTCCTCCGCCCGATCTTTTTTGCTGTAGGTATTATTATCATCGTCTACTTACCTATTCTGACACTGCAAGGCATTGAGGGAAAAATGTTTATTCCTATGGCCGCGACGGTCATTTTTGCGCTGGTGGCCTCACTCGTGTTGGCGTTCACGCTGACGCCGGTCCTGGCCAGTCTCTTTCTCCGAAAAGGCATGAAAGAAGAAGAGACGTGGGTGATCAGACGCGTTAAACAAATCTATCGCCCGTTATTAACGCGGACGATGCACCATCCTGTCATCACCGGAGGGATAGCCGCCGCACTGTTTGCTGGAAGTCTAGGGGTGGCTTCGTTCATGGGCGCTGAATTCATCCCCAAACTGGATGAAGGCTCTATTGCGCTTCAAGCCTGGCGTTTGCCCAGCGTGTCACTGGAGGAGTCCGTGAGGAACACCACGAGGATTGAACAGGTCTTAAAAACGTTCCCGGAGGTGACAACGGTCATTTCTCGGACAGGGCGCCCAGAAATTGCCACGGATCCGATGGGCGTGGAAATCAGCGATATTTATGTCTTGTTAAAACCCAAAAGTGAATGGGCCACAGCTGGGACCAAGGAGGGCCTTATTCAAGCCTTCGACGCCGCCTTGAGGAAAGCGGTTCCGGGAACCAAGTTCAGTTATTCGCAACCCATTGAGCTCCGGGTCCAGGAACTCATCGCCGGCGTTCGGTCCGAAATTGCCATCAACATTTTTGGTGAGGACATGAATCAACTCAAGACACTAGGCGATCAGGTCGTGCAAGTGGTTTCAAAGGTGCCAGGGGCCGCGGACACAAAGGCGGAACAGGTAGCAGGCCTTCCCTATCTTCGCGTCATCATCGATCGGAAGGCCATCGCTCGGTATGGGATTAATGCCTCACGGGTTCTCGATACGGTCAGAGCCATGGGTGGCCGACCCGTTGGGCGAGTCGTGAAAGGCAATCGCCGATTCTTCATTCAAGTACGTTTTAGTCCAGAGGATCGGAAAAATTTCGACCGGATTCGGGATATTCGGGTTGCGGATCCACGAGGACGTCTGATTCCGATTACCCAACTCGCCGACATTCGCGTGGAGACAGGCCTGGCGCAAATCAGCCGGGAAAATATTCAACGGAGGCTGGCGGTCGAAACTAACGTGAGAGGCCGAGATCTAGCGGGTTTTGTGGCCGACGCCCAACAAACCGTCGAACAACAGGTGAAGCTTCCGGAAGGATATTCGATCGAATGGGGCGGTCAATTTGAGCAACTTCAACGGGCTTCAATGCGGCTAGCGATCGTCGTGCCCTTAGCGCTCTTTTTGATCTTTGTCTTGCTGTATACGACGTTTAATTCCGTCAGACCGGCGGTGCTGATTTACCTGAATATTCCTTTGGCGGCAACAGGCGGAATCTTAGCTCTCGCGCTTCGCGGTATGCCGTTCTCTATTTCCGCCGGCATTGGCTTTATCGCCTTGTTCGGCGTGGCCGTCCTGAACGGCGTGGTATTGATGTCTTATGTCTTGGACCTACGAAAGAAAGGCCTGTCGGCTGAAGATGCAGCCTATCAGGGGGCCCTGATCCGAGTACGTCCGGTTCTGATGACTGCCCTTGTCGCTAGTTTGGGGTTTGTCCCAATGGCGCTTTCCACCTCCGCCGGGGCTGAAGTGCAACAACCACTGGCGACGGTGGTGATCGGCGGTCTCGTCACGTCCACTGCCTTGACTCTTCTTGTCTTGCCTACCCTGTATGTGTGGGAGGAACGATTTCGGGAGAAATGGAGGCGGCGACGGAACAAAGAAGGGGTATTTCCCAATTGATGTATGGGGATTTGGCATGTAGAATCATTTCTTAAAGGATCCCCTTATCCAATGAACTCTAGTCGCGCAATTCTGGCAACCCTGATTGCAGTTTTACTCTTCCTTACTAGCTTGAGTGCTTATGCTTGCCTGGTACCCCTTAATGGCGATGTATCTTCCGCTTTAGGAATGGACTGCCCAAGACCCAGCGAAGATCCCGCGCAGCCGTTTTGTGATACTTTCAAGATTGTCGTTGTCCACAAAACTCCGGAAATAAACCCAACCACTGCAAGTAATATTCTGGGAGCTTGTGGTGACGCCTCTCTTCTGTGGGTCCTCAAAGTCGCGAGTGTATATCAACGTACCACTGCTATTGACTCTTACGCCCCTTTCCCCAACATTCTTCTCCTGATCTCAGTCCTTCGCATTTGATACCACGTCCCCTCGACGTGGTTATCCACTAATCCCCCAATCACAAATCCTTAACGCCAACTCTCTTGATGGCGGGGAAAACAGACTGCTTTTCGGGGGCAACACCCATTATTGGAATTTTTTGTGTCTAGAATGAAGGTGGCATTTGTCGTAATTAGGAGAGATAGTCGCGTGTGGCGGTTGTTCGTCGACACCTAATGCGAATTTTGCTGTAAGTCGTCGGTGAGGCTTTTTTAAAGAGAAAACGTGCAATGAGAAAGAGACTTTGGCTGTTCCTACTCATCATCCCATTGTTATTTGGCGGAGCATGCCAAGAAAACCCTGTGGAAAATTCTTCACAAACTTTAGAAGTTGCTGGGGAGGGGACCACTCTGGAAAATCCCCATCATGAAGAGGCCGACCCGACTCAGATCTCACTTCCACCAGAGGCTTTAAGAGGACAGATCTTTCAAACAGCGCTTGTTACAAGGCAGACGGTTCTACCTGAAATTAAAGTGACGTCCACAATCCGGCCAAACCAATACAAGCTTGCCCAAATCAGTCCTCGAATCGGAGGGAAAGCCATCCAGGTTTTTCCCGAACTTGGCGACTTGGTTCAAGAAGGACAAACGCTGGCAATTCTCGATAGCATTGAGCTTGGACAAAAAAAAGCGGAGTTTCTTCAAGCACGGACCAATCTCAAAATTGCACGACGAAATTTTGAACGGGAGCAACGGCTTTTCAAACAACGCATTTCATCGGAAAAAGAGTTTCTAGACGCTAAAGGCGAATTTGAAAGGAGTGTAGCTGCCTATCGGGCTACCCACGAAGCTTTACGGATGATTGGTCTTCCTGAAGAGGGTATCAAGGATATGCACTGGGAAGGCAAGGACTATCCCCTCTCATATTTCCATCTTACTGCTCCTTTTGCCGGAACCATTGTGGCTCGGAAAATCACGATAGGAGAGATGATTGGACCGACTGACGTCCCTTTTACCCTAGCCGATCTTAGCACGGTATGGGTGTCGTTGGATATTTTCGAGAAAGATCTGGCCCATATATCGGAAGGGTTGAATGTCCGGATCAGGGTGGATGCTTTCCCCAACGAATGGTTTGAAGGCATCCTGACCCACCTTAGTAATTTGCTGGATCCTGACACGCGAACCCTTCATGCTCATGTAGAGGTCGATAACCAAGACGGTCGCCTCCGACCTGGCATGTTTGCCATAGCGGCTATCAGGCTTCCCTCCTCGGACCAGCAAGATAGCCTTGTGGCTCCACAAACGGCCATTCAAAAAGTCGCAAACAAGTCGGTGGCTTTCGTCGAGGAACGAGCGGGAACCTACGCAGTGCGGGAAGTGATTCTCGGAACGACGGTGCCGCCTAATATCGAAATTCGCAAAGGCTTAAAGGAAAGGGAACGAGTCGTCACGGAGGGGTCGTTTTACCTCAAATCCATCCTGCTGGCGGAGACCATAGGGGCCGATTCGGATTAGGATACTCCCACGTCGGACCTTAGCCGAACCGAGGAATTCCTTGGTGCGCTAACCGCCTTTTTGATGGCTGATTGGGCAGCTGGTTATTAACCCTAACGTACACTGTTGTATTTCCTCAGTGGTAATTGAAACTCGCATTTTGGATTCTGGTTATCTTGGGAATTGGCATTTTAGTCATGGCGCTGATGAGTCGTGGGCGTGAAGGGGCAGCTTCTCAAGAAAAGGAGACGGCTTTGGAATTGTTAAAAAAACGGTATGCCCGTGGAGCGATTAATAAGGAAGAGTTCGAGGAAAAACGGAAAGATCTTGAATGATGAGTTTGCAACAAAAAATCGAAGCCTGCTTGTCCTGGGACCATTGCTATGGTAGCAGAGGAGCAAATTGGATCAAGAAACCCTCATATTGCCATTTCACGAAAAATCTATACAACACTAAAAAGAGAAAATTTTTTAAGAACTTCATACGAGCAAATCTCTAACCAACTGATGGGCACTTCGGTCATGCCAAAAGAAGAGAATCACCAAGATGGGTTTGAAGGCCAGTGGTGGGAATACCCTATCCTGCGAAATGCCCTCATGGCTGGCGTGTTGGCGGGGGTGGGATTTGTCCTCGCCCACGCGGGGTTCATCACCGAGCAAGTAGAGCTCGCTTTTTATGTTGTGGCGATTCCCCTGGGTGGCTACCACTGGGCTCGGGAAGCCGTGGAAGACCTCTTTATGGAGCATGAGATTGGAATCGATCTCTTAATGCTGGCTGCGACGGTAGGGTCCGGGCTCCTTGGGCTCTGGGATGAAGCAGCCTTCCTCGTTTTTCTGTATGGAGCGGCTGAGGGATTGGAGGAGTACACCTACGCCCGCACCCGCTCGGCGATCCAGGCTCTTCTGGATTTGGCTCCGAAGGAGGCGCACCTTCTCCGAGAGGGTCAGGAGGTCACCATTGCGGCTGAGGCGTTGCGGCCTGGCGACCGATTTCTGGTACGACCTGGCGAATCCATTCCAACTGATGGCACCGTGAATTCTGGAACGTCAAGTCTCGATGAATCCGCCGTGACCGGGGAATCTATTCCCGTGGACAAAGAACCCGGCATGCTGGTGTTTGCTGGGACGCTGAACCTCCAAGGGGCTCTTGAGGTGGAGGCGACGGCTGCGTTCCAAGATAATACCTTAGCCAAAATCATTAATCTCGTGGAGGAGGCTCAAGAACGGAAAGGAAAAACTCAGCAGTGGATCGAACGGTTTGGACGCCGTTACAGCCCCGTGGTTCTCGGCGCATCCCTTCTGTTTCTCGTTGTCCCTTGGCTTGTGGGACTCCCCTACGACGAATGGGCCGTTCGAGCTGTCGTGCTACTTGTTGCTGCGGCTCCCTGCGCACTGGTGATGTCCATGCCCGTGGCTATGGCCGCCGGCATTGGTACGGCCGGCCGACAAGGCATCTTGATTAAAGGCGGTGCGCACTTAGAGCATCTCGGTTCCATTCGGATGATTGCCTTTGACAAAACCGGAACCCTTACTCGGGGCGTCCCCATGGTGACGGACGTCGTCCCTTTTAACGGTTCCTCAGAGGAATTGTTGAGGCTGGCAGCAGGGGTGGAATACGCTTCCGCGCACCCGTTGGCCCGGGCCATTGTCGATCGAGCGAGATCTCAGGGGGTCACTCCTGCCAAAGTCCGAGATTTCGAATCCCTCACCGGGACGGGTGCCAAAGCGATTGTTGGTCAAACAGATTGGTATGTTGGGAAGTTGGATCTCTTTCAAAACTTAGGTGCCAAATTGGAGCAAATTGAAAGCACGGTTCAACAGTTTCAAGCCCAGGGGAAGACGGTGGTGTTGGTTGGCAATGGTGACGCAATCTGTGGCTTGTTAGCCCTCCAAGATCGGATCCGTCCCGGCATGCAGGATGTGATCCGCGAACTTCACACGATGGGTGTCCGAGTTGCGATGCTGACGGGTGATCATGCGCTCGCGGCCGAGGCCGTCGCCCGCGCCCTTGGCATTGACGAGGTTCGGGCAAACCTGAGTCCCGAGGATAAAGTGCGGGCTGTGCAGGACCTCGAACAGCGATTTGGAGCTGTGTTGATGGTGGGTGATGGGATCAATGATGCGCCGGCGCTAGCGGCGGCAACCTGTGGTATGGCGATGGGCGCGATGGGCAGTGATGCGGCAATTGAGGCGGCGGACGTTGCCCTCATGTCTGAGGATCTAAGAAAGGTCGCTCACGCATTGCGGCTGGGCCGTCGAGTTCGCAGGATCAGCCAACAGAACATCGTATTTTCTCTCCTTCTCCTCGCCGTCCTCATTCCCTCGGCCCTTTTTGGGGCATTGAGTGTCGCGGCGGCAGTCTTCATCCATGAGGTCAGTGAACTTTTGGCTGTGGCAAACGGGTTAAGGGTGCGGAAGCCACTGCACTTGTCGGCCTCATAGGAGAAACGAGGCAATTGTCGAACCGTTAAGAGGAAGAGCTTTATCCTTTTATTGCCTTGATTTTGTGACTGATTTTTTAATCAAACGGCGAAAGGGAAGATGCAATGAGTATGAGAAAAAAACAGGATTTTTCTTTGGCCATCCTGTTGGCTTGGCTTTCTTTGCTAATGGGTTGCGCGGGACATGATCACCAGCATCACGATGAGGTTTTACCCGCACCTGGGTATGCTGATTCTCAAACCAAACAAGCCCTTAAGGAAGGAAACCGCTTTTTCAACAAACAGTGGTGGAGGGATGCTGAGAAACAATATCGAAATGCGATCACGTCGATGCCATCCTTGGCTGAAGCTCATTATAATCTTGGTTTGGCTCTCTCTAAACAAGGTAAGTATAAAGAGTCACACTCCCATTTTATGAGAGCCGTAAAATTAGAACCTACAAACCCGGTGTTTCGAAATGCTCCACCTTTTCGTCGATATGAAGAGGTACCTTCCGAAACCGAACTAGAGACGGACGCACACGGCGGCCACAGTCATTAACTGATATAAATGCGTTGAATTTTGATCCTTTTCTTTCATGAACGTGCGCGCCCAGACTCAAATTTTATGCTTGTATGGGTAAAATTACTTCCTTTAACTCTTCGCCCGATCACGGTGACGATTCCTCGCATGATCGGGTGCAAGCGACAGTAATAGGAATAGGTTCCAGGTTGAAGAAGAGACAGACTAAAACTGTGGTCAGGAGGTACCGATCCTGAATCAAAGACACACGCTTCTCCGGTTAAACACCCATCGTGTGTCACGGTATGGGCTGTGGCGGTCTTATTATTCCACTGAATACGGTAACCTGCTGGGATAGTTGCATCCTTAGGTGTGTAATAGGGTGATAGCTCTTCCATCGTAATGTGATAAATTCCCACTCCCTCCGTGGGCAGGACCGTTCGAATAACGAGTACCCCACAAAAAACTACCATAGCTGATGCAAAACGCATCTCGGCAGTACTCCTCAGGAAGGAGGGCGGCGAATAAAAAATCCCCTACCCGATTTGGTGCGATTGCTGAATGGGCGGACAGGGCACGATTCCGTACGAACAGAATACGCCAATATTTCAACAACACGATTATATGACCGGCGAATTTCCAGGACGGAAGATAGTCCGACGTTTCGGGTGAGGTATTAAACGCAAATAATTTCACCATTCCAACAAAGAGAACTGATAAAGGAAGACGAACGAATTTCAGGGAGTTAAGGTTTTTGGAGTGTTGGGAGAGGAAATTGAAACGCGCGAGCCTTGCTCATACCACACCTTTGTTCGATTGACGATTCCTACCACTGACAACATCACCGGCACTTCCACTAGGACACCAACCACAGTAGCAAGTGCTGCCCCGGAATTGAACCCGAATAGAACAATCGCCGTGGCGACAGCCAATTCAAAGAAATTACTGGCTCCGATGAGGGCCGATGGGGCTGCCACGCAGTGCGCCACGCCGAATGTCCGGTTCAGGATGTAAGAAAGGCCGGAATTAAAATAGACTTGTATCAGGATAGGCACGGCCAGCATGGCAATGATCAACGGCTGAGTAAGAATTTGTTCTCCTTGAAATCCAAATAACAATACCAGGGTGGCTAACAACGCTAACAAAGAAATGGGATGGATAAGAGACAACACGTGCTCCAGTTTTTTTATGCATCCATTGCGTAAAAGATTACGACGCCACCACTGGGCAAAGCCCACGGGAATCACGATGTATAAAATCACGGACAGAAACAACGTCTCCCAGGGAACGGTTATCGCGGATAAACCAAGAAGCAATCCAACAATTGGGGCAAAGGCCACAATCATGATCAGGTCATTCAAGGCCACTTGCGTCAATGTGAAATGTGGCTCCCCTTTGGAAAGATGGCTCCAGACAAAGACCATCGCGGTACAAGGCGCGGCAGCTAACAAAATAAGTCCGGCGATATAGGCATCCTGCTGTTCTCTTGGCAGATACGGCGCGAACACCATCCGAATAAAAATCCAGCCCAGGACGGCCATGGAAAACGGCTTAACGGCCCAGTTGATAAACAGAGTGACGCCAATGCCTTTCCAATGACGGGCTACGTGGTGGAGCGCGGCAAAGTCGATTTTCAGTAGCATCGGCACAATCATGAGCCAGATCAGAATGGCGACCGGGATGTTGACGTGCGCGAGTTCCCATTGGCCAAGATTTTGAAAGATCGCAGGAAAGAAATGTCCCAGCCCAATGCCGGTCACAATACATAGGGCAACCCACAGGGTGAGAAATCGCTCAAATGATCCTAACGGGGCTGAATCAGTTTTTAGGGAGGTATGTTCTCCGGCTGCGCTCATGGGGGTGTATTCCTCTTCATCTCCTGTCAGTGGCCTTATTGCGTCGGTGTGGGATGCTCCTCTTCCAGGGATGCCTGGCCAATTTCTTGAAGTTTGTGTTGGAGCTTCATGGAATCCAGGGAGGCAATGGGCAAACTCACAAAAACCTTGATGCGGTTTTCCAGTTCACGAAAGGCTTGGCGGAAGGCCTCCATGGTTTGAATGTCATCTCCCTTCACCGCCGCCGGATCGGCTACACCCCAATGCGCGGTGACGGGATGCCCTGGGCAGACCGGACAGGCTTCTGCTCCGGCGGAGTCGCACACGGTAAATACAAAATCCATGTTCGGAGCATCCCGCTTGGCAAATTCATCCCAGCTCTTGCTGCGTAGCCCTTCCGTGGGAAAATCCAGCCGCCGGAGTAAATCCAGTGCCATAGGGTGAACTTCACCTTTCGGATGACTGCCCGCGCTAAAGCCGTGGAATTTCCCTTTGCCCCAATGATTGATGATGGATTCGGCCAGGATGCTGCGTGCCGAATTGCCGGTGCAAAGGAACAGCACGTTAAGCGGATCGGAACTCATGACACGCAACAGTCCTTGGTGAGAGGGTTTGGCTCACAACAATCAGGCGTTCGCATGGTATCTGGTGTACAGCACGCATCCTTATCCTGCGTGGGATGCCCGGAGAACACTTCCGCCGCCTCCATCGTTCGGTAGGCTTCCCACGGAAGGCCTGCGGGGTCCTGAACCCAGCTTTTCTCTGACCGGGCATAACAACAGACCGTTTCCCCTTCATCGAAGACGCTCAACGCGGCTTGGTTCAGCCGGTCCCGCATATCCGCTAATTCCGAAGCGTCGTCGACCTGAATTCCCAAATGGTCTACTCCCCGCTTGGACGCACGGGTGGACACCGCGAAATTTACATGGGGATCATCGAGAAGCCACTTGGCATAGTCGGGCTTGGTTTTCACAGGCTCTGTGCCAAACAGGGCGGTATAAAAGCGGATCGATTCCGCCAGGTTGTCAGTGCCGAGATGGATATGCAGACGTTTCATGAGGCCTTTTCCTTTCCTTTGGGGGGACAACATTGCGCGAGCTCAATAATGTTGCATTGCTTTTTTTTGTCATGGCGGATGCTGGCGAACTCCCTCCGGCAGCAATCTTCCACCATGAATTGGATCAGGTTGGTGAAAAACTCAAAATTGGCGCTGTAAATAATCGAACGGCTTTGACGGCGTGATGTGACCAGGTGCGCGTTGCTCATATGAGATAAATGAAAGGAAAGCGTGTTATGGGGAATATTCAGAGCCTCGCTTAAGGTTCCAGCTGGTGCTCCCTCCGGGCCCTGTTCGACAAGAAGGCGAAATACTCGCAAGCGAGTTTCCTGGGAGAGGGCATCGAAGGCGATCAGGGCTTCTTGTATATCCATATGTCTAGAATAATGGACATATAATTTAAAGTCAAGCCCCTGGAGCTATGCTACATAGCAGACAAGGACTCCAAGTTACTCACCGTTTTGTTGGATGATTTAGCCATGAGGAGACCACCTGCGAAGGCCGAAGTCGGGACCAATCTTCTCCACGAAGACTCGTCACACAAAGTACGTTGCACTTCCAGCCCGGCAGTCTCCACGAGCTTTTGTTTCATGGGGCCTCTCGTATGAATCAGGCTGATCCGTGGATCACCCATTCGGCCTTTTCAATAGCCGTCCTCAGTTCAAGAAAATATGGATTGGTGCTCATCGAATTCATCAGTCTATTTCCCCGAACCCTTTGGCCTTATGAGAAACTAGATCAAGAAGCAGTTCCGCGCGGAGACGGGCGACACCGGTCTTGCCAATGAAAACTTCCAACAAGGCGAGTGCGCCACGAAGTCCAATGGCTGGCCCTATATCTGAGAGAATGCGTTCATCAGCGATGAACGGCTCTTGACACACCAGTGCCCCATACTCTGCTAGCCGTTCCGCGTTCTTGGCACACAGGGAACAAAAACCATGAGTGGACACGTATGTTGTCGCTCGCCGACCTGTGAGCAATCCTGCTTCCCCGACGGCAAAGATGCCCGTGCAGCTAGTGGCAATCACACCACCTTGGGCATGCGTTCGGCGGATGATCGACAAAACCGACTCTTGGTACAGTTCTTCATAGCCTCCATCTGGCCATCCACCTGGAATGATGACCGCATCCCATTCCTGCTGCGCCGCAACCTCAAGATCCACGTCCCGCAAGACACGAAGACCATGCCGGGAACGAATGATTTCGTGAAACCCGCTGATCACGAGTTGAATCTCAGGGAGATTGGGTAAGAGGCGCGTCCACCCTGCAAGACTGGTATAGGGCGTCAATTCCACGTCCTCGAAGCCTTGCCCAACGAGCGCGAGGAACCGATACTTGAATGAATCAGGGGTCCCCTTCGCTTTAGCAGAAGCCTGACTTACGTCGGGCAGTTGTGACATGGTGCTGCGCTTTTCCCCTATGTCGGAATGGAGTCATTGGCTCGCTCTGGTGCGGCATCTTGAACGAAGGGTGTCCCTGTAAAAAGTGCGCGCTCAGCCCGAGTGAGTTCAGAGCCAAGGTAGGCCGCATGATCCAACCGGGAGAGCCACCCACGTTCAATGGCAGGCGTATAAAGCTCAGGGGCTGAATGGCCTTGGATAACCCCATCTAGGAATCCCGTATTTTTGTAATGTTCAAGGAACAAGCATCCGCCGTGATGATCCACATACACCACAAAGTACCCAGCCGGGTCAGGAATCATCCGAGACGGAATATAACCAGGAATGGGGGAAACTACTTCTGCGAAGACGAAAGGGTCACTGGGGCCAGGATTCAGATCAGCACATTCTTGCCCCATAGCGTGAATGGTTCCTAGATCATTCGTCCCGATCAAGTCGATTACTTCAATTGTCTGGCGAAAGTGTTCCACAGCGGCCCGATCCACATTTCGGATCACTGGGCGCTTGCCGCGAGCCTCTTGAATGCGGGATCGGTCATCGAGGCCGTGACGAGCCAGTGCAACAAGGGACTGGCCTGGAAGGTGGCCGATGGCTTGCCGCGAGTCGTCGCCACAGACGACGAGAAACCGAATATACGGATTAGCCAGCACATTCTGGATTAGGCGTTCAATACCAAGATTCTCTGTATGGAGGGTGCCTATAATCGCCATGGCTGGCCCCGCCTGACTGGAGAGAGTGCTGCTAAGGGCATCATCGGTCAGGGTGCAGACGGCCACCGGCGCGTGATACCGGAGGACAGTATAGTTCCCTGGGAGTGGCGGCCACCCGGCACGAACTTCCACCGCATCCGTCGGGCAAACGTCAAGAGATTTGTCTCCGCTCATTTGTGAGAGAGCGTTGACTGCGAGCGCCGGATAGCAGACCTGACAGCCCAGACATTCGTATTTGACTGGAAGGAGTGATGCTGCTGCGGCTGTGAGGGCCGAGATCAATTCAGGCGAACGTTGGTCGGACGGAACCGCTTGTTCAATGGTCTGAAGCGATTGGTGGAGGCAGCCGCAAGGCCAGCACTTTTCCGCCTGCGTGGCCTCATGGAGTTGGGCTGTAATCTCGCCCAACACTTTCTCTTGCGTCTCTCGAGCATCAGAATTCACGGGTATCCTCAAGAAGACAGATTCCACGGTGGATGAGTGTGGGCACACAGGGGTCCACGACGCGGTAATGGATATGGTTCCCCTCGCGGCGGGTCGCCAGAATTTTGCGATCTGCCAGGCGCTGGAGCTGGTTGGAAATTGCTTGAGGGTTCATACCAAGCCGCTCGGCTAGATCGGTCACACAGAGCTCCCCGGCCTGTACCAGGGCGTGCAGAAGGCGAAGCCGGGTGTCATTAGCGAAGATTGCAAAGAGGTCTTTCAGGTCGGCAGCTTGTTTCAAACTGAGCAAAGACCGCTGGCGAAGAGATGGTTTCCGAGAAGTCTGTTGAAGCATGACCTATCTCCTCCCAATATCCATAAATACACAATATAGTGTAATAGAAGAATGGTGCAAAGGCAACAGGATGAGCTCTTACCGCTTTTGGATGGGAGGACAGGGAAAATCGGCGTATGAGCAGAAAACACAACAATGCCCTGTTTCTGGTTTCAAGATAGCTCGGCAGTTATGGCATTCGTAAAGGACGCGGCAGGAATTTGTAGGCATAATTTCAGTCTTTTGATATCCGCAATGCGGACAGGTGATGGTCGAGTATAAAAAGATCATGCTAAAGCTTTTAGATAGGCTAAAATAACGGGTTGGAAAAAATCCCAGATGGCAGATAGACCCACAAGCATGGTAGCCAGACCAAGCATCGTAAAGGTCGGCCATCCTGCCCTGGATGTAGCACAGAGGGAATTCGTTTACACGCCTTCCTGTTTCTTCGAATAACCAAAAACCACCCTATGAGAAGACTCACTATAGCGGCTGTTAGAAAATACGGTTTAAGAGCCGTGAGTTCCTGGCTAAGCCATGCGCCTCCGATTCCTGATGAAGCGAGTAGAAAAGGCAGGATGCAACAGGACTTGGCGACCAAAGCGCCAAGCCCTGAAAACACACTGATCCCTGCAAAGAAACCAGGCTTAGGCGCAGGAATGTTTTTTTGTTTCTTTGTCTCCATAAAAAAATCAGTCTTGCTTTAGGATAAGGCCTGCCCTACCCCTGCTTGGCGCAGCTCTTCTTCAGTCGGCCCTTTATCCCCACAGCAAGAAGCTAGGGCACCATCAATAACCACCGCAGGCAGCCGGTGTATACCAAGCTTCTTAGCACGGCTAGCGATTGTCTGATCTTTCATGTCAAGAACCGTTACGTTACATGAGGGACAGGCCATGCGGTTTACAAGAGCAATCGTGTCTTCACAGACCGGACACCCGGCACTGAAGATTTCTATTTGACGTGTGGAACTCATTGTTACTCCTCCTTTTTTTTGTTGGTTTCAAAACAATCAATTATGGGGCATTCATCAAGAGGGCCACTGCCCTTGCAGGCAGCCGCTAACCTTTCAAGAGAGCGTCTCATTTTCTGCAAGTCCTTAATGCGCCCATGAATTGTGGAAATTTTATCTTCCGCGCGGCTTTTCACATCAGCGCAGGTTGCCTGGGGATTGGTTTGTAGAGTGAGAAGCTCTAATACTTCCGTTAAGGAAAAACCAAGCTCTTTGGCCCGCTTGATAAAACGAATTCGGGCTATGGCTTCCTTGGGATACTGACGGTATCCTCCTGTGTTGGTTGGGGGCTGCGTGATTAACCCTTTTCGCTCATAAAAGCGGATGGTTTCAACATTGACTCCTGCCCGTTTTGCAACTTGACCGATTCTCATACGAATAGGATAAACCCCGTACTATGGTACGGAGTCAAGAGGGAATAGCTTTTAAAAAAAAGGGGTATGCAGAATTCATTTGTTAGATGGGGTAACAGGCTGAGGCAATGGGCAGGTTTGGTGAGGCGGGATGTTCATGCCGTGTATCTGGCTTCGCGTGATCCCCGCATACCTTGGTATGCAAAATGTGTGGCTGTACTGGTTGCCGCCTATGCCCTAAGCCCTATTGACCTAATTCCTGATTTTATTCCTGTGATTGGCTATCTTGATGATCTGATAATTTTACCGCTTGGTATTTTATTGGTCATTCGTCTGGTTCCCCCTGGTTTGATGGATGAACATCGGGCCACAGCGGAAAAACATGGGGGTCTGCCAAAGAATTGGGTGGCGGCAGTCATCATAATTTTTTTGTGGGTGACAGGAATTGCATTTCTGGCATGGTTTTTTTCGAAAAGAATAGGCGGTAATGATGTATCCTGATTTTTGAGAATGAATTTTCCCAATAACTGTTATAACACCGTTTTTAAGTAAAACCCCTCGAAAAGCAACGCACACATTTCCTTTATAAGCGACGATCTCGCGCTGGTTCGACCCAAACTATAGGGTAAATAAGCAGTTGAATTTTGGAAAACGACTAAGGAACAATCTGCGCGCGGGCAGCGTATCCATTTTAAATTCTTCGGACGGATAAAAATGACGTCTCAAAGCGGCTGGCGAATACGGGTGCCAGTACCGGCATGATAGTGAATCAGAAGCGCCTTAATGAAATTGCACAAACACGGTCTAACCAAACTCTGATGGAAGCCACACTTGAGCAGGATTCGCATAGTCTCCGTCTTTTCTTGCGAGTTACTGATATAGAGGGTGGTGAAATATTGGGAACCGTGACGGCGTGTGGGCCGTCGACAGAATGGTCATCGCTCGGAAAACAGACGAACATCGACTTGGAACACCTTTTTCGTCAAGCCCCACGCAGGTGTGAGCACTAAGATCAACAAGAAAGGCTTAGTAGGCAAGATGGAGAAAGGCGTGCACGATATTCCAGCTTGGCGGGCGATGGCAAAGGAACTCCATGAAGTGCTGACTCTTTTACCGAATTTTCACATGCACCAAGACCACGACGTATTCCCGGAAAGCCTCTACCAAGCTTTGAAGGATTATCAGTTTTCAGAAGATGAATATCCATTCTACTTGAAAATTCGCGTGCAGAATTTTATACGGATGGAGCTTCACCGGTTCACGCTTGTTTTTCAGCAGCGGCGACGCCGCTTTGTTACGGACGATCCTGACATGACTGTGTGAGCAGATCGAGTAAAAACCACGAATTTACATATAAACATCACTGTGCGATATCCTTGGCACACCGGAATCCCAACCAAAACCGGCCGCCGTGGTCTTCAACAAGGGTATTACTAAAAGAAGCTGGTCCCAATATCTTTGGTAAGCGACCAATTAAATCACGTGCGTTAGATTCCTTATTGGTCCAGGCCAACCATTCGGATACGCTGCTAGCCATATCATTCACGCCATATGCACTAACATCTTCGGGATTACTTCCTACCTTGCGAAGGCCTTGCTCATACACAAAAAAAGGTGCGGGAAGTTCGATCTTCGTTGAACTTTGGCTTTTCCCCAGTTGGTCCAAATCAAGCAAAGGCAAGTCACCTGGACCAGCCTTTTCATTTCCTTTCCGCACAGCCGCCATCTTCCATTCAGCACCAGTCGGCAGCCGCTTTCCCATAGCCTTGCAATACAGCGATGCTTGACGCCAGGTGACACCGACTACCGGAAAATCCGCATGTCTTGGTAATTCAGCCTGCTCCAAATACGCAGGCGTAAGATCCCGTTTAGGTACCCTACCAAGGGAGTCTAGATACTTCTTATACTCTCCAACAGTACTCTCGAATTGATCGATAAAGAAAGGTTTTTCGATGCTCCACTTAATCGACATCTGCCCTAGCCACATTCCCACGCCCTTCCCCGCCGGAATGAGAACCATCCCTTGTGGTAGAGACTTAGCTACGGACCTGCTATCAGTCTGTTTTTCTGCGAAAGAAAGTTCAGGAAGAATGAGTGGAAGAAGAAAGCTAATGAGGAAAATGCTGAAACGCATCATACTAGGCAAACATGTGCATATAATAAGGAGGAAAAAATTAACGCCCCGGCAGTGATCCAAGGAATCGTTTAAAATCGATGAGCTGGTCTTTAGAAAACTTCGCCATGGCCAAAGCTTCCAACGCTGTGAGTTCGTTTTCCGTTAGCTCACTTGGATCGCGATCCTCACCAAGGAGCCTAAGCAAAGCATACCCTGAGTCGTAGGAGATGTCACGCACATTTTGCTCTGCGTAGACGTTCTTTTTTTGATGCTCTACACCGCTCAGAATTTGCTCATAGAGTTGTTCCCCTTCGGACGTTCGGAAGATTTTTTCGAATTCTTGTTGATCATTCGCAAACTGAGTGGAGATTATCGCATTGCCTTCGCCTGATACTAAGTCGCCACCATGCGAGTACGTTACACCAGCCATGGGTTGAAGTTTGCCATGTTCATCGGGAAGAAATACGATCCCACTCTCAAGGTCTCCCCGTTTCGTTTCTGAAAAGAGCGTGTCGCCCTGCATATTCCGAAATACGGTTTGCAAACCACCGTCATTTTCTACAGTCAGTTGCGAGACGGAGGAAGCTCTGGCCGATACCATTTCATGCGATGTGGGATCAAAATCGAATGTGCCGGCGACTCGAAAATACTGTCCCGGCTCTTGCCCTGGCAGGATCATCACCCCTTCATGGCTTTCGCGATTGAAGGTCGTACTGCGGGTCCCTGATTTGGTTTCTCGGAACACAGGTTCACCGCCGTCCTGAAAATGCAACGAAGTCAGGGTATCCCCATGGACAAATTCTCCTTCGATGCCGCCTTGAAAGTCCCCGGCAATGATCTGATCACCGTGATATTGTGCCCGCGCATACACCGGCAAATCCTTCAAGATCGATGGGCCACCCTTCACCATTTCGTCAAACGTCGCCGCGCCTTCAAACCGGTCAACATTAAAGTACTCATCAACATGGCCACGTTGGCTTCGGCTAAAGGCTGGCGGACCTGATAGGATGCTTTCGGGTGCCACTTGTTCTTGCACTGAGCGAAGCGGTGCTCCTTCTCCACCTTCCACGCCAAGAAAGTCGACGAGGCTACGGACTTGCCCTGCCGCCGGATGAAAGACACCATCTTCGATTGAGCCTTGCACCGAAAAAATACCCGGTCTCTCGCCTGCCAGCGGAGGGCCAGTAAATGTCGCTTCGGCAATGCTCGGTGAGAATTCAAAACCGCTGGGACTTTTGGTCGCACGACCACTTTCTCTTAACCGCACCGTTTCCGACGTGGTGAGTCCGTCACCAAGCGCAATCTGCAAAGTCTGATCACCCTGAGCGGTATAGGAATAGCTCCCATCCGCGTTACGACGCAGCTCAGTCGGAAGCCCGTGCGGGCCTTCGGTTCGTTGCGTTTCCAATCCCTCTCGATCCGCACGAGACACGCGAAAGAACGCATGTTCCTCCGTGAAAAGTGGCATACCATCGGGTCCCAGTGGCGCAGGCTCGCCAGACGGAAACACCACTTGTCCCTCGGCTGACAACGCACCCGCCGGATCTTCCGTGCTCCGAAACCGCGCGGCCGTCGGTTCAAAATGCCCGTCCCGCACCGTCCCTTCGACCGTGAGGATGCCTTCTTCCAAAGCGCGGAACCCATGATCCCACTCCAATGGAAACAGCCCACGATGTTCAAAGGTTCGAAAACCATCGCCGCGAGGTGAGAGCGATTCTGAGAGACTTGAATAGGATTCTTGTAGTTCCCGACGAGTTTTATTGGAAATGTCTCCGCTAGTTACCCGAAGACCTGGAAGGAGGCTCTCCGTCTGTGAATCCTCAAGGCCTACACCGTAGAGCCGATAAGTTTGATACCCGTCGTTTCCCTCAAATTGCGAGACACGCGGGCCAACAGGTTCCCCATGGGAATCAAATGCCTGAACAGAAGTTAGCGCTCCGTACCTTATGTCTGTTTCTCCACCTTGATTTACTTCCACACTTCCTTGGTACACCCCCCGCTCTACACTACTCCCGTCTTGATACCGTTCCACGCTCGTGACTGTACGATCCGACTTGGTCGTCTCAAGTTCATGCAACATTCGCCTACTCGCGATATCCGAGACCGATTCAAGCGTGCGCAGCGTGCCATCCGGATTCTCTTCCACCGTCGTGGTGCGCAATTGACTCCCCGCCAACACTTCCTCCCGTACATCCCGTCGGACCCCGTCACTCCCGGTGTTCGAGTGCACCCGAAATCCCTGAATCAATCGACCTTCCTGATTCTCCACAAATTCCCCGCGTGGCCCGCGATACATGAGCGTTCCGTTCGCACCTGCGCGCGCCACGCCGCCTTCGTGATCCAGAATGTCTGAGGCACCCGTTTGCTGATCGACGCGCAATCCTGCGGGTCCCGTGATGACACCGAATTCCTCATCGCCCACCGTCGCTTGTTGCGTGACCGACCCCAGGCCCTCCTGTCGTACACTACCGCGTCCGCGAGCGAATTGCGTCGCGACCGTGTCGCCCTGCCCTGCCGCATGAAACAGTCCGCCCATCAAGCCACCAATCAAGTGCGACCCGCCCCAGACTAACCCCCAGGCCAGCAAGGGGACAGCCAGTGTCAGATCAGACGCCACGGTGTTCAGCAGCGTCGTGAATTCCCGCACACTATCGAAGTTGACCATGGCGATCCCGTCGATCGTGCCCGTCAAGGGCGTGAGTCGACGGCTTCCTTCGGTAAACATTAAAAAGTTCATCACGACAAAGATCGGACCCCATAGTGCCACCCAGGCAAACGCGCGGAGATACAAACCTAACCATCGGCCCATCCCTGGTTGAAAGGCCAACACGAGCAGAAAGGGCGCCAAGAGATACACGATGCCCTCCCCGACCGTCCGCATGAGTGGCACAAGTTTTTGTGCGATGTAGGAGCGCGTATAGGCCTGATACTTGAGATCTTGCAACAAGGCTTGCTGCGTCATAACGAGCGTTCCCGCGACATCGCCAAACCGTTGCCGATCCTGTCGCTCCGCCTCTCTCCAGACTTCGCGAATCAACATCGTATTGATCAATGACCGGGAGTCCTGGCCGCCAATCAAGAGGGCCGTGATCAACGGATCCACATGATCCAATTCAGCGTCTGGCAAATCCGGGTCCGCCTGAAACCCCACGCGCAGCCGTCGCATCGCTTCTTGGTAGTCGGCGTGCGCCAGCGTATATCCGGGTTGAATGATGGTGCTATAAAATTCGGGACATTGAAGTGCGCCAATGGGATTCCCATTGACATACTGTGGTGCGGTCAAGGCAGCATTGGCGACAGCAATCGCGGACAATAAATCCGTGGCTTGCAATAAGTCGCCACGCTGCAATTGATCGAAAGCGATCGCCCGAAAGACACAATAGACCAAGTACGATTGCGTATTGCGCCGCAGATCACCATCCGGCAGATAGACTTCCAGAGTCTTTTGAAAGTCGAACCACGAACGATTGAATGGTGACGTGGACATGACATACGTATCAGGAACCGGGAACACGGTCTCCATCAAGACTGACAATTCAAACCCCACCGTGCCCGTTACGTAAGCGGGAAACGCCACGATCAACGGCACATCTGTGACCACCACATCTGGAATTAATGGATCGACCTGCTCTTCCACCGCCACATCAACGGTCAGGGTCACTGCGATGAGCAAGATGGCGATCCCGCCCATCAACACCGGCCACAGAAACCGGCCGCGAAAAACTGTCGTCAGTAGCAGGCCGAGCACTAGAAGCAAGAGTGCCAGTTGCAAGAGGCTCTCGTACGCCCCACTCCCAAAGACGAGTTTCAATCCTTCAAATATGGAAGCAATGACATCGCCGTTACCGTAAGAATAAATCGTCCAGAGCATGTAAAGTCCCTATTATTTCTAGCAATTGAGCTTCCTTCCAATTGCTGAGCGCATCATTGAAGGAGAGAAGGTGAACATCTGCTTCACCGTGCAGAGTCGCAAGCCCCCAAAGTGACTGCCTGCGGCGTAATAGTGATCAGCCTTGTCATCGCTTACCGTTCCTAATGAATTGCGCAGCATAGATATAACCTCCCGCACGTTGAAACAGCGTAAAGCGTGACGCGGGAGCGGTGACTATTCCCCGCGTAGTCTTAAGATCAAATTTCCCCGTACGACGGACACTCGAGAGTGCTCCAATCCATCGGCCCGCATATTTTCCATGCGGCTGGGTAAGTTGCACGAGATCACCAGTTTGAAAACCTCTAACACGCTTCACGCGACCAGCTTGCGTTCGCGGAAATCCAAAGGCATCGGTCTTGACCACCTGCCGAGTGCCGCGACCCGTTGCCGTGATGTTCAACGGCTGTGTCTTTGGATCAAGATGAACCTGGATGCCGTTAACACCGACACATGCAGCATCAATCCAATGTGTTTTGGGGTAGCCTTGTTGGATGCGGTTGTATTTAGTGCGCCCACCTGAGCAAACTGACAGATCAACCCCGAGTTTCTTCAGATTGTCATAGAGCGCTAGCCGAGTACTGTTCACAGCCGCCGCATCTCTTAACGGTTGACTGGCTTGTTTCATAAGCTGCGGATAGCCAAACTCCTGAGCCGTCTGATTACCCTTTCGCTGATTGCAAGGCGTGCACGCCAACGTGAGATTGCTCACGCGGTTGCTTCCACCGCGACTACGAGGAATCAGATGCTCGATTTCCAGTGGCACATCGGTCGTTCGACAGTACGCACAGATGCGGTTCCACTTTTCTAACAGATACTCCCGTACTTCATAACCGAACAGTTCCCCTCGTTGATACTCAATGCCCGTGACTTCAGGGTTCATGAGATGTTGCGTAGCAAATCGCACAAGTTCCATCGCGATCGAGGTAATCGGCACGCGACGTTGGATTTTAAGTGTCCAACTCATCACATTATCCACCCGCGATTGAAGGGATGGTGGAAGCCACCCCTCAGGACGCCGGCGATTCAGAAATCGTGGCGCTCGATAGCGGGTCTTGCGGAATCGACGCTTACGGCGCGCGACACGACGGGCAAGAATTTTCTCACGAATGCGGTGCCCGCGATGATGCAGTTCACTAGCCCACTGCATCATTCGTCCTTGCTCCGGAAACTCGCCGACAAGTGCCATGCCGGTCGTACGGCTTCCTGGGTCCAGCTGCCAAGCAATCGATTGCGTCTTACCCGAAGCACGGTCTTTTAGAATGATCGTAAAGGGTTGTCGACAAAACACACTGGCGCGTTTCGCTTTAAGCAATCGCCTGGCTCGTGCCGGTGAACACGGCATGAGCGGCTTTTTCGTCGAACTAAGCACAAAAGCAAGATTCATCTGCCTTCCTTTCTTTGTTGGCTTTACAGCCACGTCCCATGATGGGAGTTACGGTCACCTCGGCAATGTTCTTACGGGGTTTGTGTGCCAGCGACACTGCCCGTTGTCCCGACGCCGTGCTGTTTAATCGCTGACCGTAGAGCGGCAGGCTGGTGAAGCACCCACCGGTACCTATGTATTCGCGCAGAACGGAGCCCCATCACCAACTCATGGTTGAATTGATGGTGGCTGAGTCTGGTTGAGTCAAAAAAGAACCTCATGGCATTCTCACGCGGCCCGAGTCATAGCCACATAGAGTCATTAAATCCGAGCCGATTCGGGGACTCAACCAAATATAGAGGCGATGACATCGCCGTTTCAGTATGTGAATATTGTCCAGAGCACTGGAAGTCTTTCCTATTTCGTGGGCAGCGTCATCTGCACCTGATTACCAACAGTCAGTAGCACGTCGCGCACGACATCGCCCACGGCTTCTTGCCCTTCCGTGCGCTTGATCAGTTCTTGTCGCGCTTCTTCAATGACCCGATTGGCTAGCGATTTCCACAGCGCGACATCGCCCGCGTAGTTGCGGCGAATCTCATAAACTTTATTGATTTGTTGCATCCCTTGATTGCGGGCCCATTTCAACCATTGCAACGCCATATCTGCCGCGAAGATATCGCTGTTTCGAGCGATCACCGCCTGTCCCACTTGGATGGGCTGGGTCGTATCCGCCAAGATCCGGTAGACCGGTGATGGGATAAGACCCACAAACGCTTGGTCCTCCGCAGTCAAAGCCGTCCCGTCATGGAGTTTCTCAAGAATCGTGGTCATCGAATCAAACACCCGGCGATTGAATCCGTCCACGTCAGTCACCGTGACGAGATTGAGCTCAAGACATTGCGATCCGCCCGTCCCATCTGCGCACTCATACACGCGAAGCGGAATCCCCGATTCCACCGTGAGGAGATCGTCGACCGAGATCACGGGCATCCAGACATCGACCGTCCCATCTGACGTGACGATGACCGTCCCCAACGCTGACATCACCATCCGAGCCGTGTCTTGATCTACTCCGGCTTCAGCTAACACCATCCAGACCAGGTTCCCGCGCGGATCCGCATCGCTATCGGCCATCGCAGCAATGGCTTGTTCTGGAGTTTGCTCCTTCATCGAATCGCGGTCTTCCCAGATATCACCGATCTCGCCGCCTGCTTCTTTAAACCGTTGCCAGGCGTTTTCAATCGTCCCACTCACCTTGTGCTGCGCGTTCTCATCTCCGGCGAGCGCGGCTCCGATGGCTTTTCCCGCTTCGCATGGTTGGAGCCGGCCCATGGAATTGATCAGTCTGGCCGCTGACTCCAATTTATTGAGCACATCGGCGCAGGGCTCGCAGAGTTCTTTAATGGCCAGCTGAAATGCAAAGCCGAGCACGGCGCCGGTGCCCAACTGCTGCAAGAGATCGACATAGCGATCGAGTTTCCCGTAACTGAAACTCCCCAAATATAAATCGATGCCGCTACAGCCGACGTTGAAGCGTGGGGGCGCGATTGAGAAGGCGCGAAAGGGCTGATTGTACAGGCGTATGGTTGCGGATCCACCGCTTAAATAGCCACGGCTTTGACTTTCATAGGCCCCAGGATCCGACGTGGTAGTTAAGCCCCAGCTATCGAACAGCTCTTGGAGGGAATCATCAAGATCAGCACGAGCGGGTGAAGGCAACGCGAGGAAAAGGACTGCGGTGATAAGAGGAAGAAGTGGTACGTGAACGTTGTTCAGCCTCATTAAAGAGATATTACGAACGCACGACTCGTGAAAGGATGCTTACGGATCAGCTTCGGTCTCGTCTTGCCCTAACTCGCGTGAAACTGTTCATTCACTTAGAGACGAAAACGGTTAGGGAGGTGAGGAGACGCGATCAGTGACAAGTTCCAATCGCCACGAAGAACGAATGGGAAGTCAGCTATGATCAAAGGTAGCCGATCTTCCGTTTGGACGATGGTGGCGGTTCGAGGAGTTTCTGGAGGTACTCATACAGCACTGCAATTTCCTTATCATGCTTTTCCACTTTTCGAGCCAGGTCCTTGTGCGTCGCCAACACTTCTCGCATGCGGATAAATGTGCGAATAATGCCGATATTAACGGCTATAGCCTTCTCGCTTCGTAAGACACTGGATAGCATTGCTACCCCCGGTTCTGTAAAGGCATAGGGTTGCCGTCGTAACCCCATTTTGGCCGATGGATTGGAAGTCACAATTTGTGACCTCCATTCTTCCAGTTCTCTTCTCGTCAGCTGAAACATAAAATCTTTTGGAAACCGTGAGATGTTTCGCTTCACTTGTTGATTGAGCACTTTGGTTTCTACGCTATATAAATCAGCTAAATCATAGTCCAGCATCACCTTTTCCCCGCGGATCAAATAAATACAACGGGCGATATGCTCTACCGGAATGACAAGATGTCCGCGTGTCTTGGGCATGAGGCGGAGAGTGTCCTCCAGCATCAGCGGGTGTCAAGTTCAGATGATGCCACCTTCTTTGAAACAACGATTGACATAAGTTCTCTCAATGGATGTCGAAATCGTCGATCGATCCAGACACGTGTTGTTCCCGACCTGCCAACCACAATGGCGCACTCTGAATCACTATCCAATCAACTACGACGGGCTGCTCCCTGCCAGAAGATCCTTGCGGTTCTTCAGCACGGTCAGCACGCGTGTGCGTAAGTCTTCCACTGGCATCAAGCCTGCCCCAATGGGTACGAGGAAATGCTCAGACGGGATCGCCAGTAAAATGGTCGGCACCTGTCGCACTCCGACATTCTCGCCCATTCCATTGTCCAGCTTTGGATGAGGATATTCCGGTAACCCGAATCCATCCTGCGTAACCGCAAAGACTTTCCATCCATACGTATCCGCGAAGAGTTTCAGCGCCTTGGCTTGCGCCTGGCAGTACGAGCAGGTGGAAGTAAAGAAGAAGTACAAACCCGCCTGTTGATTGACGTCATTTAATAGTTGATCCTCGGCTCGTCGTTCGGCTTGGGCAGTCAGCGTATGTCCGAGGGCGGAAACGGGATGGGCGGTGTGGTAATCGAGTTCAGGTTCGGTATAAAGCGCCAGCTGCCACATGTTGGTAAAGCGTTGGGCGCGTGCGAATGCCGCTTTCTGGACAAGAAAATATTCACGAACCGTATCAACGGTCGGATCATCTAAGGACACGAGCCGCTTTTCTTCGATCAGGAGTTTGAGAATACGAGACGGCACATGATCCAAATCCAACTCGGCCACCGGCACGTGCCGCAGCCAGTCCCGAACCTTGGTCACATCCCATGACAATTCCGGCAAGGCAGAGGGACGGAGGGGCGCTCGGCGAGGAGGATCCTCATACCAGAACCAGCCTTCTTTCCGGCCGTCCAAGAATGGCATTTTTATCGAGGAGGATTCCCACGATTCGGCCCAACTCAATTGAGTCATGCACGCGATCACGCAGGCGATGAGGGTCGTTCGCAAACCTAAAGGAGACAACATCGTTGAAGCTTCCATAACAGAAAGACAAAATCGTCGCCGATCGCCGGCACGACATGGCCCAACCCCCACATAAAGACGGTCCGCCCGATGGGCGAGCAACATTTCGGCGAAAAATTGGGAATCGGATAGAGCATCTGAAATTTGTACTGACTCTTGACAATCTGAAACGTGGGGAAGTCATCACAAATCAGTGGGCCATGAGCCGAGGTCCAAAATTCTGTGCCCACACGTGAAAGCCGGAGCAACAGGCGTGACATCACCAGGGCGGCCGGTTTCAGCTGTCCCCCATGGGTGCCCGACACATTGCCCGTTGGCGGATAGTTAATGCCCCATGACCCGGCACACCAAAACATCGGATCAATTGGAAAGCCCGCCGAGGCCGCGATTGCATCAGCGGCACATGCGGCGGTCGCCGCCGGATTATTGATCAGCAGGACTTCTGGGAAGAGGACCAAGGTGAGCGGATCGTTCTTCCACGTCGGGTCGAGCTCTGACATATAGATCGCATCGATCTCATCTTGAATACCGCCGGGATTGAGACAGGCAATATCCAGAGCGAGGCCAAGAATGGCCCACAGCGGAAAATTGAAAAAATGCGTATGGTAGAAGACGTAGTTGTGGTGGGTGCTGTCCTCATCTTGCTGCGTGGTCGCGAGGCCGCGATGATAGAACGTCACCTCTGGCCCTAAGGTGATCCCACCGAGCGAGGGAATGCAAAACGGTGTTCGGACGACCTCCACGAGGTTCTTCGGTTCCCACAATCCTAAGGGAAGCCCGGGGATGCAGATCGGACCAAAGCACACACATCCACATAAGAATGGGGGAAACGGAGCTCGTCCTGGACCGACAGCCGGTGTCGTAAAATCTTCGGTTCCCGAAAACAACGTAATGCCCGCAAGACTAATGGGGAACAAGCATTCCCAACAGGTGCGGGCCAAAATTTCTCCCAGGATGGTCGTCTTCGGACAGAACGCGTCCGCCGAGGGCGCGATGGCGAGGGTGCCGATCACCGTCAGTACAAGAATCAGCACAACTTTCAGACACATCGATGTGACGAGCCGACTGGTCATTTTGTGGTCACTTCCTCGATGCGAAATCGTGGGCCTTCCTGTGTCACAATGCTCGGTACGGCTTCGACACCAAAGCGTTCCATGATCGCGGCATTGGCCCAGTACACGGGACGTTGCCAACGCTTGACGAGCGGAAACACATCACCGGCGGTCACCATGACGATCACTTTGTGCTGTGCAGTGCCCGATATGGTTCGATCCATGACTTCGACCTGCTTGGGGTCAGTCGCATCCAGGATCACATACGTTTCATCTAACTGCACATGCGCTAACGGATTAATCCGCGTTCCTGCAGTGGCCAAGACCAATCCGCTTTGCGGCTCGGTCACATCGCTCGGCACTTCCACGGTCGGGTCGGTATACCGCACACGATTCTTTGTCGCGACGGGAAGCGCGATCTTCGGACCCTGCCGAAAACGCGTCTCGATCTTATGCTTTGCCTTCTTACCTACCTCAGTCCAATCCACGGATTTAATCCGCGATTGAATAAGCTCGAGCAGATCAGGCTCGATGATCTTGACCATACGACTCCCAGCTGACAACGTCACCGAGCGTGATAAGATGGGTAACGACGGAGGCGGGTCTGGTCTTGAATCCCCTCGGTGCCAACTGGTTCGCTGTCGGTCGTACCAGTCTCGTATCACGCCGAATCGCAAATCATGTCGCGCAACATGATTCAGTCCGTCCGTGAGCGACGCGATGCCAGTCACGGCGATGGAGTGTTCGCCTTGCCGGATGACGAGCACGGGCACCTCCAACGCATTGACGTCACGAAAGATAATGGGATCGATAATGACGGCTGGCGTCCATCGTGGATCGGTTTGTTCCGGCGCCTGCTCGTTCACCCCCATCACACGCTTCACCCGTTTGACCATCTTTGGTAGCGTGTCATCGGCCACGCCTCGAAAGACCACGCGGGCGTTGGCCGCCCGGGCTTGACCGAAATACTCACGAAGGGTCGCTTCAGGAAGAGCAAAGGACAGGAGAAGAAAGAGTCCGTCACGCCGTTCTTCCTTGGGAATATTCTTTTCAAAGAGGGGTTTGACGGCCTGTTCGGCTTCGCGCGTGATTTGCTCGGCTAATTCGTGTGGCGTTGGTCGCCGATCTTGCGCGAGCGCCACGAGCCCACCACACACGCCGATTACAGCTATGGATAATGCAAACGTTTCCCATTTCTTTACCATATCGGTATGACCTCCCCGAGAATGTCGTTCATGTCCACGTATCCAAAATACCGACTGTCGAAGGAACGAGGATGAGGCAAGGAGACGAACACTGAGTTATTGGGAATCGGGGATTTCAGGTGTGCCACTTGAAGTGAATGACCGGCTCGATCGCGCCTGAGGCCTCTTGCGACTATCTGCCCATTCACACGCACCGCGTCTTCCTGAACATCGACTCGATCCCCAGGCATTCCGACGACACGCTTGAGCCATAGCAGGCCCACGCGGGTATACGGTCGTGTCACACCAGCTGGCTTCACGCGTGTGGTATAGGCCTCAGTCATCGTGAACGCCACAAGTGAGCCGCGTACCGGAGGAATGTTTTTGCGCAGGAGAAAGAAGCGATGATGAGGCCAACTCTCATCATCTCGAATCAGGAACTGATACCAGGGATCGAGAATCTGCAACACGAGAATCACAACACTCGCCACGATACAGCCTCCAATCCACACACGTGCATGAGACTTACGCGACACGGAGTCCTCGTTTCTGTGTTTGTTTTCGTGCACGATCTTCCTCCACGCACCGCTCACACGCTTGCAACGTGGTCAAGCCTTTCGCTTTCCATGTGGCAATGCGCGCCAGTTCATCTGCATGCGTGGTGTGCAAATAGCGTTTCACGGGATCTTCCACGACGCGCACCACGCCACGTCCAACCGGCGTGATCAGATAAGCTTCGGAATACTCACTGCCCGAGCGATGAACCGAACCGACCAGTTTATGTTCGTACTCGGACAACACCAATCGCCCGTGCTTGCGCAGGCTGGCCAGGCTTTCCGGCTTCTGCTCAAGCAACATCAGAAAGTCGGAGTTTTCGAGAATCGCCGGACCAGCTGCACCCATATACTCGTAATAGTCGTTTAACCCCTGCGTCACCGTGACGACCGCCCCAGAGCGTTTACGCAAGCGACGAGAACTTTTGTAATAAAACGAGGCCACGTTCCCGCCTTGCCCGAGCAGATCCCAGCTTTCATCCATCGCGAGAATTTTGCGCCGATTGACTTCCTCTTCGGAAAACGCCGCAGACTGGATCTTTAAGATGAGTTGCGTCAGGATGACCGAGCGAAGCGGAAGGGCGTTATCGAACCCGTCCAATTCCATGACGACGAACGGATTGTCGAACTTGATCGTGTGCTGGCCGTTACACAGTGGCCCATACACACCGTCCTTGGTGAAGGGATAGAGCATCTTGCCCAGATCTCGCTCTCGTGAATCCGTGGAGTCAGATAAGATTTTCGCCACAGAAGTGGGCGTCCCGTCAGTGCCCTCTTCCTTCACCACGCGATCAAGCGCTTCCTGCAACCAGGAACGCTGGAGATCCGAGAGCCCGCCTTGCGGTGCGATCATCTGAATAAAGACACCCTCCAGAAGCCCCTTCTCTTCCATATCCGGTTCAGACGAGATCGCTTGAAACGGATTAAGTCCCAAGTGCTTGTGCTCTTTTTTAAAATCGATGTACTGACCCCCCAGGTGTTCGCAGAGTTTCTCGTAACTCCGGCCCGCGTCGATGACCCAGGCCCGCGCCCCGATGCCGAGGTAGCTTGTGAGGAGCGTGTTTAAGAAAAATGATTTCCCTGCCCCGGGCTTTCCAACCACGGCCACGGAGAAATTCCCGCTGGGATTCGCGAACAAATCCAAGGTCATCATCTGTCCGGTCCGAGACGTGAACAGTACGACGGGTTGCCCCCATCCCTTCCAATCCCCAACGATGGGCACCAGGTGCCCAGCCGCTTCTGTATGGGTCGTCTTCAATCGACGGAGCTTTTCTCGGAGATACTTGGGCTCTGCCGGTAACGCCATGGGCATCGAGTGCAACAAGAGATGCAAACCCACAAAATGATCTTCTTGCAGCAGCCATTCGAACGACCGATACAAGGCTTGAACATGATGACTATGCTTCTCGCACTCCTCCACGGTCGGGGCGTACAGCAAGAGGTGATAATACACGCCGATGGGTTGTCGACCGTTCGCGAGCAAGTCGGCCATCAAGTCGAAATTGCCTTTTTTCTTGGCGAGCATGGGAATCAAGCCCATAAGCCGGTGTGAGGCTTGACGCGTCAACATAACGTGTTTCTGCGTCAAGCGATTGTGGGTTTTCACGGGATCCAAGAAAACCAGATTGAGCGTCACCCAAAACGGGCAGGTCACCTGGTCCATAATTTTCGTGAGACTGCCGATCAATTCATGATTTCGGCTCCCTGACCACGTCTCGGGAAACTGTTGAACGGAGAGCGACTTCACCACCCAGTTATCTAACAGGATATGATTTTGTTCCGGTTGACAGACAGTGTCCAGGCGGATGGCCTGTTCATTAATCCATGAGGAAGGATCATATTTCACGGGGCGGTCATCCCAGGTGTGGCCGGGATTGAGGACCAAGTGCAACAGCCTGAGCAGCCCATCTGCGTCGACCCGATTGACGGCTAAGCCCACCGACTCGAGTGAGCGTTCCATCCCGATTAATTTTTCCAAGCTTTCTTCGAACGTAATGCCACCCGGGAGTCCGTCCGCCAATGGCATCGTGACCGCGATATACACATGACAATTCCGAGGTCGCACGTGCGAGTCCTCAACCAAGTAGGTTTCTCGGGCCTCGAGATAGAAGTCTCGCGTCCGTTGCGCGAGCGTGAAGAACGGTGAATCCGTTCCACTTTTTTGTCGCAAGCGCACATACTGATCCAGAATCGGCTCAATGACATCGTTGGCGTGAAAGGACACCTGCACAGTCGTCTGCGGAGGCAGCGACAATTCCATGAGGTTCACCAGCTTCTGAATCATGTCTTCCGACAGACCGAGCACCGGGGCGCACACCCACAAACAGCCCACGCGGCCATCGCCTAACAGAAACACCTGCTTGTCCGGATCGTACGCGCGATAGGGAAGCCATTCAGACAGAGGATAGCGCTGAATCACACGATTGGCGGTGAACACGGGAATCGGCATGTATTCTTTCCTTTCTAGGCAATCTTAGCTTTGTCTTTGACCCTATCAAGAGAGCCTTCAATAGAATACGTATAACCTTCTGATCGTTGAAGCAGCGTAAAGCGTGACGCGGGAGCGGTGACGATGCCCCGCGTGGTCCTAAAGTCTAACTTTCCAGTACAGCGGATACTCGAGAGTGCTCCAATCCATCGTCCCGCATACTTGCCATTCGGCTGCGTAAGTTGTACAAGATCACCCGTCTGAAATCCGCGGAAGCGTTTTACACGACCAGCTTTCGTTCGTGGAAAGCCAAAGCGATTCATTTTAACGACCTGTCGAGAGCCCCGACCCCTAGCCGTAATCGTTAACGGCTTTGTCTGTGAAACAAGATGAACTCGAGAACCGTTAACGCCAATACAGGCGGCATCAATCCAATGCGCCTTTGGATAACCTTGGAGAGTGCGGTTATATTCAGTGCGTCCGCCTGACCCCAGTGATATTGGGAGCCCGATAGACTGCAGTTGGCGATACAGGGCCCAGCGTGTACTATTCACCGCCGCGGCATCCTTCAACGGTTGCCTAGCTTGTTTCATGAGCTGCGGATAGGCAAATTCTGATGCGGTTTGCTGTCCTTTGCGTTGATTACATTTCGTGCAGGCGACGGTGAGATTGCCGACCCGGTCGCTACCACCACGACTACGCGGGATGAGATGTTCGATTTCCAACGGCACGTTTGTCTTTTGGCAGTAAGCACAGGTCCGGTTCCACTTTTCTAACAGATATTCGCGCACTTCGTAGCCAAACAGTTCGCCATGTTGATACTCCACGCCAGCAATCTCTGGGGTCAAGAGTTTCTGCGTATCAAACCGCACCAGTTCCATCACAATAGACGTGACGGGAAGCCGATTCCGAATCTTACGCGTCCAATTCAGCACATTGTCGATGCGGGACTTAAGAGAAGGTGGGAGCCAGCCCTCTGAAATACGGCGATTCAGAAACCGCGGCGCCCGATAGCGGGTCTTGCGGAATCGACGGTGACGGCGGACCGTACGTCGTGCCAGAAGTTTGCGCTGAACCTGTTGGCCACGATGGTGCAGCTCACCGGCCCACAGCACAACCCGGCCTTGAGCGCGGAATTCTCCCAGGAGGGCCATGCCAGTCGTGCGGCTTCCTGGATCGAGCTGCAAGGAAATCGGTTGCGTTACTCCCGATGTTCGATCCTTAAGGATGATGGCAAATGGGTGCCGACGAAAAACACCCGCACGCTTGGCTTTCAACAATCGACGTGCCCTTGCCGGTGAGCACGGCATCAAGGGCAGTCTCGTGTGACTGAGGACAAAGACGCGTTGCATACACCCTCCTTTTTTTGTTGGCTTTACAGCCACTTCCCATGATGGGAGTGATGGTCACCTCGGCAAGGTTCTTGCGCGGTTTGGCGTCAGCGACACTGCCCGTTGCCCCGAAGCCGTGCTGATTAATCGCTGACCGTAGAGCGGTAGGCTGGTGAAGCACCCGCCGGTACCTATGTATTCGCACAGAACGGAGTCCCATCACCAACCCATAGACGAGTCGGCGGTGACTGAGCCTGGTTGAGTTTGGACATGACATGATCATCATGTTCCACGGCCTGGATTCAAGACTCCAAAGAATCATGAAGTCCCGACCAAATCAGGAACTCAACGCTGTTTGAGCACGTGATTAAAGATGGCCACTTTGACCATGTCAGTGAACCCCCTCTTGCTCGAATGCCTTCTTCTGACAACGAACCCATTAACGTCCTTGTTGTTTCAACACGTGATCAAAAATCACAGCTTTGTCCATGTTGCTCAGCCCACCCTGCTCGCGCGCCTTTTTCTGTAATTCGGGAAGGAGCGACGAGGTGCCATTCGGAACGGAGGGCGATTGCGGAGTGTTGTCTGGAAGAGGCGATGAGGACGACGTGGGCAATTCATCGCGTAGTTGACCAGGTTCATTGCTCATACCTCTCAATGGCGTGATCACACGCTTATTGCGTTTCCGACCACCTGAGGCAACTGACACCCCATATGCAAAGTCCGCTTCTTTCACCAGGACATACACATAGGAACCTTCATGCAAACGATTGTCGTCGTCCCGCCAGGGTGTGATCCACACGCGGAGCACTTCAGGTGGAGTCACAACGGGCCGTCCCAGGATCGGACCTTCGCTTGACAGATGCGGCTGACCTGACGTTCTGGAGGAGCCACTGTTTTGCGATTGTGTGCCATTGGTCCCACTTTCATGCTCCATGTCATAGACACTGGAGACGGACTGACAGTTGACCCCATCCGGGTACCCCTTACAGCCATACTCGGATGAATAGGACAAGCATCCGGTGAGCGATACTAACACCACGACGACTAGCAGGTGCTGCGCCGGGCATTTTGTTTTCCGCGATTTACTTCTCACCGTTTATTCCTCCTTCATTCGCGACGTCATTGATGCTCATGAGATTCGTTGGTCGTTGTTTATCTGCTGATCGTTCCAACCACGTCAGAATGGCTTCCGCGCTCTGAAATCCTCTGATCACTTCGCCACCTGGGAGGACGAGTGATGGTGTCCCGGTGATGCCAAATTGTTTGGCCAAGTCACGGATTGCTTCCAGAGGCGGTAACGAACACGATACATCAGGATCAGAGACCTTCTCCCGTCGTAACGCCGATTCGAGGGCCAACATCCGATCCTTCGCACACCAAATGCTCGCCGCCTTTCTCGGCGCATCAGGATGCTGGCGCTCGCTCGGAAACAACAGCACCGCGACTCGATATCCCGCTCGCACGAGTTTTCGAATCTCAGGCTGAAAGCGCTGACAGTAGGGACAATCAGGATCCGTAAAATAGAGAAGAGGACGTTGAGGACGTGACGCGCCGTGTTCAAGCGGTCGGCCATTGGCCATGATCGCCATCGACCAATCGATCTCGGCGAAGATGCGAGCTCGTTGTGTTACTAAACGCTGCCGCGTCAGATTATGACCGGTCTTAAGATCAAAGACGCTACCGACCAAGATATAGCGCCCTTTCGTATCAACATAGACAACCTTGTTTCCGCTTCTCGTTTTGACGTCCAGTTGCCACCATCCCGGAATCACCTCATCCTCGCTCATCTCCGTGACGTCCAAACCCGGGAGAGATTGTTCTAATGCCGATCGAAGCGCGGCTTTCCGATCGAGCAAGGCTGGATCCGCCCACGTCACACCGATCGGCGAGACGACAAGAAGTGTGATGATCAGACACCATTTCTTTAGTCGGCGGAGTCTTGCTGACATCATGTGATCTTTCATAAAACCGGCTTCTGAATATCGATCCCCTCGGTGATGAGGATATCCGCTTTGCGATCCGCGTCTATTTCGATCACCGGAAATATTTGGTTCGCCATTTCCACGTACCGTTGCGCGAGGACGGCCGCGGCCTGGCTGAATCCGCCCGCCATCCCCGCGATACCCACTTGTCCAGGATTCGGAAAGTTAAAGGATTCGTCTGGATCACGTGAGATAAAAAACCCTTGCCGGAACGGTTGAAAGGCGCGTCCCACCCCGTCGATAAATCCCGCCGCCAGGGCCCGGGCAAGAATGGCCCCGTCCCGCAACACAACCCTCCCCCGCATACCGGCTTTGCCATCTTCACCTGTGACCGTCCCTTTTACGGCCAGATCGGTGGTTTCATGGGCTTCATCGATACAGCTGAGAGTGAGCACACGAATGAACGCACGTTCGGTGGAAAGGTCGCCTTTGCCTTCGCCGAGTAGAAAACAAGCTTCCATGTTCATTTGAAAGGTATTCGGCAATATCGACAGGTCCACGACTTCCATCAGCACAGGATGGGGATCGTTCACGCCACCACCCGTGGGCGCGTCCAACCCGGACAACAGCCGCATGGGAATGATCATTCCCGTCGGAATTCGATATGTCACGAGCTCCGGTTCTTGCTCTTCGACGTGCGCAGGGGCAAACAATCGGATCGGGTTCACTGGTCCTGTGATCTCCGCCACAACGTTGCTCGGGGTTGGCTTTTTCTTTAGAGGGCGGGCGACCGGAGGCCCAGGAGGTTGAGATGAGCTTTGAGCGAGGATCGCCTTTCCTGGAAATGGTTTCGTCTTCGTCCCCTGAAGTTGCACTGGCGGCAGACTTTCAGGAGGAGGTGGCAGTCGCAAGCGCTCCTTTTGGGTCACTTCTTTCAAGCCCACGTGATCCAGTCGTTTCTGGAGTTTGGCAAGTTGCTCTTTCAAACTGGTGACCGTCGTCTGAAGCGTCGAGCTGGTTTGTTCCATTTCATGCAGTTGCCCAGTTGCCGTTGCCATCCACCTCTCCTGATCCGCATCAGTCGCGAGCGTTGCCGCACCATTAGCGTGGTTCCCATTCGTGTTTGCGCGGGTCCGAAACGACTGCACGCCAAATGAGATCGCGACTAACGCGACCACAACACCCAACAAAATGAGCCAGCGCGGGACACCCATGCGGGGAACGCTCCCTCCACCCGCACTCGTGCCTACAATCGGACTACCGGATTCGTTGCTCATAAGCTCGACTCATCCTTTTGATTTCGTTCTGTCATCTCTACTAAATACACGATCGTTCGTTGACCAGGATCAATGACCTCTTTTTGAATCGCGATCGCAAGCTGCATTCCTGAATTCCATTCCCGCTCCTGCATGGTCTGGCGGTGGTCCGTGTCGTTTTTCAAGGCATAGACGACAACCTGATAGCGCGGTCCTCGAAAGACTTGTGCCTCTTCTATCGTGAGTGCCAGCCATGGATACCTGGGTTGGTCCTTAATCGACTCTTGCTCATAGCTCGCAGGCAGTGTGCCTTTGGCAGCCCGTTGTATGATCGTCGTCAGTTGTTCGACATAGCCTGATGCTTCGCGCACGATCGGATCGGGTTTCTGAACCTTAGGACGCACGGGCTTTCGATGATCGATCACCGCGATCATGGCGGCGGCTTGCTCGGTAGGGTGCAGGACAAACACATATGCCTGGCCTGACTTCGTGAGCGTTACCAAGTCAGCCAGGTCCTTTCCCATCGTGACCATGACGTACTTACCTTCAAATTTCACATCGACATCGCGAGACGAGGATACAGCCTTCTGCACCACGTCTGGCAATTGAAACACCGTGAGACCAGATTGAGAGACTTCGACCGTAATCGTCCGATCGTCGACAATGTCAACTTGCTGTGGGCTGTCCTGTGCCCACATCAAACTCGGGTGTGCCATCAGAGCCCACCCCACCAGCCCGCAGACCCACAATTTCCACTTTCCAATTCCGAACTTGAAGTGTGAGTTCATACGCTCGTCGTTCCTCCGCTACTCGTTGGTGTCCAATAAAGCGTTTCTCGTGTCCCTTGACGATGACCGTCGATCCATTGACCTGCGCTTCATCCGGGAAAAACATTCGATTGAGATTGCTCTTGATGACATACCGTCGATCCACGGCCAAGCCATCACTCACAGCCCCATAGGATTCAGGCGCGACATAGTTCAAAAACATCTCGTGCATGTACTTCACAGATTTCGGGGTGACGTTCGTTACGCACGGCAAGAGCGTGAGAGCCATTTTCCGTAAGTACTCTTCGGACCCTTCAAATGCGGATGCCCAGTATGGATTCTCAATTTCGACCGGCGTCACATGCAAGATGGCCGATCGCTGAAACAGGCCGTTCGCCACCAGCGCGATCCCGAGCATCACGCATAGTCCTAGGAGCCATCTGTTGGTACTGCGACTGTCACTGATTGATGATCGATATAAGCGCGCTTCCATTACACACACCTACTCCAGAAATTCACCAATTTCTGAACTCGGTCCATACTCCAGCACAAACCCCGGGACGCCATACCACCAAAACATATGCAAGATAAATCCTTCACTCTGTCCTCCTTTGACCTTCCCCATCGCCCAGACCGACACACAGCCAATAAGCGTAAATTCCCAAAGATGACGGGTGAAAATGCCTACCATGAGACACACGACAAAAAGAATAAGTTCGTCGAGTTCCCACCACAAAATCTGCGGCAAGGAATCGAGATATCGGGGAATCTGTGTTCGCATACTCTGACATTCCTGTTTAAAAGTAGCCGGGGGCAAGACCCACTCGCCCCCGGGTTAGATTTACATTGTTCCCGTGGTGATCACCGGGATAATGTCCGGGATATAAAATGCACCAGCCGCAACGCCAAAGCCGATCGCAAGTCCACTCCACCGGGAGGCCATTGCCGCCCCCAAGCCAAAGAGTGCCCCGACGAGCGCGAGCAGTGTCCCCAAGGAACCCTGCATCCACCCCTGCACCAAGGTCACCAGCGGGGCAAACGTACTATCCCCACCGGCCCAGGCTTCACTGACCACCAACATCACGATCATTAATGACCCCAACAGTCCACGAAGGAACCGCCGGGAATCCATGAAGTGTGTCATGGGTGTTCTCCATTCTCTGTGACATGATTGATCATTGTGGACAACTCCAAACCGAATACGTTCCTCAACTAGTCATCTCCTGTTTCCGACACCCCCTTCGAGCCACCCGAATGGTGGTGAGCCACCGAGGCAGGTGGCGCAACTAGAGTCCTCGCCGGGCATGTAATGGCTCCACTGCGGTGGACACCTTGGAAAACCCCTCGTGGGATCATTCATATTCTCTCCTTTCTCGATTGGCCTTACGGCCGCTCCCCGAAGGGAGTCATGGTCACCTCGGCAATGTTCGTAAGTGGTTTCAGTTGCCATAGACACTGGCCGTTGCCTCGATACCGTCCTATTTAATCCATGACCGTAGAGCCGGGAACTGATGAAGCATCCCCGGGTACCTATCCATTCACTTCGAACGTAGCCCCGTCAGTGAAAGTCCTTTGAGCTCACTGGTGGCTGAGCCTGGTTGAGTCAGGAGGCGTCATGGCGACCCGCTCCCACGATCGACATGTGACGACCACGGAGGGTCGATTGCACGCGATCGAGCCGAGGACTCAACGGTATTGACGATTGAACGCGGACACGACGTCCGCACCACGGCGGTCAGCTCCACACGTCGGTTGACGGCGTCATCGGCTTTGTTGCGATAACAGCACAAGCCGCGGCCCGTGAGCTGCCGGTCGATGTTTGATCCACCTACATCCTTCCATGCCTCCCATGCCGATCGAGCTCGATCATGGGCGAGTCGATCATTAAGCGACTGTGGCCCGTGCCGATCTGTATACCCTTGAAGGCTCATCGTTTGAACCGTTTCTCGAGCCAAAGGTAGTAACTTCATCACTTGCGATGGCAAGGCATAGGCGGAGTCAAAGTCAAAGTAGAGGGTCTCACGTACGACTTGGTTTTCTGGCAAACAAGATGAAACTTCATGAATATCTCCAGTAGATTGATCGTGTTGTGTCTTAGATGACCCTTGCGTCATTGCATCATGGTGATTCGTGAGCGCTTCGGAGAAGTCCGGTGCTGTTCTCCAGTGGCACTGGGCAGGATCATGCAAACCCCATTGAACCGAGCCGGGAATGCGGACCACATGTCCATCCAAGTCAGCTGGCTGTTGACAGACCAGCCCGACAGCCCCGGCCAAGACGACGCTAGTCAGGAGACTCATCCTGCACCTCTTGTCGTTGAATCAACCACAGAATTTGTTCCTCTTCTAACGTATTACGCACCGCTCCCTTGCACGTTCTGGGAGAGCCAAGCACGACCAAGTACTGCGTGCCGACACATAATGCAGTGAGCAACCGCTCTCGGGTGAGCCAATCGGACGGTTGGGGAGGCAGGACAACAACAGCACAAGGTTTTCGCAGGCCCTGGACCTCGCGAATCGTCAGAGCATAGGCTAAGATCAGTTCGTCACACTCCCATTCCTGATACACGACCTCACGACCAGAAAAAACGACGTGCATGGAGGCCGATTGAGGCGACACGACCCGCACGTCGCCTTCTTCTGTTGCCCAAACACCCTTCTCACGATTCGAACGGAGAGTGCGAACACGATCGCCAACCCGAAAACCCATCCATGTTGATGTTTCTCCCGTACTCCAGCGATCCTGTAACCACCGATTGAGAACCATCGTACCCAACGGACCTTTTGGACCGACGCCGATTACTTGAATGTCCTTTGGAGCAAATGACAAACGATCCATGACATCCGAAAGTGCTTGCTTCGCATCTTCAAGATTTTCAACCATACGCAGGAGACAGTCTTTGCCGAACAAGCCACTGACCCACTTCGGCATGTTCCCGTCACGAATCTGCCGAATGAGGCTCACTCGTCCTGAATCTTTCTGCCTGCTCTCGACTTGTGTGATCCGAGTGACCGGAAACATCCCTACCTGCAGACTGGCGCGGAACACCCAACCGGGACCTGACAAAGGGACCTGCGCATCATCACCCACGATCACCACACGGGTTCGGTCTCGATCGACAGCGTTGAGTAACCTTGCAGCATGGACCAGATCTAATTGTTCCGCCTGCACCACCATCAGCACATCAAGATCTTTCAACTGTTTGGCTTGCGGATGGGCTTGACTGCCTTGAACATCGTCCCACTGAATTGTGAGCTTCTGATCGTCATCCAAGAACATCGTTGAGCCCGTTGTTGGGCTCGCCACGCCTATCGTCAAACCTGTCTCTCTGACTTCATGAACAATGGCTTGAAGACATGTGGGAAGCCCCACTCCCACGCCGCCCACAACAAGCGACAGTGGATAGGCGAGTGCCCGCTTTACCGCCAGTCGATGTTCCATGGTCAGCTTTTGGGAAGAGTGAGACAGCTTCACCTCTGATTCACGCCGAGCCTGGCGTCGAACAAGGTGACCACACATGTCCTCAATTGTCCTCTGGGTCTCACCCACAAGTGGCGCATAGACGTATCCATCCTTCTTGATCAGCCACTGGCGATCCATCCATTCATCGACACGATGCTCAAGTGCCGTGATGTCGATATCGCAGAGTTCCGCCATCCTGGTCAGCAACACGGCAACAGGTGTGCGGACAATCCCATGTGACGCGTGAACGTTGAGTATCGAATCGATGGCACAGTGAAACCGACTGCCATTGTCTCGTGGCAACTTCAACCTCTTCGCCACAGCGTCGGCTTTTCGAAATCCCAACCCCCAGACCTCGACCGCGCGATAAGGATTGTCACGGATAACCGCATACGCATCATCACCAAGAGTCTCAAGGGCTCGCATGGCTTGAGGCTGCGTCAGCCCAAGACGACACAGATCACTCACGACATGAGCGACGCCGAGTTGACCTGGGGCTTCACGCATCATCTTGGTCAGCCCCGCTGGGCCAACTCCGGATACTTCCAGGAGACGTTGTGGCTCACTCTTGATAACTTCAAGTGTCTTTTGTCCAAATCGCTCGACAATCCGTTTTGCTAACACTGGCCCCACTCCCGGAAATATTCCGGACGCCAGATAGACTTCAATGCCTGGAGCAGTCGTCGGCAACGGTTTCGTGAGTGACTCCACATGAAACTGCTTGCCATACTGCTGATGCGTCATCCACTGCCCTGTCATGGTGTAGCGATGCCCCACTCTTGGTGCTTGAGGTGTATGACCGACGGCAGTGATAAGCGGACTCTGTTCGCGTTCATCCTTATCCCACACAGCCACTCTCATCACCGTAAATCCCGAGTCTTTGCGGTAGACCTTTCGCACCACCCCGTCAAGCATAGTTGTCGAAGGGGTAGATGAGACAGAAATATGCACAGGTACAGATAGGGTCATCTCATAACCCCGTAGCCAAGGAGCCCCAAACTTTTTTTCGTCTCTGACCTTGAAGCCTAAAGAGATTTAATGAAGGGTTCGATGAACAAACGACACGCTTAGACCAATACGCGTGAATTTGAAGGATATGGGTGGGATCGCACACAAGACCTGCTCTCTAGATCGGTATTACGCGATCCAGAAGCGACAGCCCAATGCTGCAGGGAACAGAGATCCATTGTGTTGTCTTTTAGCTGTCGAATGAGATTGACGGAATTTCGCGCCTCATCCGAATAGGGCTCGAAGACCATGACGACTCCAGGCGACTGTCGATCCATGGGATATCGATACCAGTGCGTTTCCATAATCTGTCCATCATGCTCTAACACCCCCGTCCACTCGAACAAATGCCCGAGCGCGCTTAGCATCCCATCCAGATCTCGTCCGAGTCCGTCCGATGGCCAATAGTGAATCGTGAGAACAACTGGTCTTTGAATCGGCAGCAGCCGCCTCCAGCGTGAGATCTGTGTATGGAATTGATTTGCACTCTCTGCACGCCATGTCTTGAAGCGAGTTTGTGGAAACCGATGGATTTTAGGACTACCTCCACTACCCTTTCTAATCTGGGCTATGAGATTCAAATTATTCATGACCCTCTTTCGCAGAACATGTGATGAGCCTACTCTTTTCTTCACAAGGCGATGAGCACTCTTTCCTGCATTGCTGACTTTAAGCTTCGAAACACTCATCGTCCCTAGTCCGGTTCGCAAGCCAATACGATTTTTCCCAGAAGGAATCTGCCCCTCAAGATACAGAACGATCGGCCAAGCACGAGAAGGACAAACGGTCGTCAAGGTTTCTCCCGTTAGTGCACGAGACACACCGTTCGCTCCAAGCCTCGCGTCCGTCCGACATACTGAAGACGTTGATCCCGTGTGAATGATCGATGGCTGTGTTCAGGAATCACGAAGATCACCACAGGAAATCGACTCCCTTGTGCTTTATGGACGGTCAAACAATAGGCCAATTCAAGATTGGATTCTGGCACGAACGCTTCACCACCCACATCTAATCGCATCACAACACGGCCTTCCTGTAACCCTGTGACGACACCAGTTTGCCCGTTGAACACCGGGACCGGCAGATCATAGGCGTTACGCTGGACAATGATCGGGTCACCAATCCGCAATCGACTCGTGACTACTGCGCCGTCAGGATTGAGCTTCGTCTGTAACCACCGATTGAGATGCTGTGTTCCTAGCGGCGACTCTTTCACAGGCGACAGAACTTGAACGGACTTGCCACCACCACGACAAGCCTGAACTTCTCGATCGAGGTGATCGAGCACGCTCTCGGTAGAATCGTGACAAAAAGTATCTACTGGAACAGACGCGATTTCTCCCCATGTCGTCGCCACTTTGTCCAGTGCGAGAACGGGAAGGTGCTTCAACAAATACCCAAACACCGAGATACCATGGACTGGCGGCAGCTGCCGCGGGTCACCAGAAAAAATCACTGCGCCACGCACGACGCGCAACAACGCCACCAACACCGGAAGGGTTAGCATGGACGCCTCATCCACGAAGACCACATCGTGAGGCAGCACTCGGCGCGAAAACCCGTGTGGACCATACTTGAGCAAGCGATGAACGGTTTGAGCAACACGGCCAAGCAAACTGGCGGCTTTACCCGTTGTCGCGGTGACTGCCACGCGCAACCCGTCCGCCTGACATGCCGTAACCGCTCGTCGTAACAATTCCGTCTTACCGCTTCCCGCTGGTCCTGTCACGACCGTGTAGGTATACGACAACAGCTCGGCCAGTCTTGGATCAACGTAGTTCGTCATCTGCATTTGATTGGTGGCCAAGCAGCGATCGACCTGGCTCAACTGTCGCACAACTTCAGCCAGAACAATCTGACCATCCTGCTCGACAGCGACTTTCGGATGCAGATAGAACGACAAGGAACGTAATTCTTCAGAATCCACGCACAGTCGATCACCAAGTAAGACTGTAAGCCGTTCCAAGGAGACACCGATATGGCCCTGGGTAACTTGTTCCTTGAGCACAGATTGAACACCCGCCTGAATTCGACGCGCATCCGTCCTGGTTCCTCCGGCCAGGCGATGCAACGCATCGGCGGCGCCAAACGGCAATAGACGCATCCAATAGAGGGAAAAAGGGTTGCGGCAGACCCGGTTCATTTTTTGATCGGACCAAGTGCCTATTCTATGTGAAACGGCACCCCACCCCGCACGCCTGAGCCAGTCGATCAACCGAGCCTTAGACCATTGAGCCGTCTCACTACTCGATGAAAAGGTTCTTAAGCATGAAGCTTCAAAAATCTGTTTTCCTTTACTGGCTTTCCATTGTCCTTCTAGCGTGGCAAAACGACCACGTACATCCTCGGTAACCCGATATGCAATTCGTGCCTCTTTACATCGATTTAGACGCACATATGTTTCTGATTGACTTGTCAACCAGCGCTGATCGGTCATGAGTCCCAATATGGTAGCCATCGCAATACTTGTTAGAAATTCTAACTAAAAAAATATTACGTCATGGCGTTGTCAAGACCTCGCAAAGCTTTAATGAGCAAATACAGATTTCTATTCCTGTCCGTTCTAATTGGCACTACCTACATTTGCTACATGTGACCGGAATTTTTGTCACCAGATCTAACCACTGGTTGAATGTGGTGACAACATAGCTCTTGATGGTTTGTCACCAGATCTGACCAACGGTCAAATGCCGTTACACATTGCCGAGGATTTGTGGCGAGACCGACGCGACAGATCCGTTTGTAGTCGAGACATCCTTACCATCTTCCCCCTGAGGAGAACATTCATGCTTGCCGAAATCATCCACGGAATCGCCAATTTCGACTGGCAGCCCTCCCCCTACCGACCTCGTCCCTCATCGTCTGGGCCGACGCAGTGCAGACGAAAATTGACCTATCGAGCATTAGAGTACCCAGAACGCAAACCCGGTGACCGTTTTGCCGTGGTCCTCGATGATTCCTCCTGGCATGAAGAATTGACCTGTCAGTGGATCGAACAGAGTACGTTCAAGCTCCACAGTCAGCAGATGCCGCTGACCATCCCGAATGCCCTCCCGTGGCTCATTGAACAGGAGCAGCCCTTTACGTGCAGCATGTGTCAGGGGACCGTCCAGCCGGGATCGCTACATGGCCACATTGACGGGATCCTCACCGACCTCTTTTTCGAAGATTATTTATTTGAACACAAGGCGATTAATCACTTTACGTTCGAAAGCTACCGTAAGGGCGCGTGGCCCTTAGATCATTTGACCCAATGTGTCCTCTATTTCGAAGCCTTGCATGACATACAACCTGACCTCAACATAGCGATCCTGCTCATTAAGAATAAGAACACGTCAGGCTATCTTGAATATCTCTTACACTACGATTATGACTCCAAGACACTCACGATCCTCGAAGCCACCTCGTCCGATGGCACCACGATCGATCTGGGTGATCCGCTCCCGACCTTTGTGAACCTATTCCAAGACGCCTTGGATCAATTTGCCACCATCGAACAACACCGGCAGGCCGGAACGTTACCTCCACGACAATACGAACCGCACGACTGGCAATGCGAGTATTGCCCGTTTTTTAACCCCTGTTGGGAGTCCGTCCAGCTCAACGATGAAGCGGTACTCGAATTGAGTGAGGAAAGCGCGAAACTCGCCGTTCAGCTTTATGAACTTACAGAGGAGCGGAAGCGATTAGAAAAGGAAGAAGACAAACTCAAACGCGCCTTTCGTCTCTTGTTAAAGAATCATGGCGTGCGACGCGCCACAGGATCGACGATTTCCATAAAACTGAAAGAAGAACAGCGCTCAACCGTCAGTCAAGACCTCATACCAGCGGACATTCTGTCCGCTGCACGTAGGACCACAACAATCGAAAAACTGCGGGTCACGCCACATGCGGAGACCATCAAAGCCAAGCCAACCCACTCGGCATACCTGCGCGTCATCAACCAGTAGCCATCACACATACAGACAATCCTCACAACTTACTCACGCTCGAACTCAGGGAGTCCAACCATGCAAACATTCGTCCAAATCAGAGGCCTTTCCAACAAGCGACGCTTGCCCCGCTTAGGCAAGATCCGTCTTGGCGTCAAAGTTCGAAACCCGCAGACGGGCAACGAACATCCAGCGGAAACTCCGTACTTCGTCGTCCCTCCAGAAGTGGCCAAGGTCTACGGCGACAAGCCCACAGCCTTAGGCATTATGTTTCCCGTGAATGATCCAGGTCGTGTCTTTCCGCAAGCGCTCAAATGGTATGGAAGCGGCCGAGGGTTAAAATGCATTGGGAATGGAGAAACGGCCATGCGCCTGAACGACAAGACACGCACCATGGAACCGCGTGAATGTCCATGCGAGCATCTCAATGATGACTGTATGCCTCGGGCCAGTCTTCAAGTCATGCTCCCCAAAGTTAACATGGGCGGCGTTTATCAGATCGATAGCGGGAGTTGGAATTCGATGGTCGACTTGAATTCATATTTCGATTACCTCACCGCCCTCATTGGACGATTCGCGATGGTGCCATTAACGCTTCGACGCGAACCAAAACAGATTCAAGGGCCCACAGGCCTCAAGACGCATTATCCACTCAAGCTCGAACTCACAGCTACGCAAGAAGAAGTCGAGCAACTGTTGCGCAGTTCCTCGGAAATCCTGCAAAGGATTCAATGCTGGCAGATTCCTCCTCCGGAAGAAATCAATCCAGCGAAAGACGAGGAAGCCGTCGTCGTATCGGAAGAAGACTGGCAAGCGACTAATAAAACTACGAACTGCATCCAATCCCCACTCAACCCCGACACAGAATCAGAAAGCACTAGCCAAGTCGGACATCAAGAAACACGAGTGCCACAAGGATCGATTCCTGATTCACCTGCACGGGAGTCTGCAACCGTTCCGCATCCTTCAAACACCTCAAATGCAGAAAGCGGTCAGAAACCCAAGAGACCGTCACAAGCAAAGAATGCGAAACCAACGCATAAGCAACGCAACTACATCTTGCGACTGACTGGCGATCACAATATACCTTCAGAAGTTGTCGAGGCTCGCCTAGCCACAATGACCAAAGGCCAAGCCTCCATCGCGATCACGCAACTACAGCAACAGAACTATTCTGCCTTTCATACCGAGGAAGAAAAGAAAGAAACGCCGCTCGAAGACATGGAAGAAATGGGTCAGCAAGAAGAGACACCTTACGAGCCTGAGTTTTGAGGGCTCGGTAGGCCAGCGAAGAAGGATGAACAATTAGGGTTTCTCCTACCCTACTTTGCTTCAGACAACCATTCACCCTTTCTTTTTAGCATAGATTTCCGCCAGCGCACTTAACGCCTGAATAAATTTTTCGACATCATCGGGCTCCATCTTATCCAGCAATCCAAACAAATAAGATGACCCTTCATGTTCGATGAGGCGCGACAGCGCGCGCGGGAGCAAGCCTGCGAGCATCAGGTATTCATCAACCGGTTCGTTGAGTGCGTGAGCGAGCGCCAGAACTTGGTGCCGCACAAGTCCGACTTCACCGTGGATGACAGGATCGAATCCTCGTGGATCGATAAGGCCTACCGCCTCTGCGATACGCTTCTGCTGTTTCACAGGCAGACGATTGAGGTCTTTCTGTAAACGCTCACGGAAACCTCCAGGCAGGATTTCCGACGCATGACCTTTGGGAGCCTGACCGGTTCGTTCAAGAAAATAGCCTAAGGCGCCATGCCCCTCAATCTGCCGAAGACGCTCCGCCAAGAGTCTCTTAGCTAGGTTTTCTTGCTCAGTTTTTGATTTCGCCAAGACTATCGCGATTCGATTGATCAACTTATGACCTGGCACGCGGAATTTTCCTAGATCTTGACGCTCCAATCGGTAGGCATACCCCAAACTAATCTTTAACTTCCTGGCAAAAGCCTCTATGGAAACCCCGGCTTCCTCTCGCAATCCACGAAGCAACATCCCAAACGGGTTGACCACTGAGCCCTGGGACTCGTGATGGTTTATGGCTGTCATCTTACCCTCCAGTCGCTGACAACCCCTTCCCTCCCAGCCAAGCATGCCAACACGTACTACAGCTTGGCTTAGCCCATGAGTGGAAAGAGAATACAATAAAGTATGAATGGTTATGAATTGAACGATAATAACTAGGCCCTGAAACGGGATGACGCGCACGTTGTGCTGGAGATCAGCCACCCTCCATGCTGGGCACCAAAAGGAGTATAGCATATTGATCTTTTTTGTTAAATACATTTTTATAATTGACAATATTAAATCAAGTTGCTATATATCATGTTTCCCCACCAACGTAGGGGCGTTCCTCATGTTCATTCAGAGACGGCCGTGCCCACGTTCAGGACAAACATTTCGACGGACTCTCATCCGCCCTCCACCATAGTGCTTCGCGCACACGATCCGCACTAACCCGTACGACTCTATCCAAGGAGGGAACGATGAGCCGAGCCTCTGAAACTCATAACGAAACGTCACCTTTCCTGAAGCTCTGGGAAGACAATAAGCATCTCGCCAAGAGTATTATCCACCGCTATCGCGATCTCGATCCTATCATTGGTGAAGATGACCTCCTTCAAGAAGCCTTTCTCGCTCTACCAGATGCCCTAGCGAAATGGGAGCACCAACGCGGACGTAATATGCAATTTAGCAACTATTACTACTTCTTTATTCAAAAGCGCTTCCAAGCAAAAATACCGGGAAAGAATAAGATTGTGCAAATACTCAACCAGGAACTGCATGTCGTAAACGAAGTCACCTACGCACAATTCAGAAAATCCAGAAGACGCTTAGTTCCACCTGGATTTTCCTATCGCATTTGTACACGAATTCTTCCCCTGCCATCGGAGAACCTTGAACGATACGGAACGACAAGAAAGCCTTTCACGTATGACAACGATTACTGACATTCACGAAGATGTGCGGCAGCAGATTATCGACATCACCAAAACCCTGTTAGAGAGTGTCGAGAAAGAGAACGCCCATCTGTCCATCAATGCCGGCGACCTCTATATGACGCCCACACAATTTCAGAACCTCCTTGGGTACTGCGGCAGACGAGTATCGCGACGACGTTTCAGGGAATACTTGCGATATCCATTGATGACGCCGAATCATCCGTTATCCCCGTTTTTCTGCGTTCACGAACAGGTATGGTATATCGTTTCTCCAAGCATTCGTGGAGGAAACACCGGGCATAGATATATCATTCCTGTCCACTTTCTACAGGCACATGTTCGCGGAATCGTCACCCAAAAGAACTTAGCACAGCCCTACACCGCTCCGGCCCGCATGGCCCTGAGAGAATTTGTTCGCGAAAGACTTCGATCGCTCGACGATCACAGGACTGTGATGCGAAAAGCACGAGAGACATTCCCACAATACTCTCGTCAAACCGTTTGGAAAATCATCAAAACCATTCATCCGACTCATCCATTCCCAGAGGAGGCCGATCGTGAAAACGTCAGTGTGGTTGTCAACCGATAGCATCGTCACCGAAACCAAATATCAAACACTTTTCCCCGCATTATCCAGCGATGAGTACAGAAGCCTACGCGATGATATTCAAAACGTCGGCATTCTAGTCCCGCTCATCCTGGAACACGTCGCTAACGAATACTGTGTCCTCTCGGGACATCACCGCTTGAAGGCCGCCAAGGAACTCGGACTCAAGCAGGTGCCATGCGAAATCGTGGAAACCCAAGACGAGCAGATCTCGGCCTTATTCGATAACCTCTATCGCCGCCAGCTATCCTCGTCCGAATTGAAACGTTTGAAAGACGTAGAACACAAGTGGCGTGAAGAAAGCATCAAACAGGTCCCAGCCTCCCTCCGATCGTTGTGCGCCGAGCTCCCTCTTGAGGACATCTTGCCGAAGAGTTTGTGGTCGCAGCTTATTGCCTCTTCATCAGACACCTTAGATAAAATGACAAGGTCGCTACAACGCGTCCTAGATGATGTAAAAACCGATGCGTCCAATCAAGCCGTGAAAAAGTTCGATCAGACGAGGTCTCGCATGCCCCAACCTGTCACGAAGAAACACAACAATATAGAAAAAGAGATGGAAGAACTTAGGCGAACCGCCGTTGGCTTTTCGAGGGAAGTGCAAAAGCGAGATAAGGAGATTGAACGATTAGAAGAAGCACTGGAAGCTCAGAAGCGAAAGATAACGGATGCCGAAGCGCTGCTCCATGCCTTTGAATTGCAGGACCCTCTCACCATTACTCCTGGCATCATCGTTGACGGATTCAACACGCTGACGCAGCTCGTCCGCCTACTTCTAGAATGGACAGCCCAGCTGCCCAACGCGACTGATGAATTTCAGGGAAAGATTGACCGAGCCATCGGACAGCTTCACAATCTACTGGAAGACCAAGGCCGGAGAACGCGAAGAACCAAAAATCTACGGGTATTAAACGGCCATAAACCATCCCAGCCGGCTCGCCGCCAGTAGACAGCAATTCCCGATCCCTTTAACATGTTGCAATTGAAGGGCACCATGGCCACGCAGTCAGAGAATCTCCTCACCAGTATCTACAATGGACTTACCGATCTCGGTCTGCTTCACCGCCACAAGCAAGCGCCTAAAGATCCACCGGAAATCCATCTCGCCCATCTTATGCTAATCACGATCCACACTCATCCTGGCCAGACAATCCCCGAATGCCTGCTTTCACGACTCGTCCGCGTCACACCGGAAATGTTCGACCGTGCCCATCACCTCCTCCTACACCAAAATGAAATTTCCATCGACGAACCGTCTTCTGGTGACCGTACAGTACATCTCACGGAAAATGGCGTGATCCACGCCCAAGCTCTGGAAACGCCCAGCGATTGGCTGTTCCGGCAAATACACCAATTGGATACGAAGCTTCAAGAAGCACTGCATCGCGCGCTCATCACCACGATCAGACAAAAACAACAAACTGGTGAGATTCAGATCGATCAGCTGTGCCGATATTGCACGCACTTCTCGCCATTCTTATTCCCCTCTGCCAGCAATCCTCATTACTGCGCATACGTCGGTGCCCCATTTGGTGAGCATACGTCTACCGATGCATGATCGACGCCTCTCTGATCGCCAGGCCTGCGCGTAGAATTCTAGGCAAGGCCTCATCCGCTTTTCTCTATTCGATACTCGATGAGCTCCCGTCATCTTCCTGTTGAGGACCCGTTCGTGCAGATCCTTCGCAACCAGTCTCTGGGTACCGTCCTCTTGGTCAGGGAGCAATGCCCATCTTCCCCGTCGACGATCGAATGGATCGCGCGGTCCACTTCCACGTTCTTACACGATTGGGAACATGGGGCCACGATCGCGTTTCGCACGTCAGCTTGGTCGATTGGTCCTGTCACCGTCTTGACCATTACGACCAAGATACGCGGTGCTCGCCACCAAGCCTGGTTCACCACGAATGTCAATCTCTTCAGTCCAGACTTAATGGGACCAAAATTGTTGGGAGATCTCGCGATTCAACCGGACCTCCCGATCGTCCTGTATGCTTTTTCCCCCCAAGTCCAACTCACCGTTTCCATCAGTAATCCGTTGCAACAGTTTGCGCGAGCAAGCCTCCACCTGGCCAAGTCTTTCAGCACCCCATGGTTACCGAGAACGTTCGCAAAAGCTGCGGCGCTTCTGCGATCAATGTATCCAACCCCTTATGACCTGTGGAAAGCATCGGGCAACTCGTCACACCCGCCAACCCAGCCATGTTCAGCCAAGTCATGACACCGTTTACCTGGCAGCTTGCGGGATTTCCAGTGCATATTCACCAATCGTGGATCCTAGCCGGCGCACTCATGATGTGGGGACTCAGCACACAGTATTTTCCGCAAGCCTATCCAGGAGCAGCTCCATGGACGTTATGGACAGCCGGAACCACCGCAACCATCCTCATCTTCTTCTCACTGTTGTTTCATGAGTTAGCACACGCCCTCGTCACTCGGTGGTGCGGAGGATCGGTCGGCAACATCACCCTCCATCTCCTCGGTGGCTGGACCAGCCTCGATCAAGAACTCACGCATCCTCGCCATGAAATCCGAGTCGCGCTCGCCGGCCCTCTCTGCTCGCTCGTCCTCGCCGCGGGATTCTGGGGCGCTGACACGAATCCGGTCGCCGCATATCTCACCCGGATCAACGCTCTCGTTGGAGGCTTGAACCTCCTTCCACTCATCCCGCTCGACGGTGGACGATTGCTTCGCGCAATCATTTGGACGCGCGTCACTTCCTACGCCCAAGCCACGCTGCTCACCGCGCGCTGGAGCCAAGCCGTCAGTCTCGTCTTCATCCTCTACGGCATCACTGGGTTTCTGACGCTTCAGCATACTGGCTGGTATCTCCTCGGGGGTTTAATCGTGTTCGTCCTGGCAAGTCACACCAAACGCCAAGTCCAGCACAGCCATTTGTTACATGGCACGGTGGAGCCGTGGATGATTCCGTCTTCCCATGTCATTACCCTGCGCCCCACTGACACGATACAGACGCTCCATCATGTCTACGTACAATACGGGTATCACTGGCTCCTTGTCTGTGAAGAGAATCACATTGTAGGTTTCGTCAACGCTTACCCGGATTTCAACTTCCAATCACACCCTCCTGAGGCGACCATCAAACACAAGATGGAATCGCTGTCACCGGTTCTGAAGGTTTCTCCACAGATGCCCTTAGCCAGCGCCTTTGACCAATGTGTCATGCTGAACGCGCCCTGCTTGTTTGTTTGGGAAGGAGATCAGTGGTGCGGGATCCTGACGCGAGCGACGCTCAACCGGCTGAGAACCCAAGCCGCGCGCCCGGTGACACCCACGTGGAATGATTGGTTATTCACCCACCGCTGGCGCCGCCGAGTCCATGGGACGGATCTGAGGAAACTTCACTGAAACCTTGGCGGGCACGACTTTCATCGTCCAACCTTTGGCAAAGCGCCCCTGCGAGCGAAAATAGAACCATTGTTTTGGCAAGCTCGAGACTTTGTGGGCACGCACCAAGGGGACATCTAGGGTTCTCATCGTGATGCCACCGCCTAGCGATATGACCGGTTCATGCCGCTGAATGAGTGGAGATGTTTGTTCGATGTGATCGGCGGTCATGGGGTGATTGACCAAGAAATAGACCCAGCTATTGATATTATCCACGATGCTCCTCGCGGCTGTCGGGCCCACGGCATCCTCCACTTGCGCGAGGGATTGCGTGTAGAGCGAAAGCCAGACGTCCGCCCCACCACCTTTGTTCATCAACTCCTCCATACCGGGATAGAGCACGTTATGGCCCTCGTCGATATGCAGGCACAGTGGAGGTGACAGTTTCCGCCCAGAAGCAAAGATGCGCCCCACCAAGCTTTGCACCATACTGACAAACACTTTGCCAATAATGTTTGCGGTCCTCCGTGTGAGCAAACTCCCTGTGTTACAGTACAAGAGCACAGACTGCCCCCGTTCGAGCCGATCGATGAAGACGTTGGACGACGCTTTCCCAATAATATGCCCCGTCGATCCGAACGTCAGGGCCGATAATGTCGTGCGTAGCGAAGACGACACTTTTCCATAAAATTCCGCCAACCCGGGGTTCTGTACCATCTGATCAATCCCATGACACAACTCTTCCGCATCACCTAGCGCTTCCAACGCGTCACGCAATTGCCGAAGATCCTCAAACCCGATACGATTCTTGATATCCTGAAATGTCAACGATTGGGACCCGCCGCTGACTCTCCCCAGCCGACACAAGCCCGCGACGACAAATTGCGCGACTTCGGTGGCTACGTTGAGATAATACTCGTCTTTAGGCTTAATGCTGCTCGTAATATGGCTCACGAGTTCATCTTCCATGTAGTAATTGGCTAATGGATCGATCATGAGACTCTGGTCGGGGAAAATCGGCGTGAGCAACATGACTTCCTCCAGTCGCCCACACTCAGCAGCCACTTGGATCACTTTCGAAAACAGCTCATGATCACCTTTAGGATCCACGACGACTACGGAATACCCCTTCCGCATATCTTGTTCGATCACCCACTCCATCAACCGCGTCTTCCCGATTCGAGTGGTACCTAAGCATCCCAGGTGGCCAGACCGTTCGCGATCAGGGAACCCGATCAGTCCCTCGGATTGCACGTGTTGGAGATCGGCGCCATGGCCCAGCACCGTCATGTCCTTATAGAGGGGGCGTAGAAAGCCCTCCTGATTGATCCGCGCTAAGCGCTCCCAGCTCGTCATAGTCCCTTCAGCTCTGTCAGGTCTCAACGCGCCCTCGTACTACCATCAGTAGAGGGCAGTGTTGTCTTTTTGAGGAGTCCGTTTATGAAAATCGCTCGTTTCTTCACCGTCGCAGATCAGGACCCCTACATCGGTCTGTCGTTTGTCTCTCGAACATCCACAATAAAAAATCCCGATGGTTCCGTCGTGTTCCACCAAGAAAACATTCAGACACCAGAACAGTGGTCACCCTTAGCTGTCGATATCCTAGCGCAAAAGTTTTTCCGCAAAGCCGGCGTCCCGAGACGCGACCAACATGGGAACCCTCTCTCTGCCGAGGCCTCTGGAGAACATGACGCGCGTCAAGTCTTTCATCGAATGGCGGGCTGTTGGACACATTGGGGAAAAACCTATGGGTATTTCGATTCTGATGAAGACGCCCACGCATTTTACGACGAATGTTGTTATATGCTTGCCCATCAAATGGCCGCCCCCAATTCCCCTCAATGGTTTAATACGGGCTTGCATTGGACCTATGGAATCACGGGACCAGCACAAGGACACTACGCCGTCAATCCATCGACCGGTGAGTGTCATCCAACCGCCACTGCCTATGAACGTCCGCAAGTGCATGCCTGTTTCATTCAATCAGTCTCTGATGATTTAGTGAATGAAAGAGGAATCATGGATCTCTGGCAGAGGGAAGCACGCCTGTTCAAATATGGATCTGGAACCGGCACGAATTTTTCCAAATTGCGAGGAGACAGAGAGCCCCTATCAGGTGGAGGTCGTTCCTCCGGGCTTATGTCATTCTTAAAAATTGGGGATCGTGCGGCTGGTGCCATTAAATCCGGTGGAACCACACGTCGTGCGGCCAAGATGGTCTGCCTCGATCTTGATCATCCCGACGTTGAAGAATTCATCGACTGGAAGGTCATCGAAGAACAAAAAGTCGCAGCTATGGTCACTGGCTCTAAGCTCTGTGCTCAGCGGTTAAACTCCATCTTAATGGCCTGCCATATTCCTCAAGCTGATGGGTCCTCCAAGGTGGAAACTGATCCACATATGAATCCAGCTTTGAAAGAAGCCATTCATACCGCCCGTGAAGTCGCCATTCCCGAGGCCTATATCCAACGTATGTCTGGTTACGCTCTAGCAGGGTTCACTCATTTTGTCTTTCACGAGTACGATACGAACTGGGATAGCAAAGCCTACCAAACCGTTTCCGGACAAAACTCGAATAACAGCATCCGCATTCCCAATGAATTTTTTGAGGCTTTACAGCACGACGGCGACTGGTCCCTCACTCGAAGAACGGATGGAGTCGTTTGTAAAACCGTTAAGGCTCGCGATCTGTGGAATCGCATCGCCTGGGCTGCATGGGTGTGTGCCGATCCTGGAGTCCAATATGACAGCACCATTAACGAATGGCATACCTGTCCCGAAGATGGCCGTATCAATGCTTCGAATCCTTGCAGTGAATATATGTTTCTGGATGACACGGCCTGTAATCTTGCCTCATTAAACCTGGGCCAGTTCATCACACCAGATGGGCAATTTGATCTCGATGGATTCCGCCATGCGGTGAGATTATGGACAATTGTCCTAGAAATCAGCGTGCTCATGGCTGGCTTTCCCAGCCGTGCCATTGCTGAAAAAAGCTTTGCCTTCCGAACCCTTGGCTTAGGCTTCGCCAACCTTGGTTCTATCCTCATGCGCCAAGGAATTCCCTACGACTCTCCTAAAGCCTTGGCCATCTGCGGAGTAATCACAGCTATCATGACGGGCGAGGCATACGCGACATCGGCCGAAATGGCCGCTGAACTCGGTCCATTCGAGGCTTTCCCTCGAAATCGAGAGGCCATGCTTCGGGTCATGTGGAATCACCGGCGCGCCGCCTATAACGCTTCACATGAAGAATACGAAGGCTTGACAATTTTCCCCATGGGTATCAATCCGGAACATTGCCCACCTGATCTGCTCCTGGCCGCCCGCCAGGCTTGGGACCGTGCCTTGGGGTTGGGCCAAATACATGGATTCCGGAACGCCCAGACCACGGTGATCGCTCCAACCGGTACGATTGGATTGGTCATGGATTGTGACACAACGGGCATTGAACCAGATTTTGCCTTGGTGAAATTTAAAAAATTAGCTGGAGGAGGGTATTTTAAAATCATCAACCAAAGTCTTCCCCCAGCTTTAGAATCTCTGGGCTACTCTCAAATTCAGATTCAGGATATCGTGACGTATGCCACAGGGACTCGCACCTTACGGGACGCTCCCTTCATTCATCATGAAAGCTTGAGGGCCAAGGGGTTTGATAACCAGGCCCTTGAGCGCATTGAAGTGGCACTGGAGGGAGCCTTTGACATCCAATTTGCCTTTAACAAATGGACCTTAGGAGAAGATTTTTGCAGGGAGGAACTCAAGCTCACCGACAGCCAATTGAATGATCCTCACTTCAACATGTTGAAGGCATTAGGATTTACCCAGGAGCAAATCATAGCCGCCACAGATTACTGCTGTGGAACCATGACGGTCGAGAGTGCCCCTCACCTGAAATCAGAACATTTACCAGTCTTTGATTGTGCTAACCGGTGCGGACGTATTGGCCAACGATTTATCCCAGTTCATGCGCACATTCGGATGATGGCTGCAGCCCAACCATTCATCAGCGGCGCCATCAGCAAGACCATCAATATGCCGTCTGAGTCTACTGTCGAAGCTGTCAAAGATGCCTATCTATTGGGCTGGCAGTCAATGTTAAAAGCAGTGGCCCTTTATCGGGACGGCTCAAAGCTCAGTCAACCACTCTCCACCTCCATGACGGATAAGCCTATGCATCATGAATCAACCCCAGCAGGAGACACCGTCGAAGCTACGGCCTCCCATGTAGTAATTCAGAACTTGGCCAACCGGCGCACCTTACCCACCCGGCGTCAAGGTTACACGCAAAAAGCGGTTGTTGGCGGCCATAAAGTTTACTTGCGAACAGGCGAATATGAAGATGGCACGTTAGGAGAAATTTTTGTGGATATGCACAAGGAAGGCGCCGCCTTTCGGAGTCTGATGAACTGTTTTGCGATTGCCATCTCCCTGGGCCTTCAGCACGGCGTGCCATTAGACGAATTCGTCGATGCGTTCGTTCACACACGTTTCGAACCCAATGGTCCGGTCACATTAAACCCTCAGATCAAAATGTCCACGTCAATCATTGACTATATCTTTCGCGAACTCGCCATTACCTACCTTGGTCGCCATGATCTGGCTCATGTGCCACTAGACGACCTGCGCGGCGATTTCGTGAGTTCATCACCTGCACAGGCGTCTTCCACGGGCAAGGACAAGCAAGCCTACAATCAGGCCAACACGTCTTCCCTAAACGGTCATCCGACACATGACCTCATCGAGCAGGCACGGCTATCCGGCTACGAAGGCGATCCGTGTCTGGAATGCAAGAATTTTACGATGGTGCGGAACGGCACGTGCCTTAAATGCGTGAGCTGCGGTGCGACCAGTGGGTGTTCGTAAAAGGGTGCAGATATTTCATCAGATGTAACATTTCCTCATTCGAAACCTTTAGCTGGAACGTAATAAGACAATAGTCGCTCGCACTATTTGCCCACTGTTATTTCCGAGGAGGTCCGTCATGAGGTCGATGCTCCTTTTATCTCTACTGTGTGTTGTTTCCGCCATGGCAGGATGTCAAAGCCTATCTGTGAAAGGTAGTGGAGAAGAGTTCTCAGCGAACACTGATGTGTCTTCATCAGAGACTCCGTCCGTCCCCAATTACGCACTGATCGAGGAACAGATTGAAGAACAGGCGTTACTGACGATATCACCATCACCTCCGATCGATACGACTCCTGAACCATACCGCGCCGAGCCAGAAACAACTCCATGGAAGGAGTTACTCTCGGCATTCATTTCAACCGATCCCGGGAGTCAAGACGCTGAGAATACCACCATGGACCCGCAGCAACAGGTTGGACCTTCTGCTTCACGCATGTGGCCCGGGGGCAAATATGTCCCCGTGGTTCTGTTCGACTATGATCAGTATTTCCTCACGCCGCATGGTCAAGAAATCCTCGCCGACGCATCAGATTGGCTCAGAAAGGACCCGAAAAGTCCACTTGTCATTGAAGGACATTGTGATCTCCGCGGTACTCACGCCTACAATCTGGCACTCGGGCACAAACGTGCGCTTTCCGTCAAAGAATATCTCCATGATATGGGTATCGACGAGTCACGGTTAGAAACCATTTCCTACGGCGAAGCCAAGCCCATCTGCTCCTCTGACAATAATCTCTGTCACACGATCAATCGTCGGGCGTTCGTCCTCATCAAAGCTCCACGGGAAAAGAATGCCGACATTTCCACTCAACCTAAATCGTATGCCTTCGCCTACCCTGAAACTTACTGAGATCTGGATCCGGCGGTGGTCACGGGTCGCAGAACTCACAGCGAACATTGAGCCTGATGATCACCGTCTTCCCGCCATTCACACTATTTTGAACGACTGCGACGCCGCCTATCGTGATCGGAACGACAAACAATTTGTCGAAGCCGGTAGACGGCTACGGGCACTGATCGCATCCGAAGCCTCGTGGACAATTCCAAACAATCCGCCAGAACCTGTCCGCGTCGCCTAACTTCAAGCGGTTTCGCTCGCTCCCTCATCTCTCTCACCGCTTCAACCGAGTTTAGCTTTCACCTTTTCAAAAGGAGTCTCTTGATGTCTTCTTTTATGCCATTGTGGCTCACACAAATCCGCGCGGCCAGACGAGTCTCGGTTCCGCTGATCGCGGTAACCACCTCTGACCCAGCCCACTGCATCAGAACTATCTTGGCCAGTATCCTCAGAAACTCTGACCAGCCCCCTCCTATATTGAAATGGGATTTCGTGAACGGGATCCTTGCACATAATGAAGCCGGTCAGGACGCGCTCGGCAAGGGCGACAGCACACATGACCCCTTTGCAACCATTCGACCTCAAGATGCGCTTTCAATGGCGCGACAATTCCCTCAAGGCACCATCCTATTTTTTCAAAACGCCCATCGGTTCATTCATCACGAGGTCGTCGCACAATCGATGTGGAACCTGCGTGACCAATTCAAACAAAACCAGCGCATGCTCATCCTCCTCGCCCCCTCAATCAGCATTCCCGAAGAGCTACGGCACGATATCCTCATCGTTGACGAGCCACTCCCGACGCCCAAAGACTTACAAGAAATTGTCTGTGACCAGTATATCGCGGCTGACTTAGAGGCACCAGACCCGCAGACGCTCACCCTCGCCGTCGATGCCGTGCGCGGACTGGCATCCTTTTCCGCTGAGCAGATTACCGCCATGTGCCTGACCAAAAAAGGTGTGGACTTAAGCCGTCTATGGGACCGTAAGCGCCAACTTATTGAATCGACGCCAGGACTAACAGTTTGGGGTGGATCTGAGCGGTTCGCAGACATCGGAGGGGTCTTGGCCATCAAGACGTTCATCTCTCAACTGTTGACGGGGAACGCGCCACCTCGATCCATTGTCTTTATTGATGAAATCGAAAAGGCCATGGCGGGAACGAGCGGTCAGGCACACGATACGAGCGGAATCGCACAAGCTTTCCACGGGATGCTCCTCACGTACATGCAAAACACGAACGCCACCGGGATGTTGTTCGTGGGGCCACCAGGAACGAGTAAGTCCCTTGTCGCAAAAGCTGCAGGAAATGAAGCGAACATTCCAACCATCGCGCTTGATCTCGGTAGCATGAAAGATTCTCTCGTCGGATCCAGTGAGTCTAATCTCCGTCAGGCGTTGAAGGTCATCTCTGCCGTTTCAGACGACGCGACATTGTTCCTGGCCACATGTAATTCGTTGCAGGCGTTGTCTCCAGAGTTACGACGACGTTTTACGCTCGGGATCATGTACTTTGACCTCCCGTCCGCCGAAGAACGATCGGCGATCTGGCGTATTTACCTCTCGCAGTATCAACTTGAGGATTCCACTCTTCCCAACGACAACGGCTGGACTGGTTCAGAAATCCGCCAATGTTGTGACCTCGCCTGGCGCCTCAGGTGTTCTGTGACCGAAGCCGCACGCTACATCGTTCCGATTGCCCAAAGTGCCGCTGAGCAGATCAAACTCCTTCGCAGTCAAGCCAACGGCCGTTTTCTCTCCGCCAACTATCCCGGTCCTTATCGCTTCGATGATCATGCAGTGAGTGCGAACGAGATACACTCGCGCACGATCACGCTACCGGATTAACCCAATCAACTGCCAACAATTAGAAACCCAAGGAGTCCATCATGACGAATTCGTCAGTCACAGCATCAATGTCTCGCTCCCCATTTTCCGAACTCCTGAAAAACGCCGTCTTGCTTCTTTTCTCAGTCCGAAAGTTTGGGATCCGTCGAAAAGTTGAAACCACCGAGTTTCCCGTCACAGCAGATCCCGCACTGATTGGCGTCACCAAACGCATTTTAGACTGTCCCGAATATCAGGCTATCACGCGGCTGGACAACCAAACCCGCCGCCGCTTGTTTCAGATCGCGCTTCCCTCTTCGCTATGCAAGGGCATGGCCTTGGTACCGGCCAAGCTCATTCACGAATTAGATGAACTCATCACCACGTACAAAAGCCAGCGTGACAGTCTCATCGAGACATTTTGTGGCGTCTACCCTACTCGGAAACAGGAAGCCTTGTTGCGGCTCGGCACATTGTTCGATACCGACGACTATCCGCCTGTCGAGGATATTCGAAACGAGTTCCGCGTGGATTGCCAATATCTGAGTTTTGACCTCCCTGCGGTCCTCGAAACCATCAGTTCCGAAGTCTTTGCGCGAGAAAAAACCCAAGCCGCAAATAAGGTTAGGGACATGATTCAGGAAATCCAGCGGACCTTGCGCGCCGCGATGGCGGATTTAGTGTCACATTTGATCAATCGACTGACTCCCGATGAAGTCGGCAAGCGCAAAACGTTTCGATCCTCAACCGTCACGAACCTTATGGACTTTTTGAATCGCTTTGACGCGCGCAATCTCGGGCAGGATCACGAACTCCAAGAATTGGTGGAACGATCAAAGACACTACTGAGTGGGGTCACCGCCACTCACCTAAAAAATGACGACCATCTCTCAAACACAGTTTGTGATGGACTGGGTCGGATCAAATCCCAGCTGGATGACTTGTTAATCAATGTCCCCTCGAGACTCATCACATTCGATGAGGAGGGAGACGACGCCGCGGACGATACCCTTACACCTCCATCAGTCCTCGCCAGTTAATGCCCACAGAGGCGTAGAATATTCAAGGGAATCGAAGAGAGAGCCACTCATTTCAGCTGCGAGCGACCATGGATCGACCAATCACCGACGAAGAGATCGCGCGCGCACGTCACATCGACCTTGTTGATTACTTGATCGCCTTAGGATTTCAGCCAACATCGAGAACGTCGTCGCGCGCACTCTTTCATTCTCCCTTGCGAGAAGATGCCGATCCGTCCTTTTCGGTTTCACGATTACAGAAAGGTTGGTTCTGGCACGACTTCGGGACGAAGGAGAAAGGCGACATCATCGACTTTGTCAGACAACGTCGGAATATCGCGTTTCGAGAAGCGGTTCGAGAGATACTTGATCAACCGTTACGCGCACAGCCCAGGAATTATCGGTCCCCACAGCCTCATACGCAGCAGAGCCAGCAAGCAGTCGCATCAATACGTCATCGATACACACGGGCCAAAGCCGCGATGACTCCGGCACGGTATCGAGCCCTACAGGATGTGTTCGCCCGTCACCACCTGCCGTGGTATGAAGAGCTCGGTGCTGTGTGGATGCTCTTGCAACCAGATTGTAGCAGACCCCGGTTCCGCGTTCCCTACCTTGCCTTCCCGTTTCCTACGTCTGACGTCCGCACGCTTCAGGGATTCGAATGTCGCGCCCTTCGTTCCGTCGAACGCAAATATCAACGCCGCACCAGGGGTCCACAAAAAACACTGTGGATGTTCCCACGACCAGGACAACCAATTCTTCTTACCGAAAGCATCTTTGATTGCCTCGCGGGCGACGCGCTGATCGGTCCACGATGTAGTCTCCTCGCTTTAAATGGGCTCGCAATGCTGCCACAACTGCCATCTTTCCTTTCACGCTTGGAGCCACCAGCTGTGTATGTCGCGCTCGATAACGACCGCAGTCGTGACCGTGGACCAAAGTCCCAACAAGAAGCTATACAGATGATTACGGGATTGGGAATTCCTGCTATCGATGTGAGAGTACATACTCAGGCGCGTGTCAAAGACCTTGTGAAACTTCTACATCGATTCCCACAGGGCATCGATCCTCATATCCTCGACCGCACCGGTATTCGACACAATCCCGCCAATGTCTCAGTAGATCGGCACCTGCGCAACATCACCTCACGTTAGGCCTTCTCACCTCATTTCCGGAACAGAACAAACAGATCTCTAGTATGTGGTTCGGAAAGCAGAGGAGATTGTTTGATCATCATGTTAATCAAAATACCCAATAGGGTTTTCAGTCTAGTTCTCCCATACCCCTCAAATTAGGAATTGATATCTCACGAATCGGCACGTACATGTACAAGAAACGAGGGGCTACCTATGCCTAAATCCGAAGATTCGTCTACTACGCCTCGCCAGTTCCCATGTTCATGGCAGGAAATATTTGACGAAACACAATGGGGCACATCTGTGCCCACAAAAATATTCCTATGGAACAACCCTGGCGTCTACGTCGACTATGGCTATCCTGATCCAGAGGTCCCACATTTCAAGGGTGCCTGGACGTTTCTAGGCTCACCCATCCAAACCGTTCTGCCTGGTGAGCTGGGCGAACACGTCTTCGCGGCCATTAGCAAAGCCGCGCAGTCCCAGAAACCGGTCATTGGTACCTATTCGCTCACAATCGATGATCGACTGACCACCATCATCATACGATTTCTTCCGTTACATCGGCATGTTCTCGGATTAGTTCACGATTTTACGCCTGCCCATGAAACGACTCGTGAGGCAGAAGCGCTATCCAATGTTTCAGCGGACCTTATACAACCGATCACACTCCACAAAGGACCATTCTCGCAATCCGGCATCCCTCGTATCACCGTTTCCATTCCTCTTCATGGCGAAGACACTGCCGAGGGAGGGTCACATGCTCAAAACGTTGAAGAAACCTTCATAAAGAATCTGGCAAGCAGTTTTCAACTTGATGTGACGAACGTATCAGCAACGGAGACTCGCTCGTTTGATTGCTCCGGTCCGCTACCCATGATCTCGAAGTTTCTTGTCACATTGAAGGCGCTTTTCCCGCCCGAATCAGCGAAATCCTAGTAAGGCACCCTCTCGGATCCAGATTTCTTCACCTGGTTTTCACACTATCCACGTCGCTTACATCTCATTTCCCCAGAGGAGACAGTACATGAAATTTACCTGCGCGCGCCCGACTCTTCTTAAATCGCTTCAACTCTTTTCGCACGCCCTGGATAAACGAAGCTCTGATAGTCATGCTCTGCACTACGCCATCGGCATGTCCACTCACCAAGACCATCTTACGCTTCGCGCAACCACCCATGATCAACATTTCCATGTCACTGTCCCAGCTACGATCTTGATGGAAGGTCAAACCATTCTGCCTTTCGACGTGATACTCGAATTCATCAAGACGATTTCCCACAAAACTCTCACTCTCTCCATCGCGACCATAAAGGGAAAGAATCAGATCCAAGCAGAATCAAGTCAACTGATCCTCCCTCCTGTCGAAGCAGATTGGTCCCTTCTTGCCCCACCTCTCCCTGACGGCACACCCGCACAATGCAATATCCCCATCAATGTTCTGACGTGTTTGCTCGAACCCGTGCTTTCGTCTGTGGCAAAAGAAAATGGACGTTACCTTCTGCAAGCGGTTCAGGTGCAAGTCTTGCCGACTGAACCGCCCACGCTCATCGCCGTGGGCACGGACGGTCAGCGTCTGACACGAATCACACAGGAAACTGGATCTTGGATCACGAAGCCCAAGCAACCTGAAACCGCGCTTATTCCCAAACGTACTGCCCGTCTTCTGGTCGAGACCGCCCGTCAGATCAAAGATGACATCACGGTTTCACTCACGCTGACTACATCAACCTGGATTTTCCTCTTTCCAGACGGAGAAATCCGGACACAGAATCTCTCCGGCGCCTTTCCCAACTACATGGCCATCATGCCTCAACGCTTGTCTCCTACGGTCAAGTTCTCACGAGCTGCTTTGATAGAAGCCCTCCGTCGCATGGAGGCCATCAGTGATCCCATCTCACACGCCGTTAATATCAAAGTCAATGAATCAGAACTCTCCCTGTCCACTGTCAACGCACAGGTGGGGGAAGCTCACGAATGCGTGGAAGCCACGATTCAAGATAGTTCAATGACCCTCGGATTTAATGGAAAGTTCTTGCTCGATGGATTGGGAACAACAGAGGCAAAACACATCGAATGGTCAATGGATTCCCCTACGGCTCCGTGCGTCATGATCTCGTCAGAAGATCCCCACTGGACACACGTGCTGATGCCAGTGCGAATGTCATAGAACCATCTAGGAAATCCTCGTAAAAACGAAGAAAAAGACTCGCCCTATCACCAATGACGAACAAAGCCGATCTGCACAATCCACAAAAACTGCATAATGACCGTTTTGCAACTTGTATGACATTCTTCACATCGGTCGAATGGAAGACAACCTGTTCTGTCAAGGCATAGGGTGGATAACGTCTCCCACTCTACTGGCGTGAGGTGCCAAATTGGCATCTCAAGTTTTCAAATTCCTCTTTGGTCAATTGAAAGGTAAATTCCTTCGGAAACCCGTCACTATTACGTTTCATGGCACGAACGAGTGCACCTCTTTCAACTCGATACGAAGGAAGCCAAATCCTGATCCATGATGATCTTTTCTCCTCGCATCAGGTAAATCGAACTCGCGATACGCTCGACCGGTAAGCCGAAGAATTAAATCGGAAGATCGTACTACAATATAATAAAATACATCGACAAGGGACTACGTCAGGAAGAAGGTATCCGTCTCATGATCTATATCTGGGCAACAGATTCCTGCGATCGCTCCGCAGACGCCTATGTTCAGCAGAGGATGCACAATGACAGAAAACACTGTAAAGTCAGCAGTTATACCTCTTCTTACTATTGAGGAAGCTGCAGCCTATTTGAAAGTCTCTCGATCGTGGCTGTACCAGAACAAGCATGTTCCCCGTCATCGTATTCCTGGCTCACGGGGAGTTCGGTTTTTTCAGGAAGAGCTTGAGGCCTGGCTTCGAGGCCGACTCCCATCAGAACGCGGCGACCAGAGTGGCCATGAGCCGCACTCCAGACAGCACAACCAAGAAATAGACTTTTCAGCCGAAGCGGTATACCATCGTAATCCACGTTACCGATGACCCCCCTTTTTCAGCACGATGGATATCAAGATCCAAATTCGCACACGCCGAACCCAGCGGCATGGTGTCGCCCACGATCTGGATTACCGATGGCAAGGCAAACGATATCGCCCGCTTCTGGGCTATAATTTATCACCCAAAGAAGCAGAGCGTCGTGCGTTTGATTTGATCAAGCGCATTCAGCGTGGTGAAAGTGGCGCGACGCGTGAAGCGGTCATGGCGACCTTCACTTTCAGAGACGCCTTGCCGCTTTTTTGGAACAGCTTTGAAGCCAGAGGTCGGATTGATCAGGTCCGACCACGTGGCATTATTGACCACTATCTTCTGCCCTTCTTTGGGGATCGACCGCTGACGTCGATCACAGCGGAGGATGGACTCAACTATGTGGTGGCCCGCCTAAAAGAAAAGGCTACTGCTGGTACAATCAGGCGAGAGTTTCAGGTTTTACATCGCATACTCAATTTGTGTGTGGCGTACGAAAAGCTGGACCGCAACCGGCTGAAAGCCGTCGAACTTCCTGACGCCGACAAACGCACGCGTGTGGCCGAACATGACGAACTCACTGCACTCAAGAAAAAAGCCGATCCTGAACTGTGGCGCATCATCTTACTGGCACTAACCACAGGACTCCGATCAAGTCGAATCCTCTCCATCGACCGCAATTGGATCCGTCGTCATGAAGATGGCTTATGGCTGCACCTGCCCCCGCCAAAGTCCCGCATAAAAGGTCATCCCGCTTCGATCCCCCTCAATAGCATTGCTGTAGCCGCCTTGAATGTGGATGTACAAGCTCTGGCCGATGGACGTGTCTTTCGTCGATGGAAGCATATCCGGTCATTCCGCAAGCTCTGGGAAGCGACTTGTCGGCGAGCCAAAGTCGTGGATTTACACTTTCATGACTTGAGACACACCTTTACGACGTGGTTACAACGACTCGATGTGTCTTATGAAATCCGACAAGCGTTGTTGGGGCACAAGATGCCAGGGCTGACGGCAGAATATAGTCACGGGGGAAAAGAATGGCAGCAGAAGCTGCGGCAGGCCGTCACGAAACTTGCGGCCTCGCCCTTTTTAGCCAATGATTTGGTCGATAGTTTGGTCTATGAAAGACCGATCAAAACAGTCGGACTCTCTAAGTCCTTGAAAAATGGTGAGCCGCGAGCGGCTCGAACGCTCGACCCTCGCCTTAAAAGGGCGATGCTCTACCAACTGAGCTAGCGGCTCACCTGAGGCGATGCTAAACAACCGGCTTGCACGTTGTCAAACAATATCTATACGACGTGAGTATCAACGGCGAGACTTTGACGTTTTCTTTTTGGCAACCAATGGATTTTTCAAAACGATAGTATGCTCTCGTTTCGATCCAGTGGAAATCATGTCAATTGGACATTCTGTCAGTTCTTCAATCCTGGCTAAATACCGTTTCGCTTGTGTCGGGAGCGCTTTGTAAGAGACGATGCCCGTGGTATCAGAACTCCACCCGGGATACCGTTCATAGACCGGCGTGCAGTTGGTTAAGATATCAAGGTCTTCCGGCATTTCTTTGTACAACTTGCCGTTATACCGATAGCCATTACATATCTTTAATTCTTCAAATCCATCCAGCACATCGAGTTTGGTTACGGCTAACGAAGTCAGCCCATTGACACGCACCGCATGCCGAAGCAACAACGCATCAAACCACCCGCATCGGCGGGCCCGGCCCGTTGTTGCGCCAAATTCCTGGCCCCTGGCTTTTAGGCTTTCACCCACATCATCCGTTAATTCGGATGGAAAGGGTCCGCCCCCCACTCTCGTGGTATAGGCTTTGGTCACACCGAGCACCGCATCAATTTTCGTTGGCCCGACTCCAGTCCCGGTACAGGCACCTCCAGCGCAAGAACTTGATGAAGTCACATACGGATAGGTTCCGAAGTCGACATCTAAATGTGTGCCTTGCGCCCCTTCAAAGAGTATCGGTTGAGCCTGCTTGATCGACTTATCCAGGAGCAGTGAGACATCGGCGATGTACCCCTGCAACCGTTGGGCATATCTCATATACTGCTCATAGATTTTGTCGACATGAAAACCATTGGTCTTGTGGATGTGACGTAGCAGACTATTGATCTCAACCAAATTATCTTCTAGTTTTCGTTTAAATCCTGCTGGATTTAATAAATCGCCAACCCGCATGCCAATTCGAGCCATCTTGTCGACATAAGCCGGACCAATGCCTCGCCCTGTCGTTCCGATACGACGAGCCCCCTTGGCTTCTTCCGCTGCCCGGTCAATCGCCTTATGATACGGCATAATTAAATGCGCACGATGGCTAATGACGAGATTTCGTCCGACCTTCACGCCTTTTGCAATTAATCCATCGAGCTCCTCAATAAATCCACCTGGATCGATGGCGACACCATTACCCAAGACACAGAGTTTCCCTCGATACAAAATACCTGAGGGAACAAGATGGAAAATAAACGTCCCTCGATTTGTGATAACGGTGTGCCCAGCATTGGACCCTCCCTGAAACCGGACGATGACTTTCGCTTCTTTTGCAAGCAAATCAACAATTTTGCCTTTTCCTTCATCGCCCCACTGAGAGCCTACTACAATTAGATTCGCCATAGATCCATCCTACCGTTGATGTCCGATGCAAAAAAACCCAAACAAAAAAGCTCTGACAAACGCCTTGCCAGAGCTACCAGTGTCATCGTAGGTCGGACCGTAAACTTTGTCAATATCGCTGTACATTATTACCATGTATGTTTTTTATGCTGTGTTGTCGAGACGTACGCACGTCTTTACCTTGACCGGTATACTATCCCATGTTAGCATCATCCTTGCGAGTGGGGCTGTGGCGCAGTTGGGAGCGCGCGTGAATGGCATTCACGAGGTCGCCGGTTCAATCCCGGCCAGCTCCACCACTATTTCTTCAGTAACAAACCCTTCAGCACGCTTTACCTTCTCTTTTTTACATTAGGACGGACGCTGAGACCGCCGTATTATAGGAAAAATGCGTTAAATCATGTTTCATATCGAAAACCTCACAAAGGAATATCCAACGAAAACCCTATTCGACCAAGCCTCGGCTCATCTGCGCCCAGATACGCGCGTGGGAATCGTTGGCCCCAACGGCACAGGAAAAACTACGTTACTGCGTATCATTCATGGCACCGACGAACCTGACGAAGGCAGAGTCCGGAAACGCCCGCATCTTAAAATAGGCTATCTCCCCCAGGAACTCGAAACCCTTCCCGGTCGAACCATTATTGAAGCCACTCATCGGAATGAATATCCCGAACATGAGGCCAAACGAATCCTCGCCGGCCTGGGGATGGGTGAAGGTGACTGGGAAAGGAGCATGCACACGTTATCTGGCGGATATCGTATGCGCGTGGCCCTCGCTCACCTCCTGCTGTCAGAACCGGATGTCCTCATGTTGGACGAACCCACGAACCACCTCGATCAGGCCACGCAAGCATGGCTTGAGAACTTCTTATTATCCGCCCGAATGACATTGGTCATGATTAGCCATGATACCGCTTTCCTCGACCGAATGGTGACGCACATTTGGGAATTACGGAATTACACTATCCAAGAATACCGAGGCGATTATACAACCTTTCAAAAGCTTCGCGCAGAGCGAGATGCACAAGAGGCAGCAGCCGCGAACCGGCAAGCCAAGGAAGTCGCGCGCGTTCAAACCTTTGTCGACCGGTTTCGCTACCAAGCCAACAAAGCCAGTCAAGTGCAATCTCGGATTAAACAACTTGAAAAAGTCAAACTGATCGAACGGAAGCGTGACGGCAAACGCATTCGCTTTAAATTCCCGGAACCGAGCCCTAGCGGGAAACAGGTGATAGAGTTACAAAACATTCACAAAGCCTACGGAGAAAAAGTTATTTACGACGGGATCGACTTTTCCGTCGCGAGAGGGCAAAAGGTCGCATTGGTTGGTGAAAACGGTGCGGGAAAATCCACGCTCTTAAAAATACTCGCCGGCGTCTTGGAGTTTGAACAGGGCGCTCGGACCTTAGGGCACGAAGTCACGGTGCATTATTTTGCACAGCATCAAGCCGAAATCCTGAACCCCGAGCATTCCATTCTTGATTCTCTTGAAGAAGCGGCTCCACGCGCCGAAAGAAATTTCTTGCGCAGTATCGCTGGCGTCTTTTTATTTTCAGGGGATGATCAAAAAAAGCCGATTAAAGCCCTCAGTGGGGGCGAACGCAATCGTGTCGCTCTAGCACGCATGCTGATCGAACCCGCCAACACACTCCTCTTAGACGAACCCACGAACCATTTAGACCCGACTTCGGTCGACGTCCTAACCGATGCGCTCACCACATTTCCGGGAACAATCGTGTTTATCTCACATGACCCGGTCTTTCTTTCTCGTGCCGCCACCCGTGTGGTGGAAATCGATGAAGGAAAAGCCCGCGACTACATTGGCGACTATGAGTATTACCTCTGGAAACGCGCTCAGGAATGGGAATCGATCAAACAATCGACCAAAGCCATCAACTCAGCAAAACCCACCAAACACCATACACAGCATAAACAACCCAAGGGTCAAACGGCCAAAGCATCGCCAGCTCCACTCGCACCGCCAGGACCTTCGCGACGAGAACTGTCGAAAACGGTCGCTCGGCTTGAGAAGCAAGTGAGCAAAGCTGAAGAAGAAATTACAAGGCTTGAAGAACGGATTGGCCAGCGGGATAAAGAATTGGCCGATCCGTCGACATATCAAGATTATAGCCGCTGGAATACACTTCACCAGGAACGGGAAACGTGGGGAAGAGAGCTCGAAAAATTGACGACAAAATGGTCTGAGCTCTCGACGAAGCTAGAATCGTCGAAGAGTCAATTCGAAGAGCTCTAACTTCATATCTCTGTCTATCTCACACCTCGTACTTAAATCAGACTAATTTACTCATCAAAGTACCTCAAAAATACTCGATTGGGGAAAGAGGTTCAGCATCAAATTTCAAAAGGATTCACAATAGTCATTTGCCCTATCTGTTGACCATTCGAGAGATCTTCGGAATACAGAGTCGTGGCCCCGCTTCGACATGCCGATTCAAGAATAAGGGAATCCCAAAAGGACAAGCGCAACTTCGCTTGCAAATCAATAGCTCCAAGCACGGACTGTTCATCATTCACAACGACCTCCCAGACACAAAGATCTTCAAGAATAGTGCGAGCCTTTCGCCGCTCAATGGGCATTGGAATTTTTTGGGTCAAACTGACGAATAATTCCTGAAGGACCTGAGTACTGATTACTCCTGTTTCCGTCTCCCACAGCTTTCGAATTTCTTCTCTTGCGACATCATGTTTTCGCTCAGCCGTCTTGTCATGAGCATACACCAACACATTCGTATCTACAAAAATCTTAGGTACGGCCATGCAGTTCCTCTCGAGTATAGGAGGAACGTCCGTTTGTTCCTAGATTCAACCCCCGATTCAGTAGCGTGAGATGCCGCTGCTTGGCCTTTTCATAACCTGTTTGTTGCTCAACCTTCCCTCGTAACACTTCTCTCATCAATTCGCTCAGAGACTTTTCTTCCTGCGCTGCAACAATTTTGGCTTTCTTTAAAAGGGCTTTGGGGAGAGAAAGGGTAACATTTTGATGCTCCATCACAGCCTCCTGAAAAACAATTATTCACGTAATTATGTATATCACATAATTACGTGTAACTCAAATTCCACAACTAACAAGGTTCTTATTTGCAAGTTGAAAATCGAACGAAAGATCCACGAGGGCAGAAGGGCTGAACCTTCAGAAGGGACAAGTTGAATTCTTTGAATTACCAGGATACCTCATCATCTTCTTCATTTGTTAACTTTTCTGTATCTTGAACAGGCCTGTAATACTTTCGACCTTGCAGCTCTTTTGGTAAATGACCTTGTTCCTCCTTCGCTTTGGGATCGTCATGAGCGTATCGATACCCCTTGCCATAGCCCATCCCCTTCATCAAGGACGTGACGGCATTTCGAAGATGCATAGGAACGGGAAGGTTGCCAAGATCCTGAGCGTCGCTTAAGGCCTCTTTTAATCCTACATATGACGCATTGCTTTTTGCGCTTGTGGCCAGATAGGTCGTGCCATGCGCCAAGTTGATGTGCACTTCCGGCGGGCCAATCACTTCAGCAGCCTTAAAGACCGCGGTCGCAATGAGTAAAGCTTGGGGATTGGCATTTCCCACATCCTCTGATGCAAAGATCACCATGCGTCGAGCGATAAATTTGGGATCTTCTCCTCCTTCCAACATCCGCGCAAGCCAATACAAGGCTCCATCCGGATCCGAATCACGCAGGCTTTTGATGTAGGCTGAAATCAGGTTGTAATGTTCTTCACCATCTCGATCATAGCGAAGCACCTTTTTTTGAAGCGCCACTTGAACGGCTGCCGGCTCAATCACCACAGACTCTGCTGTCGATGATTTCGCTTGATTGACGACAAACTCTAAGGCCGTCAACATGGAGCGGGCATCGCCGTTTCCATACCGGATGATGATCGAACGGGCTTCCTTCGTCAGAGCAAGATTGGCTGCTCCAAATCCCCGTTCCGTATCCGTCAACGCACGATCCACTATTTGACTCATGGCTTCTTCTGAAAGTTGCTCCAAGGTCACAACAAGTGAACGTGAGAGTAATGGAGCAATGATCTCAAACGACGGGTTCTGGGTAGTCGCCCCAATCAGCGTAATCTCACCACGTTCAACATGTGGTAGGAAGGCGTCTTGCTGCGCCTTGTTAAATCGATGAATCTCATCGACAAAAAGAACCGTTCGCTGTCCGGAAACTGTTTGACGCTGTTTGGCAGTTTTCAAAATCGTGCGTAGTTCTGGCACTCCACTTAGTACCGCAGAAAAAGGCACAAACGCTCCGCGAACTTTTCGCGCAATCAACCCTGCCAGCGTAGTTTTACCAGAACCTGGAGGCCCCCAGAGAATCAAGGAGGGAAGCTTGTCGTTTTCTATTGCTCGCCGTAATGGTGTATCTGAACCTAAGACATCATCTTGACCAACAAACTCCGAAAAATCTCGTGGGCGCATGCGATCAGCCAATGGGGCTGACACAGATGGCGTTTCACCGAGAGTTGGAAACAACTCAGACTGTCCAACTTCATTCATTAACGGTTCTATCCGTGAAAAGATTCGTTATGGGCCGTTTAGGTTGAAAAAGGTTGCTATAGCCATCCCTATACGCTTTGTAAATTCTGTAGTGGCTATTCGCGCTGTGTCAGTGTATCCAATTCGGCTAGATGTTCTTTGGTTTCGCTATAGTATGCTATAACCATTCATCTATGACACGCAAATCAGACTGAGTAGAATCATCATATTTCCTCCCCTCTATTAGGAGGCTTATTTTGAAGAGGAATACTGAAAACAGGTGAGACTGAGTTACCGGCATTATGGAGGATGTTGTGAAGGCACACGTTAACAGGATTCATTTAGCGTACACAGATTCAGGAAAAGGCCAACCACTTGTCTTTCTCCATGCATTTCCTCTATCTCAACTCATGTGGGAACCCCAAGTTGAAACCTTATCGAAACAGTATCGAGTCATCACCATCGATCTTCGAGGACATGGAGAGTCTGATACATTCTTGTGGAATTTCACACTTGAAGACTATGCGAAAGATGTCTATGAACTCTTACGTCATCTGAACGTACAACAAGCGACGTTCATTGGACTTTCAATGGGAGGGTATGTCCTTTTTGCGTACTATCGATTGTTCCCTAACATGGTGAAGACACTTGTGCTCGCTGACACGCGTGCACAAGCTGACAATGAAGAAGGAAAGGCCGGGCGCCTAGCCATGGCGCAAACAGCCTATAAAGAAGGGTCAGCCACGATTGCCGATATGATGATCCCGAAACTTCTCTCGGCGAAGACTGTTGAACATCGAGAAGATCTCGTGAAACAGGTCCGTTCAATGATTCTGAACAATCACTCACCGGGCATCGTCGTCGATCTCATGGCCATGGCCGCACGACCAGACTCGACATCACTCTTATCAAAAATTACCTGTCCCACGTTGATCATCGTAGGTGAAAATGATGTCGCAACCCCACCCTCCGAATCCCACTACATGGCAGAACGCATCTCACAAGCCACACTCGTTGCTATTCCTGACGCAGGACATCTGTCGAACCTAGAACAACCTGACGCCTTCAATCAGGCACTGGAATCATTCTTATAGTTCTTTCAATAGCAAAACCGTTATTGAGCGTTTGACACCGCGTTAAAAGTCCTTAGGCATTAACTGGACCGAATTGAAATTCGCTATAGGTGTATTTTCCTGTTCGGAATGTATGTGGATTAGCTATATTACCCAACAGTTTCCGAAGATATAGCGAATCCACATACATATCAGAATGCTTGGACACGATACATGCAAGGCCCCGTGGTTCTCACAGACATTCGACAGCGTCACTCAATCATCGAAACTGATCTCTGTATGACAGGTGTGCTTGAACACGATTGTTGTGTGTGAAAGAGCGCTTGAAAGGCAGTCTACTCTGAGCCCAGATAGCTAATGATGCTCTGATGACAGGTGTTCAAGTCAGGCCTTCATCACAACTCATGCCTGCTTCATTTGCTTACACGAGATGTAATGGAATGAAATATCCCACAGGCTCATGCGGAGAAAAAGTCTCAAGTTTTAGAGAAGCACTCCGGAAAGACGCGAAATCGCTGAAAGAAGAATTATACGAACACGTAAAAAAGGTAACGGAGATGGTAGAAGGCTTGCCCCTCTGTTATGAACAACCAACCACCTCAAGTGAGCAGGACTCGAAGCAGTACGTGAGCACACGCTTAATCAACTTGCTGAAAGTCTAGAAAATGCTATAAACCTTGATGAGACCTGCGCTTCCTGCGCAACGTGTCCATCCGTGGAATATGAAAATACCCAAATAATGAGGCGATCATACTCTTTTCGTTGAAAGAGGTCAATCGGGTCTGCTCGTGGAGAAGAAGTTCGTTAACTTTGACGAATGAGTTTGAGGAATTCTTCCCGAGTTTGTTGTTGTTTCCGGAAGACGCCTTGCATTTCACTCGTGACGGCAATCGTATTCTGTTTTTCCACCCCACGCATGCTCATACACAAATGCCGAGCTTCAATCACCACCCCGACGCCATGGGGATTGAGTTTTTCCTGAAGCGTCTTGGCAATCTGTACGGTGAGACGTTCTTGCACTTGAAGCCGACGGCTGAACGCATCAACCAATCGAGGAATTTTGCTGAGTCCCACCACATGTTTACGAGGGATGTATCCGACATGACATTTCCCGAAAAACGGCAGCATATGATGTTCACATAAACTATAAAAATCGATGTCTTTGACGATCACCATTTCGTCATAATCAATTGGAAACAATGCCCCATTCAGGAGGACATCAATATCTTGCTGATACCCTTTTGTTAAAAACGAGAGCGCCTTGGCAACCCGCTTAGGCGTATCGTGCAGCCCATGACGTGCAGGGTCTTCGCCGAGTTGCGTCAACAAGGTGTGCACCGTTGATTCTATATGAGATTGTTGGACCGCTGTGTCTGGAGGCACAGAGACAACTCTGGCTTTTCGCGAACTCGCATCAACCCGTTTTTTAGCCATAGACGTGAGTTAATCCTTTCTCCTTCTCCTTATGAGCATCATGTTTGTGAACACGATGTGAAGAAGCAATTCGGCAATCAATCACCAACATACTCAAAATAATTATCGCGCGTTTCGAGCACACCAATTTTTTGTAATCGACGATCAGGAATTTCTTTCACCAGTAATCCCCAAATGAGTTTGGCAAGATTCTCGCCCGTCGTCACGACATCCTGAAAGGCTGGATCATAGTTCAAATGTTGATGATCAAACCGGCGAACAATCCGTTCGGTAACAAGTCGATTGAGCTCGCCGCGAAGAAGAGGAGACGCCCCATCCTCACACACGGTCACAAAAACGGTATAGTTGTGACCATGGCCGTGAAGATTATTGCATTTTCCAAAAATTTGCCGATTCACCTCCAGACTTAACTGCTCAGTATGCAACCGGTGTGCGGCTGAAAAGTGAAAGGCTTGCGTGATCGTTACCTTGGTTGCCATGTCGTGACGTGACCCTATCAATAAAGATAACAATTGAAATGGTTCGTAGGCGAGAGGGAGAAGTTGATGAATATGTGCCGGTCAAAGAAATGACTTATGATGCATTCTCACTAGAATCTTGATCGCTCAACGTGGTGTCTCCCCATTTTTGCTCAGGGACTTGGACCATGACGTCACCTAATACGCGAGCCTGACATCCCAATCGATGGTACGCTTCAGTAAGGGCTTCACGGTCTAGAAGGTCTTGCTCTTCAAAATCAATTTCGGAAAGGTTCTCGCCACCCATTGCGACATCAACCCGGCAAGTCGTGCAGGAGGCGTTGCCGCCACAATCATGTGTGAGAGGAAATCCGAGAACTTCAGCCGCTTCCAACAGCGTCAGATTCTCCTCAACGTTTCCACTCTTCCCTTCAGGATGTATAAACGTCACACGAGGCATCGCAATTACACGGCGTGAATCATTGGTAGCGGTTTACGCAAAGGGACAACGTTGACGTGTGATATGTTCTTCATATTCGTGCTTAAACATTCGCAGACTGTTTTGCACCAAGACGGATGCTCCTGTCACCAAAGTACAGAACCCTGTGCCTTTGACAAACCCGCAAATTTGTAAGAGCTGATCGAGGTCTTTTTGCGTACCCTTGCCCTGCTCGATTTTTTCGACGAACTTCGCCAGTTCTCCGGTTCCGATTCGACATGGCGGGCATTGCCCACAACTCTCGACTTCAAAAAACTTGGAGAGTTTCAATGTCTGGGCCACCATGCACGTTGCATCATCAACCACAATGACCCCGGCAGACCCGAGACCTGTCCCGGCCTTTTTGAGCGAATCAAAATCCATAGGTAAGTCAAGTTGATCAGGACCAATCATAGAAAAAGATGGTCCGCCGGGAAAGACGGCTTTGAGTCCCCGTCCATCTGGAATCCCCCCACCGCATTCGTCGATGAGATAACGAATCGGGGTCCCCATCGGCAGCTCATACACACCGGGCCGATTCACCGCCCCGCTGAGTGAAAACAGCATCGTTCCTGGACTTTTTTCGGTTCCAACCTGCATAAACCATCCGGCGCCATTTCGCAGAATTGCGGGAATATTTGATAACGTCTCCACGTTATTCACCAACGTCGGTTTGCCATAGAGCCCAAATTCCGTTGGGTAAAATGGCGGTTTCTGTTTTGGCTGCGCAGGACGGCCCTGCATGGATTCCAACATAGCCGTTTCTTCACCCGCTACATAACTGCCATGCCCGTCAAATATTTCAAGATCGAGATCAAGAGACGTCCCAAGAATGTTTTTCCCAATCAACCCCTTGGACCGGGCTTCCTCAATAGCCCGCTCAAAGTTTGCTCGTTCTTCTTCAAATTCGGCATTCAAATAAATAAAGGCTTGTTTGGCGCGCACGGTAAATGCCGCAATAAGACAGCCTTCAAGCAATTGATGGGGATGGTGCTTCAGCAGATACCGGTCCTTGAAGGTTCCCGGCTCATGCTCTCCGGCATTGCACACAAAATACCGTTCGTGCTCCCGGTGATTGTATACCTTTTCCCATTTAATGCCTGTCGGAAAGCCTGCCCCGCCTCGACCGCGAAGATGGGCATGCTTGAGAACAGCAATGACTGACTCGCGATCCTCTTTCAACACACACGTTTTCCAAGCCTCATAGCCACCACGGCGGACGTATGGCTCGACGCTCCAAGGCTCGTCTTCAGCCCCTACAAGTACACGGGGGGAGATGGTTTGTTGTTCGCTCATCCTCTAATAATTTTACGTACGTGATTTGAGTAACCGGCTACAGTTCAACAACTATACGGTGCATTCTCTAAATCAGTCAAGCAGGTGACTTGAGAAAACTATAGTACAGTCAATGTGTTAGGGCTAGAGAACTACATCGATGTGTCTTCTGAGACTTTTTCCAATTGGACGAGAAACCCCAGACATTTTAATAAGGAAATTCGACAAGACTGCTGTATGAAGAAATTGAGGAGTCGGGAATCATAGTTGGGCAGTGCAATTCCTCAAATTATCATGGAGTTATTACGCACGAGCCTCGCAGAAACATTCCGATTTCCTAAACTAGAGACCGAGAGATGAACTGGCTAGCGCCGCATTCGCGGGCAGGCGGAAGGATTCAGACAAACACAGTGAATCAGAAAATATCTGAAGGGTATACCGTCACTTACTTCAACAATTGATCGACTTTTTGACAGAGATCTTGAACTGCCTTACCCGAAACTTTCAGGGCTGCGTCTTCCTCAGGCGTGAGTTGATATTCAATAATTTCTTCTACTCCGCTGCCGCCTAATTTCACTGGAACTCCCATGAATACGCCTTGAAACCCGTATTCACCTTCACACAATGTCGCACACGGAAGAATTTTCTTTTGATCCCGCACAATGGCTTCGACCATTTCAACGGCAGATGCGGCAGGTGCATAGTACGCACTCCCGGTCTTGAGTAAATTGACGATTTCTGCGCCACCCTGCCGAGTCCGCTTGACCAATGCCTCAAGCCGATCACGTGACATCCACTCATCAAGCGGACGTCCCGCTACCGTGGTATAGCGAATCAACGGCACCATCGCATCACCATGGCCTCCCAGCACCATGGCTTGGACGTTATCAACGGAGACACGTAATTCTTCAGCAATAAAGGTTCGAAAGCGGGCAGAGTCCAGCACACCAGCCATACCCACGACACGCTGTTTCGGAAACTGACTCGCTCGATACGCCACATAGGTCATCGCATCGAGTGGATTGGCTACAATAATAATAATGGCCTCAGGAGAACGCTGAACAATGTCCTTCACCACAGAAGATACAATTTTTGTGTTCGTCTCGATGAGCGCATCACGACTCATTCCGGGTTTTCGCGCAATACCAGATGTAATCACCACCACGGAAGACCCAGTTGTCTCATCATAGTGATTCGCGCCGATCATCTTGGAATCGTAGCCACACACAGGACCAGCTTCAGCTAAGTCCAACGCCTTACCTTGTGGCATGCCATCCACGATGTCCACCAGGACTACGTCATACCAGTTTTTTTCGGCGAGTCTCTGAGCAATCGACCCTCCCACATTCCCTGCACCTACGACCGTAATTTTTAACCTTCTCATGTTTTTACCTTCATTGCGAGATTATGTAATCGTCTCATCATGATCATCGTTATGGTCTGTCCAGCCATCGACTTTGAAGTTAATCGTACACACAAAGTTGTCGCCTTGATAAAAATTAACTTTGATTTTCTTTTTTCCGTATTCTCGAGCTAGAAAGGCTTCGGGACTATCCACAAGCTCTTGATAGGTTCCCGGCTCATAACTGCCTAATTCAATAAAACTGACGATCATTCCGGTTTTGACTTCTTGCAGAACCTTCACCCAGCAATCAGGGTAAATCTCCCAAAATTTTTCATCAATTTCTTGACGGGTCGGCTCTCGTGATTCTTCGCCAGGCTTCCGGTCTTTTCGTCCGAATTTCGCTTGACGACGCACGTACGGATATTGATGACCCGTAAATAATTTATATAACCACGGCGGTACTTGTCGATCTGAAGATTGTTGTTCACTCATAGAAACCACTTCACCTCTTATGTTGTGAGCCGTTGATAAATACCTGGAAGTCGCGTCGGCAATTCGCCCACATCATCCACCACGACAAACCCAACATCGCCGTACATGCGCGCAAGGTAGTCTCCCGCCTCATGATCGACGGTTATACAAAATGGATGAATACCTTTCATGCGAGTTTCTCGCAGCGCCATTTTCGTATCTTCCAATGAATATTCATCGCCATAGCCATCATCGAGTGGCTTCCCATCACTCAGAATCACTAATAGCCGCGTGCGGGCCGGCTGTTGCAGCAAACGACGAACGGCATGACGAATCGCCGCGCCATCGCGATTCTGCTTCATCGGTGCGATGGCCCCAATACGCAACGCCGCGCGGCTCAACGATCCATCGTCAAAGTCTTTAAGCACGGTCATCTCAACATGTCCACGCCTTTGACCCGAATAACCATACAACGCATAGTCGTCGCCAATGGCCCCCAGGGCTTCCGATAAAAGAATCAGACCTTCTTTTTCAATATCTATGACGCGTCGAGATCCGGAACCGATTTGCCGTCCAGTTGATCCACTCATATCGATCAAAAAGGCCACAGCCACTTGACGGTCATGACGTTCACGACGAAGATAGACGCGATCAGACGGTTCGCGTCCCACTCGTTTATCGACCATACGTGTTACAACAGCATCGATATCAATATCGTCCCCTATGTCTTGGCGCCCGAGACGACGAAGAGCCGTCGGACGAATCGTTTCAAAATAGCGGCGTAACAACCGAATCTCCTGAGCATAGGTGGTCAGCGTGTTGTCGACAAATTCCGAATGCCCCTCTTCACCAACACGTTCAACCACCCGGCACCATCGAGGGCGATAATCGTACAATGTGCCATCCCACTCGTCATAAAAAATTTCCTGCGGCCCCTCTTGCGTCCCGTACTGAAGAGGCCGTTGCCCCTTGTCCACGTCGAGCCATTGCTCAAGCGGGGACTGTCCATACTCCTGTTGAGCCGTTCCCGCTTCCCGTTGTTCCATATCTTTTCGAGAGGCTTGGTCTGTCGGATGTTCCTGCTGTGATGAACGACCATCATCTAAGGCTGCGGCTTTCTTCTCAAGCGCGTCGTCTGCCAATGACGATCCACCGGCATCGTCATCACCCTGCCCCTGTACCAAGTCTGGATCCATCGCGCCCCGGTAGGTCAGATTGGTAATAGGCCGATATGTATCGGATGTCTCTTCAGCCGCTCGCGGTCCTGCACCAATATCTGAAGACTCGTCTTCATCGACTTCTCGCAGCTGATTTTTATCAGACGGGCTCAATTGAGCAATCATCTCATCTAAGATTTGGTAGAGCCGGTCGGCCAGAACAATGACATCTTCAGCCGTTGCATCTGGACGCAATATGGTTTGAGCCAACTCCCATGTTCTGGCGACGACGTCTTGAAGGTCTTGTTGTTCGCCAATCCCTGATGGTTCTCCGGCAAATCTCAACAGCAGCGCATCAAGCACTATTTCACGAACCGTCATGCCATGCACAAATGATCGAGTGTTCACTGCCTCTTTCGTGAGTAATCGCAGATCATGTTGTAACCCGGGATATTCTTGCTGTAATAAAAACTCTATCCGTGCATCTTCTAAAATCTCCCACAAATCCTGAATAACTCCACGCTGCGGATATATGGCAAATAGCTCACCGAGGGTCTTGGGCTTGGGTGCTTGATCAAGTTCTGTTTTTGAGGCATAGCGCATCCACACAGCACGAGCAAGATTACGTAGTCGATCGAATGCCACGCGATAGGTCCCAAACTCTAAATGCCCTGCCTCATGCGCCGTCATAACCGTATACAGTCGAATATTGTGTTCACGCGACGACTTCTCACGAATCAGAGCGGGAAGAAAAATGGTTTGTCCATCAGGACTCACGTGTGCTCGACAATGCTTCACTTCGGCACTTGACGTCGTCGTGGGAAGCAAGGAATCAGACAACGCCTCAATCGAAATATTCGTTCCGCACATACCTTGCGCAAATAACTTGAGCGTACGTGCGACTTGACGAAGCGGCACTCCCTGCATCGACTGCTCAACCGCCGCTAGGGCATTTTTGGTTTCAAGGGAAAAGTACGCGCGGGCCGCTTCCGCGCTATATTCTAAGACCTCCATCCCACTGCGATACCATGCTTCGAATGCCTCAATTGCGTCGTCAGACTCTCCCGTCAAGCGAAGCACTTCGGAGGCGCGATTGACATAGGCAATTGTCGCTTCAGCATCCCGATCAGCAAGCAGAAGCCCATGCTTTAACACACGCAATTTCCAGTCAGTCGACGGGAAACGTCCAAGGACACGAGGGCTATCCGCTAAGAACGAAATAGCGAGAGACGGAGACTGCTCCGCAATGGCTGTTCCCAACTTGATCACCCAACTCTTCACCCCCTCTTCTGGAATGGCACTGAAAATAACAGGGCTGGATCTGAAATACTCGATGGTGCCAACATAGTCGGTTTTCCCCAACGAATTGTTCGTCACCAGCTTCATCCCAAACCCAATCCACTCTCTCACTAAATCTTGAGGGATGACGTGGGCGATCGACGGACATTCATGAAAGAATTCATTCCCCAACACATAATCCCACTGCGCTAAATCCATGCCGATCTCGGCCCAGACTTGAAGTTGCATCATGGGAATTTCGAGTAAGAGTTCAGGAGCTTTCTTGAAGAATGCAAACGCACAGTTTGGAGCGACATCTGACGGCCCATCCGCCAACTCCAATGTGAGTTGCAGAATTACTCTCCGTGACTCTGCAGTCTCAAGGACCCCAAGGATTAGTGGACTTTCCTTAAAGTATCGAAGTCCCAATGCTCCCTTAGATTGCGTCAAACTAATTCCAAGATCGAGCCAAGGCACCACCGTTTCAAGTCCGCAGCGCCGGTGAAACTCCGCCAAGGTCCAGACCGCTTCGCTCGCAATTTTCGATGAAGCCTCGCGAAGTTCTTCACAGAGTTCCCAAACTGTATCCACAACGCCAAGATGAACAAGGTCGTCTCGAAGACGACTGGCCATCTCGTGCTCATGCCGGTCTAAAAGCAAGGTCAGCAAGGTGGAGTCTGGCGGAGATGGAGCGCTCATGGAGGATATACACCGTGAAAAGATTGGCAGATTATAGAAATGGGCGTTTCGCTTGTAAACGGAGCCATTTCATCGTTCCAAGACCTTAACATCATCGCATAAGAATTTCCCACCCTGGCGAAGGTATGATCTAGCGAATGAGAAGAGTCGCTTTGTACAATACTGGCTCTTCTCACAGATCCAATAACCTCAACGCTATTTAACAAAATTGGTAGACATGTCGGCTATCGACCCCACGTCACTCACTCTCACCTCCGACCTTGCTCACCGCCTGCAGGGTCATGTGGCGTATCTTGCCAGCCAAGAGCTTGCGGGAAGAAAGCCAGGCACTCCAGGACATGAAGCGGCGGCTCACTATATAGTAAACAGATTTCAGGAATCTGAACTCGAACCGTTTCCTTCCTTACAGGGATACCGACAACACCTCTTACCTGAGATTGGGGACAATCTCATCGGTATTCGTCAAGCCCATTCATCGGCAGCAACGAATCGCTGGCTGCTTCTTGGCGCACACTACGATCACCTGGGCACGTCAGGAGGAAAAATCTATGCAGGAGCGGATGATAATGCGGCTGCCATAGCGATTCTCCTAGAAGTCGCCAAAACATTGCCATCGCTCACACGATATTCCGTCGCATTCGTCGCCTTTACTGCCGAAGAGCCCCCATACACACTGATGGGGTCGCAACACTTTGCCAATCATCTTCCCAGTGAAATAGGCAGCACAAGCCATCTGCAGACTGTGATCATTCTTGAGCTTATGGGAGGAGTGCATTGGGAACCACTCAAACAGGTTCTCTTTGCAGCAGGAGCCGAACACAGCCCTGGACTGTACCGGCATATCACACAGCAGACGTGCGACGCCTCGGACAATCTAGGGCTACAGATTAAACCATTAGGTATGCACCTGATCGAAGAAATTCCTATCTTAGGCCGAACACCGTTCAGTGATTATCATGCCTTTCGAAATGCATCCGTTCCGTTTCTGTTTCTCTCCGCAGGTCGTACTCCTCGGTATCACCAACCGACGGATCTTCCCAACACACTTCATTACGAACGCATGGCATTAACCACCAAGTGGCTCATCAACTTTTTTCATCTATTGAATGAGGATCGTGAACCCTATACATTTCAACCCAATTCCATTGACTTTTCCGAGGACGTGAAGACGCTTGCGCCCCTTATATCTCAAGCCGCAAGCCGGCATACCTGTATTCCCAATACGTCATTGGCTTCACTCCTGAAATTGAAGGCCGATGCCAAATGGCTCACGACGCTTCATGTGGATCACGCCTCTCAGCGTGACATTAAACGATTAGAACGAACCTCACTCCGTATGCAAGGGCTCTTGGCCAATTTCCCTGCCGCATTTCTCCTGTAAGACACGAGACATGACGTGTCCTATTCATAACGATTGCCAACGAGTAAACCCTAATGTCACATGCTCTACCGATACCCCTTTCAGCAACACACGTTTGTGACGACTATTACTCCCACGCACAATGACCACTGAACGTTTTGCTACACCAAAATGTTTGGCCAGATATCGGCAAAGCGCTTCATTCGCTTCACCATCAACCGGAGGAGCCATTACGCGAAACTTAAAGGCCGTCTCTCGGTACAGGCCTATATATTCTGTTTTCGCAGCACGGGGCTGAATGTGGACAGACAAGATTACTCCCTCTGGCGTTTCCTCTATACAGGCATCAAACATTCAGATATTTCATGGAAAATGTGAAAATTATGATTTCCTTACCCGTAATTCTCTGCTGAACAATGTCAAACAAACGAAAACTATCTCTAGAAATATAAAATATAAATTCTTATTTTTCAAATACTTACAAGAATAATATGAAATGCACTTTTCAAGAGTAAAAGGTTGACAGCATGAAAGTGAACGAGTACAATTATGTATATTGAAAATGGTTATCAATATCGTATTCGAACGCACTCTACACTAATTCAAGAGGGAAGACATGTACATCTGTGTTTGCAAAGGCATCAAAGAATTAGATGTTCGGACCTTAGGGCGAGAAGGCATCACCTGCCCGAAACTCTTAGCTTCCACGCTCGGAATCGATGATAAAAATAGTTGTTGTGGTCGATGCATTAAAAATGTCTCAAACTTTGTTGAAATTGCCTTCGATGAACATTCTCGTTCAAAGTTTTCAGTAAAGGCCTAACACTCGTTCCCAGATGTTTTTCCCTTCACGGTTGTCCCTATTCGTGTGAGCCTATTCCCGTCTCAACACGCCTCCGTCATTCAAATTTCCTACTTTTGACAACAGAGCGCATGAAAGAGGGTTATTCCGCCTCCCACCATGCCTCATCAATACGTTACCATCATCGTTCTGAAGGAGTGAGGACTCACGATATGCTTACCCCACAACGCGCACCATTTGGTTCCTGGAAATCCCCACTCACATCTGACGTGATTGTTTCCGAGGCTATTACACTCGGGCAACTACGCTTGGATGGTGAGGCTCTCTACTGGATAGAAGGCCGTCCAACGGAAGGCGGCCGCAATGTGATTGTGCGTCGAACACGAGACAACACTACAACTGAAATGACTCCAGCCCCATTGAACGTTCGAACACGCGTCCACGAATATGGCGGAGGAGCCTACCACGTTTCACAGGGCGTCCTTTATTTTTCCAACTTCACGGATCAACGAATCTACCATCAAACTCAACTTGACCAAAAGGCAAAACCTGTCACGGCGGAAGGACCGTACCGATATGCCGACTACGTCATCGACCACAAACACAATCGACTGATTGGTGTTCGAGAAGACCATTCGACATCTCACAGTGAACCAATCAATTCCATTGTCAGCATTTCGTTACATGACAACTCCCAGGAGACATATGGACAGATCCTTGCCGTTGGAGATGACTTCTATGCCTCGCCACGATTAAGCCCCAATGGCCGTCACCTCAGCTGGCTTTCATGGAACCATCCCAATATGCCATGGGACAGTACAGAATTATGGGTCGCCACTATTGAACCAGATGGATCGATTTCACAAGCCCGGTGTGTGGCAGGAGGAAAAGCTGAGTCAATTTTTCAACCTAAATGGTCTCCCTCAGGAGTGCTTCATTTTATATCCGATCGTACCGGGTGGTGGAATATATACAGAATTCAGGAGGGTCAGATTGAAGCTCTCTATCCATTGGATGCTGAATTTGGAGAGCCTCAATGGACTTTTGGCTTATCGACCTATGCGTTTCACAACTCCAGTCATATCATATGCTCCTACACACAAACAGGCACGTGGCACCTTGGCAACCTGGACACAGAATTAAAAACCTTCAGGCCTTTCAATCTGCCCTACACAGACATCGACAACATTCACGTTGAGGGACATTCGGTGTATTGCACAGCAAGTTCACCGACTGAACCAACCTCAATTATTCAGATTGATCTGAACACACAGCACTCTGTCGTCCTTCATCGTTCACTCAACTCTCCTGTCCAGCCAGACTATCTTTCAACTCCAAAGGCCCTTGAATATCCAACAGACGACGGCAAACATGCCCATGCCTTTTTCTATCCACCCCACAATACAGATTTCTGTGCACCATCAGGTGAACGCCCTCCATTGATCGTGAAAAGTCATGGAGGCCCTACTGCGGCCTGCGGGCAATCGCTCAACCTGCGGATTCAATACTGGACCAGTCGTGGCTTTGCCGTCTTAGATGTGAACTATGGAGGCAGCACGGGGTTTGGGCGAGCCTACCGAGAACGGATACATGGACAATGGGGGGTCGTTGATGTGACTGACTGCATCAACGGCGCCGAACACCTGATTCATCGAGGATTGGTTGATCCCAAGCGAGTGGCCATTACCGGCGGTAGTGCCGGTGGCTACACCACATTATGTGCGCTGACCTTCCACGATCTGTTTACAGGCGGATCGAGTTATTACGGCGTCTCTGACCTTGAAACCCTTGTACACGATACACACAAATTTGAGTCACGCTATTTAGACCGGTTGGTTGGCCCCTACCCGATGAAACAAGAGTTGTATCGTCAACGCTCCCCGATTCATTTTCCACACAAACTTTCTTGCCCCGTTATTCTTTTTCACGGACTTGAAGACAAAGTTGTCCCGCCCAACCAAGCTGAAAAAATGGTTGAAGCGCTGAAAGAAAAAGGGATTCCTGTCGCCTATGTGGCCTTTGAAGGGGAACAGCATGGTTTTCGAAACGCCAAGACCATTAAACGGGTCTTGGACGCAGAACTCTATTTTTATTCGAAGATTTTTTCTTTTTCTCCAGCCGATTCCCTTGAGCCTGTCCATATCTTTAACAGGCCTCACTGAATCTTCTCACATCCACGCTTGGCACCCTCTAGCTGTATCAGTTAGGCCAAATCTACATGTCGCCCCGCTGAATGCCGATTGCCTGAATCGTCAATTGTCTGCAGGACATCCTGTCAGACATCTCTTCCTCATGTTGACATTATCCTCGCTAAGTTCGTCACATTTTCCTGCACAGTAAGACTACAAACAGGTATATAGAAAGAATACCGGACAATTTGAATGAAACAACTCATTCATGGAAGTGTCAACTTTTTTAGCTATGACGTACTTCCAAAAATTGGATACCGTTCCAAGACATTCCTGATTGTCGACGTGTGCAATTGCGCCGTCTTTGAAACTCAACAGGAATCCTTGCAGAGGGATTACCGTCTTCTAGAAATTACCGCTGTTGTATATTTTTACTCAGATTGTTCATATTTTGTCGGTTATTTTTTCACTTTCTGTGTCATTTCCGAATTCACTTCTCGTATGTTCTCATTGTTGTACAGCAGAATAATACATAGATATTCATTATAATCAATCACTTGTGAGTAAATTCTTTCAATAGCTATGAAGTGGCATAAACGTTGCTTCTACTAAATTAACATCTGCAATCATACCTATCGATATTCTTCATCACTCCCCCTCTACTGAATTGCATTGTGACCTAGTAACACAAAAAAGTTCTTGTAAGCATCCGTTGAACACAGAGAGTCATTACGAATAATTTTTCTGTAAGCAGTTGAATCAATAAGAGTTTTCAAAGAATGACAGTGAGAACATAGCAGGCTATTCAGCCTACCACGCAAAGGGTACACACATTACAATGAGGAGGAAGAATCGATGAGAACTGCTCACTATATTACAAAAGCGACACTCGTCTTGCTTTTCGGTTTCTCTTGTCTACTACCAACACCATCTCTCGCCACGTCAATAGTGGGGGGATCGCTTGCGGTGCAACAGGATGGGAATGTCACGGCCACATTTCAGGGATCCAATGCAGGCTACATTAGTTCGCTGTATCTGGGTGATACGAAAATCTTTACATCGAATCAAGCCAGCGGCTCCACATTTGACTTAGGACACTTTACCGCCGGCACTCAACTCCAATTTCGGCTCGAAGTTCATAATACCGGCCAAACTTTTTATACGGGAAGTGGGACCAACAATGCCGATGGCCTGGCACATGCCATCGTGAGTGATGCCTTCGGGCAGGGTGAAACACTTGTCAGCTTTGAAGATCTGCTTGGTGGAGGCGATCGGGACTACAATGACTTGATATTCTCGTTCTCCAACACCAACACGGAACTGGAAACAACCAACGGCCTTGTACAAAATCCCGAACCAGCTACGGTGTTGCTGTTTGGATCAGGCATTATCGGATTAGCCGCGTGGCGGTGGAGAAAAGCCCAACTCCGCATACAATAATTTCGTAACAGGTGCATGCGAATTTCGCAACTCCCGCTCATTTCAACGCGACGAAATGAGCGGGGAGTTTTCCCCGGCTACAACACGTCAAGATCTTTTCTCATACACCTCTCGATATTCAATGCCGTTGATCGTGGTTCCAGTATATATCCGCTCATTCCTGCCATTTCGACCATATTTCTTGACAAGCACCTGTCAGCTTTTTTCCCAGTTATCACATTTCATGCATACCTTTAATTCATCAGTATGGGCCGAAATAGTTCACGAGCGCTTAACAACAAGAACCAAAACCTATCAGCAACATATAACTGCATATGACTATCCTAAGCCCCAGACTATGGCTTTAAAATTGCTACTCTTATCGACACAATAACAACCCCTTACTCAAATGACGACATCACCCATATTACTGTTTTTTTTGGTTAGCGAGAGTAAGCCGGAACATTCATCATGTGTTATCAATGGAGGATCGCAAACATGAAACTCTTTACACATCTCAAAGGGTTCACTCTCACACTCATCGGATGTGGCATCTTTTTATTCCCTGCGACATCCATGGCTACTTCGGTCTTGGGAGGCAATATCATTGTCCAACATGACGGGAATGTCACCGCAACGTTTCAGGGAAGTAATGCCGGGTATACAAGTTCTCTGTATCTCGGCAATACACGAATATTTACATCTAACCAAGCTGCAGGCTCGACCTTTAACTTGGGAAACTTTAGTGCAGGTACGGAACTAAACTTTCGTCTAGAGGTCCACAACACCGGCCATACTTTTTTCTCCGGTGCGGCAGCCAATAACATCGATGGGATCGCCCATGCGTTCATCGATGACTCTTTTGGAGAAGGTGAAACATTAGTCAGCTTTGAAGACCTGCTCGGCGGTGGCGATCGTGACTATAATGACCTTATCTTTTCTTTTTCAAATACTGAGGCCGGGGCGAATTTGGTGCAAAACCCAGAACCATCCACAGTCATCTTATTAGGGTCAGGAATGATGGGATTAGCCGCCTGGCGTTTACGAAATAGACCATCGGCCAAACCGTAACCAAGACGTTGGAAGTCTAGAGATTCACGCCCTTTCCATGAACATGGAAAGGGCGTTGTTTTTTTGTGAATCGGCTTTGACCACCCTGCACTGATGATAGCGCGGATCAAACGCCATACCCCATGACTCGCAATCGCCAACTCACCCCAACACAGACAACGGCAACGAACAACACACCGTAATCGAGGCCTGTCATGTGTGATTGGGAGTATGAATGACGACGACGGCTCGGCCTGAACCCTTTAGACTCAAGAGCCATAGCCAATAGCATAGTCTGTCGTATCGTATGACCAATGAGGGGAACAACCAATGGCGCATACCCACGAATCTTGTCTACGAAGGATCCTACAGAGAGGTCTAACCCTCGAGACCGTTGGGCTTGAACAATCATGCTGATCGAACCGAGCAACGTCGGAACCCAACGAAACGCAAGCGTCACGGCAAATCCCATTGATGGGGGAATGCCGAATCGTTGAAGACTGCGTGCAAAATCTTCCAACCTTGTTGTCGAAAGTAACAATATCCCACTCATCACCATGACATTCAGCCGCAACCCCATACCAAGACCAAACGTCAATCCTTCAGACGTGATCAGTATGGAGCCCCATTGAAAGATATGGGTGTGTCCTTCAACAAAAAATGGCCAGAGTATGGCACTATACAAAAATAACAATACGAGAAGTATGGAAATTTTCTTCATATTGGCCAAGGCTTTAGCGCTGACCACACCAAGAAAAACCAAACCCCAAACTGCTGCAAGATAGAATGGATGGCTATACAACAATGCGAGAATACACAACGCCAACACAGACAGGATTTTCGTACGGGCATCCAACCGATGCATCCATGTATCATGATCGAGATAGAGAGAAATTGTCATGGCAGTCTCAAAGCCGCTTTCACTTCGTTAACCGTCAACAATGTATGCCCCCAACGTTGACTAAACCTCGTGAGGTCCGGAACGTTCAGCGCAGCAGCCCGCATGAGGGCAGGATCTGAAAAAATCACCCGTGTGAAGGCATCAGCCAAGACCGTACCATCGTGCATGAGTACACAGCGAGCCGCATATTCCGCTACAAGGTGAATCGTATGGGTAATCATCACAATCGTATGTCCCTGCCGATGCAAATCACAAATCATCGTCATCATTCGATCCGTTTCTCGTGCATCGAGTCCTGTGGTCGGTTCATCAAAAATGAGAATATCCGGTTTCGTGGCCAGAATCGACGCGACGGCCACACGCTGACGTTCACCTTTGGTCAACGAAAACGGATCTTCGAATCGATACCGCCCGACATCTAATCCGACAGACCGCAATGACTCGACAATACGTTGCTCACATTCATCGTCGGGCACACCAAGGTTTTGTATACCGAACCCCACTTCATCCCACACGGTTTCCGCAAAAATTTGATGGTCAGGGTTTTGAAACACATACCCAACCATACGCGACAATTCCGTCATCGGCGTAACCGTCGTATTCTGGTCCCTCACCAGAACAGAACCGTCAGATGGGAGCAGAAGCCCACTCACCAGTTTTCCTAACGTACTTTTTCCCGATCCATTTTTTCCCAACACGGCCACAAATTCTCCTTGCGCAATTGACAGCGACACATCCTTGAGCACCGGAACACCGGAGACATACTCAAAGGATACACTCTGAAATTGAATCGATGAGCAAGATCCATTGCACTGCCCGCCTTCTTCGGCCATGCCGTTCTCCCGTATCGCCATATCGTTTCCCGGATCAAGAACAATCCCACGTTCATCTGTCACACGCCATGCCTCTTCCACCGTTATCGGTAACGTTGACAAGCCGAGATCAACAAAACAGTCTGCGAGTAGAGACGACGCAAGACCAAACTGTTTGGGGAGGCCTGGCGATTGAAACAAGGCTTGCGGAGTTCCTTCCCAACATATTTCGCCGTGATCCAGCACGTAGAGACGATCTGCCAGCAACACCTCCGAAGGCTCATGCTCCACAAGAATAATTGTCATGCCTTGTTGTCGTAACGTGACGCACAAGTTTTGCAAACTAAGCCGTGCATCAGGATCAAGGTCCGTCATCGGCTGATCCAACACCAACAGCCTGGGCTGGCACACCAGGACCGAAGCCAGGACCAATCGTTGACGTTGCCCGCCCGACAACGTCAAGGGATCGCGGGAAGCAAGCCCCTCGAGTCCAACCTGATGCAAAACCGACTCTCTACGCCTCCGCACCTCTTCACTTGAGAGAGGTGGGTCCAGATATTCAAGGGGATGGGTAATTTCCTGCTCGACATTTGTTGCGATTAATTGCGTATCAAAATCCTGAAAAACAAGCCCGACAGACTCGGATTGCCTCGGCACTCCATCCCATTGTTCACCAACCGACAAGACTCCAGAAAATACGCCAGGGGCGAAGCGGGGGATAAGTCCATTCAGACAATGACACAACGTTGATTTTCCCGAATCCCGTGGCCCCATAATGACAATCCATTCTCCCGCTCGAATCTGTAACGAAAGGCGATGTAACGCAGGAGAGTCGGCAGAACGATAGCGAAACGTCACATCCTCCAGCTTGACCATGAACTCATCCCGAATCGCCTTTCGACGCGATTTGGCGAGAAGCTCAGAATCGACTTGAACAACAGGTGAGGCTTCTCGTTGTATTCGCGCATCGGACAAATCTCGATAGTACAGCCCCCATCGCTTCACCCGAGGATACAAAAACGCGAGCAACGGTGGTCCGAGCAACAATCCCATAACAACATTATTCAAAAAAATGGCAGGAGCAAGGACCATGAACGGAAGCAAGCCCAACAGTTCAACGCCCCAAGCAATCGTCACCGCACACACAGCAGATGAGACCACAGAAATCGTCGTCAATTCGAAACCTTGCGTCCACGATTGCCAATACGGAGGTTTTCCCGACGAAAGCGGGCCAAGGTTTCCCCACATGAGATAGGGAACCCAGCCAAGAAAAAAATTCCCCAAGAATCCGAAAAGACTGGCTGGCCCCAATGTTCCAAAGCAGTCGCCGATCAGATTGCCAATTCCTGCCCCCCAGGCTGCCGCAGGACCAAACAGAAGGGAGGCAACGAGTGGAATAGCATTCGCAGGTCGTAGCTCGACAAATCCTGGAATAATAGGAATACCAACTTTGAAGGGAATAAGAATAGCCGCGTAGATAGCGGCAATTTGTGCAGTCAACACAATCAGCGTCGTGTCCTGCCAGACAGATGTCAAATCAGACACCCACCCACACGTACGCCAACCCGAGCGACCATCATTCATGATGGACCACGTACTTCAGATGCATAGACAGAACGGAATGACGAGTATCCCCATCACGCCTGAATCAGGAGGCATTTCGAACGCACCGGAATCCAACATGCGCATAGGGATAATTCGGGCGAAACCAATTTCTAAACGATCGACGGAGTAGACAGGTGGCGGTTTGAGGACCAGCCCCTTTGACGACATAGTGATCCTGATCAAAAAATCTGGCCGAATACCCAGGATAGGTGTCATGCGGGGTAAACCCTTCAAACGGGTGAAACAGCGTGGAAGTCCATTCCCATCCATTGCCAACGAGTTGAGCCACGCCAAAATCACTTTCTCCTACTGGATGCGCCGTGACGGAAACAGGGTCCCAACGTTTTAGGCCAAAATTGCCATGAAACCCTTGTGGTGCTTCGTTGCCCCAAGGATACATTCGCTCCTCACCATCCATCGTTCCGTATGCCGCACGATGAAATTGCGCTTCCGTGGGTAAGGCCATACCTGCCCACAACGCATAGGCTTGCGCCTCTCGTTGGGAAACATACACGGGCCAGTCATGGGGAAGCGGACATTCTCCAAACATGGTGCGAAGAAACCACGCATCTCCGCGTTGTACCCAAAACGGTGGAGGAACCGCTCCGTCATGAACAAATTGAAGATACTGGAGGTTTGTTACTTTGTATTTACTGATAGAGAATTCGGGAACGATCGCCTCAAACCCATCAAACTCATTATCCCATCCAAATTGATCGGAAGAATGACATCCAAGCGTCGCAGTGCCTTCCGGAATTTCAATCATCTCATGGACGGGAGGTGGAGACACGGGAGACACGGGAGACACGGCGAGCTGGGGAACGAGTTTCGCGGCCTGGGGAAGATGATGGACAATGAAGGCGGTGGTTTCAACATGCATCCATCGATGCTCTATAGCAATATGCAGCATATCGGTGGGAGCGTCATCAATACTGCAATCGATTTCTTTTCGCACTCGTCGATTATACGCCAACACGTCATCAATGACCGGCCAGTCAGACGGTTGATCACACGGCAACGTCCCGAAGGCTGGATCGATGCCAGCTTCAAATAGTTGATCAAACTCTTCATGAAAGGATGCCTTGCCTAACGTCCATCGAGCAATTTGATTCCAGTCAAAGGCCTCAACATGTCCGAGGTAAAAAATGAGCCGATGCCGTTCAGGAATCCCGCGTTCATAAAACGAGCCAGGATGAATAAGTGCAAACATCTCATCCATATGCGAACGAACGTGATGCAACGCCTCAGGGAGTACAGCTGAAGAGATCATATGTTCCTCCTTCACACAGACAACACTCACGTAGAAAGCCGTCAATAAAAAACCCCTCAAAAGGGGTTAGACAAATACACTCACCATTTTATGATAACAATCCAAAGATGCCATCGCTACGAGGGTAGCAAAGCGCACACGAACGTGACAATAATTTGCAAAGATATTCTTTTCAGCAATCCATATGTGTGACAATCCCTGGCCACACAACACCGTCCTTGGTATTCTGATCGGGAACAGCATCGGCACAATTATCACAATCATGACCCACATTTCTTATGTGCCGCCCACAATATGGCCCGTCATAACTTCACCCATGCCTAGCATCGCACTTGAAGCCCGCCATGTCACCAAGCAGTTTACGAATGGCACCTTTGCATTGGAGGACATCAATTGGCATGTGCGTGCCGGGGAAACCATGGCCTTGATCGGTGAAAGCGGATCTGGGAAAACCACGCTCTTACGACTTCTCAACCGGCTCGATGTCCCGACATCCGGTGAAATTCACATTCACGATACACCCGCACATGATAAAAATCCTATTGAACTTCGACGACGGCTTGGATACGTCCAGCAAGATGGAGGACTGCTCCCACATTGGACCGTTGCACAAAACGTGAGCCTCGTTCCGACACTGCTGGGCTGGTCTCCAGTGCAATGCGACACTCAGGTCACAACCATGCTCGATCTCGTGAGCCTTGACGCTGAAGCATACCGACATCGCTATCCCATAGAATTGTCTGGAGGCCAGCGACAACGCGTCGCCGTCGCGAGAGCCTTAGCCGGCAACCCGGACATCGTGCTGTTGGATGAACCGTTTGGGGCACTGGATGCACTCACACGAATCGACATACAGAACCAATTTTTGGATCTCAAACAACGGCTCAACAAAACCATGGTTCTTGTCACGCACGACCTTCGTGAAGCTTTTCGCTTAGGGGATCGAATCACCGTATTGCGACAAGGCCGTATCATGCAAATTGGGTCGCCCGACGAACTCATGACTCATCCCTCGAATACCTATGTCGAAAGTTTATTGAAACATGTCCTCTCCCCATAACCCCGGAAACCCACAATGATTGCACGGCACGCGCTTCTCATCAGTGCATTGCTGTTCAGTCTTTTGCCAGCATGGCTGTACGCGTCGAATCCGCACGCGTCCGTACCTAAGCAACGTCTCGTCGTGGGCTCAAAAAACTTCGTGGAAAATCGCCTACTCGCAGAAATGCTGGCACAACTCATTGAAGCAAAAACGACGATCACTGTCACACGCCGCCTCGGGCTTGCCGGTACGCAAGTCGCCTTCGAAGCGCTCAAATCCGGGTCCATCGACCTCTATCCCGAATACACGGGAACAGGATTAGTGAGTATCCTTAGGCACCCGCCTCTTCATAATCCACAAGACACACTCAACCATGTTCGGGCTGAATTTTTGTCACGCTGGAATCTGGTATGGATGAGTCCGCTAGGATTTGAAAATTCTTATGCGTTAGCGATGTCCAAAAGACAAGCGGAAGAATTAAATATTCGCACAATTTCCGATCTGACAAAAATTTCCTCTACGTTGCGAGCAGGCCTGGGGTATGAATTCGTCAAACGACCGGACGGAATTCCTGGACTGCAACACACCTACGGACTGACCTTCAAAGAAATCGTGACCATGCAACAAACCATCAAATATCAAGCAGCCGACACGGGAGACGTCGATGTGCTGGATGTTTACACAACCGATGGACGGCTCGCAGTCTATGACTTACAAGTCTTAAACGATGACCGCCATTTCTTCCCACCCTATGAAGCGGCAGTACTCATTCGTGAGGACACACTCAAACGATTCCCTCAACTCGGAACGGTCTTAGCCGCTCTATCCAATTCTCTCGATACGCAAGCCATGCAAACCTTGAACCTTCGGCTGCAGGAAAAGGGAGACTCCGTCACACGCGTAGCCCATGATGCGCTCGTCTCAATCAAGCTTCTTCAAGCACGTGAACACAAGCCTTCTGCCGACGAGTTGCCCTCATCATATCTGTTGCCCTATCTTTGGGAGCAAAAACAAGTTCTTGCATCTCATGCGCTGGAACACGTGAGTCTTGCCGGTTTGGCATTGATCTTAGGCATTCTTCTGGCCGTTCCGCTTGGACTCGTACTGGAACGTCAGCGAAGGCTCGCAGAACCCCTGATCCGCCTCATTGGTATGACGCAAACGATTCCATCAATCGCGCTCCTAGCGTTTATGATCCCCATATTTGGCATAGGCGCTCTTCCAGCCATCATGGCATTATGGCTCTACTCGTTATTTCCTATTCTCCGCAATACGTACACAGGACTCAGAGACGCAGCACCGTCCGCCGTCGAAGCTGCAAAGGCGCTAGGTATGACCGATTGGCAAATTCTTTCATGGGTACGCTTACCGCTCTCGGCACCGGTGATTATGTCTGGCATCCGCACGTCTGCCGTCATTACCGTCGGCACCACGACATTAGCGGCATTTATCGGCGCCGGTGGATTGGGCGTTCCGATCGTATCAGGATTGCAACTTGCCAATACGACGTTAATCTTGTCTGGGGCGCTACCTGCCGCTTTGCTCGCCCTGTGCGTCGATGGTCTGCTCAGCATGATTGAACGGTGGGTCAAGCCAAAGGGAATGGCAGCAAGATAAATGCAATATACGCAAATGAAAAAAGAAGGAGGAAGTGTTGCATCAATGCCTATTCCCTTTTATACTACGCGTATTCTATCAATTATTCCCCATCGGTGATGTTCCCCCTTAATAGCGTATACCTTTTTCCCAATCACCACTAGCTGAATGCAACACAAGGGGACAAGCAATCCATGACAGCCGTTGTCTCCAGGCACAACACCGGCAGGCCTACCGGCCCTCGCAGCATGCCAGCGTGCCGAGCAGGACTTCTTGTACAGCAACTCCCTCAGGGCTTCTTGCAGTCGGAACCCTAACACACTCAATCATCCGTCATATTTACCCACACCACCCCCATGAGGAGGAAGTATGGACTGCACGACCGAACCACAGAATATCACCATTGATGTACATCTGAGTGGGGAGACACCGGCCAACGTTCAAGCGGAATTACGGGAAGGCCTGACATCGACGCCTCGTACATTACCAACGAAGTATTTGTATGACGATCGAGGATCTGAACTGTTTGAAGCCATTTGTAAACTCCCTGAATATTATCAAACACGCACGGAACGGCACCTTCTGAATCAATGCGCCGACCAAATCATCTGCTTGACCGAAGCTGAGGAATTGGTTGAACTCGGTTCGGGCGCCGCCACGAAAACCCGCGTGTTACTTGATGCGATGGCCAGGGTTGAACAACTACGGTTTTATGTGCCGTTTGATGTCAGCGAAGGCATTGTTCGGCGCGTGGCTCAGGAACTTGTCAAGGAATATGAAGGGCTTCACGTGCATGGAGTCGTAGGGGACTTTTTGGCTCATCTTGAGCATATACCGGACGGTGGTCGCAGACTTGTCGTCATCTTGGGTGGAACGATCGGCAATCTTGACTCTCAAGCCGCTCTCAATTTTGTCTCATCTATCCATACAGAAATGGCTTCAGGCGATTTTTTCTTACTCGGTGTGCAATTGGAAACCAGCATTAAGCGCATTGAAGCCGCCTATAATGACTCTGCCGGCATCACAGCCGCGTTCAATAAAAATATTCTGCACGTCATGCAAGAGATGTTAGGCGCTTCACTCGATCCCGATGCGTTTGAACATGTCGCACTCTATAATACAACGGCGCATCGAATAGAAATGCGGCTGCGTTCAAAAGAAGCGCAACACGTGCAGATCCCGGGCCTTGACCTTTCGTTTCACTTAGAAAAAGGCGAGGACATTCTCACGGAAATCAGCACAAAGTATGATCATCCTCGCGCAGAAACGCTTCTCAAGGAATCCGGGTTCGACATGATCAAATGGTATACCGATTCCGAGGAACTCATTGGTCTTGCATTGGCAAGAAAGCCGTAAGCCTCCACCTCCCCTCTTAATCCTTTCTTCATAAAAAACGGGTATAGCCTGTTGTCCACATTCCAGGAAGATGGCAAAGTAGAGTCTTTGTCGTATTCGAATAACTCCCGATGATATATCTCAATTACGCCGCTTCGTGCCCGATCCACCCAGACGCCAAAGAGGAAATCGAAACAACACTGACGGAATTTTACGAATATTTATATTCTGCAACAGGGATCCAGTGGTATCGCACGAAAGTTCAACAATGCCGCGAAACCGTTGCTCGCGTACTCCATGTGCCCGATCCATCCTGCATCGCGTTTGTCCCGAACGCGTCTACCGCCAATTATGTACTTCTTTCTTCAATTGATTGGAAGCAAGGAGATATCGTTGTCAGTTCGACTCATGAAAATCCTTCTATTCGCAACAAACTCCTCGCTCTCTCACACAGGGGTGTTGAACTACGTTTCTTACCGCCAACTGCTTCGCCACAACAATTTCTGACATCTGTTCATGACGCACTTCATGAACAACCAATCAAAGCGATCATCCTGAGTCATGTGTCACATGTCGATGGGAGGATCTTCCCTATTCCTGAAATCGCAGCCATGGCGAAAGAACGTCACGCACTGCTTCTCGTTGACGGAGCTCAAGCGGTTGGGCATATTGACGTACATGTCGATACCCTACAATGTGATGCATACTTTTTTTCAGGCTACAAATGGTGTAGCGGCCCGTTGGGAACAGGAGGACTCGTTATCTCTCAACGTCTGCTTGAGCATGCACCGTCCATACAGGAAAAGCCAGCACCGGCAGAACAACCGCTGGCTTCCCGCTTTGAAATTGGCTCACACAATATTGGTCTCATTGCGGGGCTCGCAAAAGCGTGCGAACACATCAATCAGGAAGGGCTCAACACTGAAGGCTTACAGAACATACGGGAAGCAGTCAAACAGCAACTAAGACAGATGAAAGACACACGGGTAAGAGAATGGGACGGTCCGCAAGCGCCAGGCATCTTGACCTTTCAGCATCAACATCACACCATGCTCATGAAGATTTTCCAAAAACACAATATTGTGGTTAAACCATTGACGGAATATCCAGAGGGGGAAATACCGGCCATGCGAATGTCATGGTTGGGTTCAGCCGATACACAAAATGTCACGAAGACATTAGATATAATCAGGGAAGCGCTCCCCGTGCAGCCTTCTTAACAATACGGCAAGTCATTCTTCATCTTGAATGATCGCTTCAAAGAGATTATTGACTGGGCTACCCACAGCCTTGGGATAGAGCACACATTTCACCAAGTGAAATGTCCAGGAACCAGGCTGACCCGGCTCACCCAATCGAGGAGCAAATGCGTTCCATTCGGCAACCCGCTCCGCAGTGACTCCAGGCTGTACGAGAAACCATTGAGCAATTCCATCGTCACCCACCTCTGAGGTCTGAACGGCTTTCAGAAAATCGTTCTTTCGTATATGAAAGTGACGTAAAAAATATCCATCTAATCCCTTCGGACTACAAAACGCCAGTCGATAAAACAGGGGCAGTTTCCCGGAGATTTTCAAGCGGGCCTTGTCTATAAATCGTGGAAGCCAACAACAACCGGCAAGTTGATCAGTGGGCTTACGCATTCTCGTCATCTAAAGAAAAGACCGTCGGCAGTTAATATGATGAAGCTGTTTGATTGAGAAGACACAACCGTGCGACCGAACAATCAGCAGAGACTTATTCGTTCAAACGTAAGCCTTGCTGAGCGGGAATGTGGTCTAATAACGCAAAGTCTTGTCGATGTGCTCGAATGGGTTCACCTCGTTGCTCAATACCGGCTTCGTTGATCGCACCCAGCCACCCCTCAGCAGCACGTAAATACGGAATGTTATGAGGATTCACTCCCATGAGCCGTGCACACGTAGCATCGACGGAGGGGAAATTACGTCCCATGACAACCACGCCCATGGGCTTCGGATCGCCCATGATTGGTCCATCCCCTTCCATGCCGACAATGCCGTCGACTATCGCAAAGTGCGGTTTGAGCGTGGCATAAATATCCAAGATGGATTCATGAATTCCCTGATGATGCAACACGTTTTTGGGCCATCCGTAGTAGAGACCCGGCAAGACGCCGAAAAGATTTTTCATGGATAACGTCACGCCGGCCCAATGATGGGTTTTTAACTTCGGCATCGAGACAATCCAATCGATGTCACGAAAGACGGCAGGAAAGGTCAGCGTAGAAAGAGCCGTGCATTGCCCCAGATTTTGCACTGGATCGCCAACCTGTTCATTTAAATTCATAAAAGGAATACGGTCTTCGTATAGGACGTCCCCAAGCCCCGACTCCTCTAAAATGTGCAAGGCATCCCGCCGATGACCCGGCCCTTCTCCCACCACCACCTGCCTGGCTCCAAGGCTGAGAAACGCTTCAACGGCAGCCCGGATAACCAACGGATGGGTATTAATATGCGCACTGGCCATATGGGTTTCAACGAGATTCGGTTTAAGCAAAATCTTTTTCCCATTCATTTCCGTGGCAGATATGCCCAGTTCTTGCAACCCTCGCTCTATCACATTGCGAAGATTGCTTTCATAAGAACCTGTCCGGCCAATAAAGACCTGAGCCGATAGGCGAGACTCTCGGCTCATGGAAGCTGTGCACGGCGACGAAGCCACAAGCGTACTCCCGGCCAAGAGAACCTTAAGAAACGTGCGTCTCGTCCATGTCGAATTGGAATACGAACGAAAGAACATTCCACGGACTCCTTTCACCTTACATCTCCTGAGAATGTTGGCCCTAATCAACGTTGTGCCTGACAAGACTTTCCAACCCTTTTGTCGCAAGACTCGCAGCGAATAACACACATAAGGAAGCCGTATCATGTCCTCCATAGCGAGACCCGCGCTCAAGCGTTTCATAAATCCATTTTTCCGTGTGTGCTGGAGAACTCGACCATGCTTGTAAGCCTAAGATTGACCACCCTAACGACAGCGGAGTTCGAAGTGTAGGGAGACACCCCTGAAGATAACGAAGACTCGGGGCAACTGCCTCTCGCGGCACTCGACCGGCAAGGGCATTTAAGGCCATCCCCGTCGTTTCCGGAAATGGGCGAAGCTGCGTTCCAAGCACCGACGAATTTCCGTAATTCCATCCCCCTGTCAGGAGTTGCCGGTCAAGGAGTAAGTCGGCACCAGCCGTGACACGTGAATGCTCACCATACCCAGCCACCGTTAAGGCTAGCATCGACAAGGATGTCGGCGTGACCCAGGAATGCGTCTGATCAATCCATGGCCAACCGGGAATCAACGTGTCGTGACCGACAGTATCATTGTCTGGCTTCTTCCAATGAACTCCGGTTGACCGAAGCAGAAATTTCACCGCTCGTTGCCATGCATCATAATGTGCATCCGAGTTCTGCCAGGCTAAGACGGCCAAAGGCGTCGGCCACACTGCCTCAGGATGATCTACAGCAATCACGACACGTCCATCAGACATTTGATAATCCAACAATCGATCTCCAGCCACTTTCACGACTTCAGATTCGAGATCCTGCGTTTTCAGAACCATCATGGCCCAAGCAGTCGCATCCACGCGGAAACGTCCATGTAGATGATCGGCCACACCACCCGCTGACAATACACGTTTGAAAAGTTCGGAGAGAAAACAATGTATACGAGAGATAGAAGGATTCATAATTTCATTCATGTCGAGAGACAAACTTCCACGACGATGCCCCCCCCTTTCATAAAGAAATTATGAAAAGATTGCTCCGACAGCCTACCATGTTCAACTCGCATCTTCACAAAACTTGTCCTACCATAGTAATTTTTTCTACACATGATTGACAGGGTAAGTTTTCGTGGCGACGAGAGCCTTTTGGCCTTTTCGGTTGTATTTCTCGTTTGGAACGTATGTGGATTCGCTATACCCGATGAAGGACGTTGTCCTCTACTGAACTCAATTCACAGAAGACACGGAAAGCATAGAGAGGAAATCCTGAAAAGTCTCGCCTCGAACAGTGAAGCAATCCTCATACGTAGAACACCAAATACTATCTGACAAAGAAAAGGGCTCATCTGGATTTATCCAAATGAGCCCTTTATACCGGTAGAGCCAGCAACAATATGAGGGGTATGAAAAAGCCAGCTCTCCGCTGTTTGCCTATTATTTCAAGAACGTTTCGTTGCTCGATTACTCTTTAATTTCTCATTTTCTTCGACTCTTTATTCATAGCGTCTTTCATGGCCTTCTGAGCTTTTTCTTTAACCTGGCCATTCTTGCCTGCAGTCTTGGCAGACGAACGGCTCGATTGGGCTTTAATCTCTGAGCCATTTTGTCCTTGCAACTTTTTGAACGCATCCTGCGCAGAACCGGCAAAACCCGAGATTGGAACAAGGGACAACATGCCACCAATGGTACCAATAATGAGTACCGATGTAATACGACCAGCCATAACCCCCTCCCTCTCAAAGCATATGTATGAAATGCTTCTCTCCATTCGGTCTATCATTGGCCGTGAAGAGACTCAGTATGCCGCCAATGGCAGCAATCATGAATACTGAAACAATACGCGTTACCATGAAAATTCCTCCAACAATAAAGCCTACGAATGAACGACCTTGTCCTCCTTAACCTCACGTCAATTCAAACAAGATGTATAAACTCTACAGACCCTCCTATATGAGACAGCAAAAGACGTTCCCTGATTAGCAAGAGAACAAGCACTACCCACAAGGCGAGTCAATTCAATGACTTGGATTTTTATGCGACACAATGACGCAGATGAAGTCAGTATGGCACCTGTATGGTTCACCATACACTTCGCGAAGGCACAGACAACCAGACTGACAGATCGGAGAATCGGAGAATAGGAGGATAGGAGGAACGATACAAAACTCATTAAATCATTAAATGATAAAGAGAATCATAATCAAATATAGGCCATGAGTAGGAAAAGGGAAATTAAGGATCTTATGGGTTGCAGATTTTCTGGACTTTGCTTTGCTGACCGAGAAGCTTGCTCCGACGATACCGAAACAGACAATGCATGGCTTTCAGGCCATCTTTCCATGTAATTTTTTTCCCATCTGCTCGACTACGAGGTTGATAGGTAATGGGCACTTCGCAAATCCTCCACCCTCCATACGCCACCTTACTCGTTAATTCAAGCTCAAGTTCAAAACCCGATTCCTTCAAGACTATCTGCTGTATCACCGATCGCTTGAAGACCTTGTATCCGGTCCACACATCGGTCAGAGACAGTCCTGTCATATGGTTGGAAGCCGCGGTCACCAATTTATTCCCGACATACCCAGCCATTGTCCACGCCGGGGTTGTGCGAGAAAGAAATCGCGAACCATAGACCACATCTGCAGTATCGCGGCAAAGTGGTGCAATGAGATCGGCATAATCTCGAGGGTCATACTCTAAATCCGCATCCTGCACAAGTATCATATCTCCACTGACCTCGTGAAAACCTCGAACTAATGCGGCCCCTTTCCCATGATTCTGCGCATGAAACAGAACCTTCACGTTTTGAGATATCACGATGTCTTCAATGTGAGATGAGGTGGAACGTGTTCCTGTTCGCGCTTGCGTATTCAGAAATGCTCGCAACCATTCCGTGGTTCCATCAGTTGATCCATCATCCACGATCACGATGTCTTTTGCCACTCCGGTGAGTTCAACGTGCAGAACACGCCGCAGCAATTCCTCAATTGTCCGCCGCTCATTAAAGACCGGGATGACGACGGAAAGTATACGTATTGGACCCATCATAACTCCCTGACCCACGGCAGGTTTGAGCCGACAATCCTACAATGAAAACTCATTTCCGCAATCCTCGACTGCGTGCGATGAAGAGCGTCACGACAGCACATGCGTGCAGCCTGCTGAGGTGACGTGACCGACCCGTTCGACTCACCGATGTATCGACATGGTATACCTAGAAGGTATCATGTTCTCGCATTGCCTGTCAGAGATATAAGACATCCACAAGCCTCTGTCATACTGAACAGCAGAAAATCTCTTATGGCAAGACGTTAAAAGAATGTGACCACCCTTTGAATTATTTGTTGCCACTTCCAATAATCTATGCTTCCATCGTCACCAAACCCATTCTCCTCTATTTGTTTGTAAATGATAAAGTCTTTGTCTCATGTATTAGGAAAAAGTAGGATTTGCAGTAATAACACGCTTCGCCTCTTTACATGCCGATCATTCTGTCTGAACAGGCACATCCATAGGCCGCTCACGCTCCTCTTCGGTCACCTACTTCTGCTGGCCTGCCTGTTCTATAGCGCGGGTATATCGCAGGCATCGGAGGACTCAGAGATTGCCCAACTCGATCCGGTTGTTGTCAGTGCCACAGCACTCCCAACCACAATCTCCCGTATGCCCGCCAGCGTCACCGTCATTTCCCGATCGGACATTGTCGATCAACAAGCCCATCGATTCAGCGAAATCCTGCAGCAAGTTCCCGGTCTTCATGTCGATGAGATGGGCGGGCGAGGAGGAATCAATTCAATCTATATTCGAGGAGGCGATCCAAATTTTACGTTAATTATGCTCGATGGCGTCCCAATCAATGACCCTACCAATCAACGAGGTGGCTCGGTTGACCTCTCGACGCTCACGCCGGAACGAATCGAGAAAGTTGAAATCATTCGTGGTCCCCTATCAGCGCTGTATGGGTCTGAAGCCGTTTCAGGAGCTGTGAATATCATCACACAATCAGGAGGGCAGGAATCGCATCAACTTATCCGTGGTGCGGCCGGACGGTTTGGTTTTACTCGAGCGCTGCTCCAGGCCAATGGCCCCGTTGGTCCGCTCACCTATGCGGTATCTCTGTCACACACTCGAAATGATGAACAGATCAAGCATGATCGGTTTGAATTGGGAACCGCAGGCTGGCATATACAGTGGAACACGGATCTTCCTGTGACGCTCCGCCTCACCGGGCAATTCACCCACACGTCAACCCAGAGCTTTCCAGAAGGTAGCGGTGGGCCACGCTTAGCCTTCATTCGAGAACCTGAAAAACGCAGTACCGCCGAACTCGTGTCGGGACTTCAGTTGACCCATAATCCGACAGATCATTGGAAACACACCCTGTCGCTCAATATCTTTCGACGTACGCAAGACAGCGACAATCCAGGCGTTGCGTCAGCTCCGGCAATCTTTCGGATTCCTCCACATACGTTTCGCACAACGTATACCCGCATTCAACCAACCTGGCGACATACGATGGCTCTGACTCCAGATTGGTCGCTTGCCGGCGGCATGCAACTCACCCAGGAAATTGGCAAGCGCGATGGCATTCAAAAACTCACAGCGCTCGGGGCTCCAACAGATCAACACACGAATTTTCACAACACACGATCGACCCATGCCCTCTTCACGGAAATATCAGGGACCCTCCTGTCAGATATTCAGGCTACGGTAGGTCTTCGAATGGATATTCCAGAAGGGTTTGACGTAGCGATAAACCCACGGGTGGCTCTGAGCTATCATGCTACGACCTCGACACGCATACGTGCTGGATATGGAGAAGGGTTTAAACTTCCGAGCATGGCGAGCCTCAGTGATCCGGCAATCGGCAATCCGCAGTTAAAGCCGGAACGTAGCCAAGGATGGGACATTGGCATTCACCAGAGCTTAGGGCACGACGGCCCGGAGATTGAACTCACCTATTTTCACCATCGCTTTTCACAACTCATCGACCTGGATCCCGTACTCGCGAGAATGAATACATTTCGCCTCGTCAATCTTCAAACCGTCAATACGCAAGGGCTTGAATTATCAACCCTCTTCACTCCGCTAACAGGATTATCCGTTAAAGGGTTTATGACCTACCTGAATACGGACATTAAGGGTACCGAAGATCCCCTTCGTAATCGACCGGAGTGGAGCGGCGGCGTCATACTGACGGCTCACCCCACATCAGCATGGACCATACGGACTCAAGTCCGAGTCATCGGCAGACGCTTTGACCTCCAAATTCCGACGGAAGAGGATAGGGTCGGGGGGTATGTCAAAGCCGATCTTGCGATCACGTACCGCCCTACACCCGCCTGGCGTCTTTTCGGAATATTCGAAAATGTCACCAATGCCGCATACGAAGAATACCTTGGATTTCCCGGCCCCCGTCTTTCTTTCAGAATGGGGCTAGAATATTCCCTCTAGATGTTCCTACCAAGTGGCCTGCCTGAATAGGTGTCAGGGCATCCTAGCCGAATTTCCACTTAAGCCTGAATATTTTTCACCGAAACTATAGGCAAGCCATCTCGTCTATTATTTGAACGCTGGAGAACACGGCATTGATCGACAACAGCATACACACACCGAAAGCCTCACAGAAGCTCGCTGAAGACTCACTCTGGCATTCAGGCGAACATGGGTTGCTATTCGACCGGTTACGGCAATCATTAGGCCTTCCGGCTCTTCCGCCAATTGCGTCACACATTTTAAAAATGTGCCGAAATGAAGATACAGACCTTGAAAAATTGGCGGCATTAATGAGTCAAGATCCTGCAATCGTTGCAAGGCTTCTGCACATTGCAAACTCCAGTTATTACGGCGGAACTCGCCATACCGTCAGCAATATCGTTCAAGCGGTTACATTGCTCGGCATCAATGCCGTCAACTCCCTGGCTTTGTCTTTCTGTTTCTATCGATTATGTCAGGACATGAATCATCCCGAGCATGTCGGAATGGACCATTCGAAATTCTGGCGCCGCTCTATCATTGCCAGCATTGCCGGCCGAACGTTAGGGCATTGGTGCAAACTCCCCGACCCCGAACTGGTCTTTATTGCTGCACTGCTTCAAGACATTGGGCTCTTGGCATTAAACGAGGTGGCACCGGAAGTCGCACGGACATTGACCATGGATGCGAAAAACAACCACACACAACTCCACATGCTCGAAACACAGTACTTTGGATGCGATCATGCCAAGATGGGAAGTTGGATGGCGGAATCCTGGCAACTTCCACAAGCATTACAACTCGCCATCGATGCCAGTCACCAACCTGATAACAGACCTGATTGCACCGAGGAGCAACAGGCCATCATGTACTGTGTGGCCCTCGCAGGACGACTCGCCGATCTCTGGTGCCGCACGGATACGGAAGAGGCGGTGCAGGAGGCTACTCTGGCAGCACACGAATGGCTTGACCTATGCCCTGAAGATGTTCTGGCCATTGTCACGCACATTCCTGAAGGTCTTTCGGAAATCGCCGGATTTTTCCAAACACACATCGGGAGCGCAGCAGAAATCGAACGCCCCCTCCACATCGCCACGACAATCCTGGCTTCTGGCCTCACACAGGACACGCAATCCGAACAGACCTAACGGTTATGGATTCTCAACCCGTTCCGTTAGACCGCTACGGTTCCGGGTGCCACACACAGACGATCGCGTCCCGTTTCCTTTGCCTGATAGAGCGCCCGGTCTGCTCGCTCAACCCAGGACGCCGCGGACTCTCCAGGCATAAGCTCCGCCAACCCTATAGAAGCCGTGATGGGAATCTCCGTTCCTTCATGATCGAAGGGCGTACTTCTGATAGTCTCTAAAAACCGCTCCGCAACTCTGGTACTCACATCCAATCCATCGCTCTGAAGCAACACGACCATTTCTTCGCCTCCATAGCGAGCAAGAAAATCCGATTTCCGCAAAAAGGTCGACACCAGTCGATCGGCAAACTGTTGCAACACGGCATCGCCGGCTCGATGACCATACGTATCATTCACCTGCTTAAAATGATCGACATCAATCATTAAGACACTGGCCGCCGATCCCGCAAGAAGATGCAGGCCCACGACACGCTCCAACTGCGTGTCCAAAGCTGTTCGATTATAGAGCTTCGTGAGTGGGTCCAGGGTCATTTGCGCACGCGCTTGCCCAAGTTCCACTTGCATTTTTTGCAGTTTTGATCCCAATAACTCGACATGCGCTTGCTGACGCTCTTTGCGCTCCACAATGACCTGACTGATCCCTTGCACCGCAAGAAGCAGGGCATTTTTCATTTCTTCCGCAGAATGGGTTTCGGAAGCCGTCTGTAATTCTCCAAGATGCATCGCGAGTTGTCGATCAGTCTCCTGATCATCAATCACTGTCTGTCCAATGGTTTGCGTAAAGGTTAACAAGACATCTCGAAGATCTCCCAAACTTTCGGAGACGTACTTTTTTTCCTGCTGCCGATGCATATTGACGAATTGGTTGAGTCCTCCCCAATCCCGTCGACCCTCGGTCAGTGGCTCGTCATCTTCCACGGCCGTCGTCCCCACCAGAACGTGCATCGCCCACCGTTCAAAGTCTTTTTCAATATCTTCAACCACGGCATAATCGAGATCGAATGAATACCGGCCTAATACACGTAAAATTTTAGCCAATGCTTCGGAAGCCTGAGCCGCGGCATCATGTCCATCGACGTACGCCACCGCACTCAATTGACGGTCTTCCAGTTTTGCCTCTGTCGATTTCTTGTCGTCTCCAGACCACAGCTTAAACATGCATCCGTCTCCTTACAAAAAATAGCTGATAACCAATCCTCTCCGTAGCCTCATCATCGCTCACAGCTCATAGTCAATGTCGGCATGGCGGTCCCTATGCAAACCTGCCGCATCCACAATGTGAGAGCCCTCACACATCACACACCCCTCGATTCACCTATAGTTTCTATCGGCTAAAACACCGGTTTCTGAATGCTGGTTCTGTTAGAATGCTGTGCATTATTCTCTTTGAAGCTGAACACCAAAAAAGACACCCCAACGATACCCATGACTTCTCGTTTTCAGACTATGCCTCCTCGTCCTTCAAGCCCTGCAGTCGATCATGAACGACGCATCACGAGCACAAAAAATATCCACTTCAAACGTTGGGTATCATTATGTGAGCGGAAAGGAATTCAGAAACATGGACAATGCCTTGTCGCGGGCAGGAAGATTATTCAGGAAACAGTGTCTCGTCATCCAACACTTTGCAAGGAATATCTCTACTCTTCACAACATCACGAACTGCCAGAGGTACCAGAACACGTACGTGCGTTTCACCTGGCGGATACACTCTTTCAACAACTCGATACTGCGGGAACGGCGTTTCCTCTTCTCGTGTGTCATACCCCCATGGTCCCATCCGCCAATCTCTCTGTTCCCCCGGAAGGAGTCGAAGTGCTGTGCCCACTCGGCAACCCGAATAATCTCGGAACGGTCATACGTAGCTGCTCGGCTTTCGGCGTACAGAAACTGATAGTGTTACAGGAAGCGGCTAACCCGTTTCATCCCAAAACGATCCGGGCATCGAGCGGAACCATCTTCGAGCAATCGCTGTGGGAAGGTCCGGAGATTCGTGACCTGAGCCACCCTGAAATTTGTCGATGGATTGTATCTCTGGATCTCAAGGGAAACGACCTTTCGACCTGGCAATGGCCTGAACATATTCGACTGCTGGTCGGAGAAGAAGGCCTTGGGTTGCCAGATGCACAGTTTCAACACACGGTCATGATTCCTCAGGCCAAAACCGTCGACTCCTTAAATGCGGCAATGGCCACGAGTATTGCCCTGTTCGCCTATCGACAGCAATTTCCACTTTCATCCTAAAAACAACAGTTGGATCATGAATTGAGAGCACACAAAGGAGAACCGTGATGGTTGAAAACGGACGATACCGGCATTACAAAGGGAAGGACTATCAGGTCATTGGATGCGCCAGGCATAGTGAGACGGAAGAAGAATTTGTGGTCTACCGGGCGCTCTATGGCGAACACGGCCTGTGGGTCAGGCCGAGGCATCTCTTTGAAGAAGACGTTGAGAAAGACGGAAGCCGGATTCCACGCTTTCAACGACTATAGCGAATCCAAATACATTCCAAACAGGAAAATACAACTATAGCGAATCCTAATACATTTCAGTTGAGCCACCCTGACTTTCCCTGCGGAATTAAGGACTTCAAGGTGTCAAAGTTCATGGAATCGGCTATAGCCCAGCGCGGTACAACGTGAACACAAGGAAGGTTATGCCCGCCTGGATGACCTGCAGGCGATTGACGGTTCAATAATGAAGGGCCAATCAGCATTCAGTACGACGACATATAGATTCGGCATAACTGAAACGGCTATAGAAGACGAGTCAGAAACTTTCAAATGAAACAGCTGAAACACAGTTTCTGATATACGTCTTCAGGTTACGATTTGATCGGCTAAAACCTTTTGAGTTTGCTCTTCACGAAATGCCGTCAGCCGATCGCGGACGCCTTGATCGGCTAGGGCTAAGATCGCCGCCGCCAACAGTCCGGCATTCGCTGCCCCGGCTGAACCAATGGCCAACGTCCCAACCGGTATGCCTTTGGGCATTTGCACAATAGACAGGAGTGAATCCATCCCCTGTAACGCTTTGGACTGCATGGGGACTCCTAGAACCGGGAGCATTGTTTTGGCCGCAATGACGCCGGCCAAATGAGCAGCCCCACCGGCTCCAGCAATGATCACTTGCACTCCACGCTTCTCTGCATCCCCAATATAGTCTAAAAGGGCATCTGTCGCACGATGCGCAGACAAAATTCTTACTTCATGAGCAATTTGTAATTTCTTGAGCATGTCGCTCGCATGATTCATTGTTTCAAGATCACTTCGACTACCCATGAGAATCGCGACACGAGGTGGTGCACTTTGGCTCTGTTGAGTCATGACAGTCTTCCTACTTGTAGGTTGATGAAGGATACAACACGAAACGATACCATACCTGTTTTGCTCACAAGAGGTCTAGACAAACCCAGAAATTTTCCGTCAATTTAGATAGCACTGGCAACACTATTCGAATAATGGTACATAGTAGAATCAATGTTCACACAGGCTCACATCTATCAAATTTATAGCCTCAAGGTGACAGCGTAAAGGAGTACTATCCGATGCATAAAACTGAGTTCCGGGTAGGATTTGTCGGAATCGGACGAATGGGGGCCAATATGGCCCGGCGACTTCATGACCATGGTTATAGGTTAACAAAAGTCTTTGATACAAACCCCATCGCCATGACGTCGTTAGTCGAGGAGTTGCTTGTTGAGGCCGCCACGACACCCGCAGACGTTGCCAAGCACTCCAATATCGTCATCACGGTCGTGAGCGATGATCAAGCCATGCGGGATATTTACAAACCAAACTCGCCTGATAGTCTCTTAGCCCATGCCTCACATTGCTTATTCATCAATTGCGCCACAAATACTCCGGCACTTCACATAGAAATTGAAACATTAGTCGAACAACACGGCGGACAAAGCCTCGAAGCCTGCATGGCCAGTAGCATTACGCAAGCCCGGGAAGGCACGCTCTATCTGATGTGTGGAGGAAAACCGGAAGCATTCCAACGCGCCGAACCGCTGCTTCAATCCATGAGCATAGCACTTCGACATATCGGTCAAGCCGGCGAGGCCGCCAAAGTCAAAGCACTCGTCAACATGGTCATGAACATTAATACGGCAGGACTCGCCGAAGGCCTAGGGTTAGGCCAGGCGCTGGGTCTTGACCTCGCCATGTTGCAAGAAGTGTTTGCTCAGACAGGCGCTGCCTCGCGGGTACTGGAAACCGATGGGAATGATATGGTCAATAGAGACCATGAATGTTACTTTTCAGCTGCACATGCCGCGAAAGACTCTGGCATCGCTGTTGACATGGGACAAGAACAAGGGCTCACACTTCCACTTGCAACGGCCACACTCGAGCAATACCGTCGGCTAGTCCAACGAGGAAAAGGCGAACTCGATAAGTCTGCTATTGCGGAACTCACGTTTCGCGGACGAGGATAAGAAACGCCCACGTTTCAGCGTGTATGCGTTCTGAACCGCTTTAATTACGTTCCATGCACTCAAAATACGAATAGCGAAACTCCAGCCTCAAAACGCATCTGATGACATCTCCAAATGTATCCGGTCGTCGCGTCGAATGGATCCTCCCTGTATGACTGACGCATAGACTCCGACATTCCCGTGATTGTGCTTGAGTGCCGTACGCAGGATACCGGGGTCTTTAGGAAGATCTCCCTGCGATAATGTGGTCATGACACAACGGGCACACGGACCGGATACTTTCAATCGAACATGATCTCCAATGGAAAGGGTCTGTCCAATCCATGCATTTTCTGCAAATCCCTTGGTGCCTTCCGTTGTTTCGATCACAAGATTGGGACGAAAGCGAGAGACGGCGAACTGTCCATCGGGATAGCTCTCATGAAGCTGAGAGACTGTGGCGGTCGTAAGAATATGGACCATGGCCGCGTCGAAAAATGTTCCTTGAGGGAGCGAAAAATCTGTCACGGTATCGCGATGATCGCGACCATCGACATCAGGCCAGTATTCCTCAGAGTGAGCGGTCCAGGACGCAGGAAGCGGCGACCGGACACCTTTTACCACACCATTCTCAGTCATCACTAACATGACCTCGCGATTGAGCACCTTGGAAAGCTTATCATCAACATCATCCCGCTCACTAGTCAGCAACGTTCCATTTGACAATGTGATGTGAACCGGAGACACGTGGTCAGCCGCATCCATTGCATCAGGGAATGCCGCCTGAAACGAAAATAGCGTCGGCCATTTCCTGGGGTTTTTGGCTGTAGCAATTTTCCCGTCCGAATGATCCAAAATCGCATAGGACCGGTCACCAAATATCCCACGTTCCTTTACCTGAGACAAAGATAATTCTTCACCCATCATCGACTTCACTGGATATCGCCATAACGACGCGATACGCCCGACCTCGACTTGTGTTGGATCAGTCAATTTCAACGCTCCTTTCTGGTAACTACACAGTTCAAACTATTGTTTTTTAACTTTTTCTTAGTACCTATGCTCTGACGCCTGCAGGCTCTAGCCGTGCCACGACTCTTTCATCTGGTTGACGTGTGTGCTTGCGTTCGATTGGGCATGTGTATTCCCTGAGAACGGATGAGGTTTCGCTAGAG